>JAWBXD010000001.1:0-93299 GCA_038868055.1 Bathyarchaeia archaeon
CTTCGGTGGTTAAGGTTGCCCCCAAAGGCAGTCCCCCAGCGATCGACTTTGCAGCACATAAAATGTCCGGCGTTATCCCCCAGTGTTCGCAAGCAAACATTTTCCCGGTGCGCCCCATTCCCGTTTGAATTTCATCCATTATTAGTAGAATCCCAGTTTTGTCGCATAACTCCCTTAGCGACGGGAAAAAATCTTCCGGGGGAACTATGACGCCGCTTTCTCCTTGTATGGGCTCCGCAATAATTGCGGCTGTTTTTTCCGTAATGGCTTCTTTAACCCTTTGAATGTTGTATCTTGGAACGTGTTTAAAGCCGGGAACAAGGGGCTCAAACGACTCTCTGTATTTTTCCTTCCATGTTGCAGACAATGCTCCCATCGTTTTACCGTGGTAGCCTCCCATCATCGCAATTATTTCGGGTTTTCCGGTGTACTTACGCGCCATTTTTATGGCACATTCAACAGCCTCGGCTCCACTGTTTCCCAGAAAAGCCCTACTCAATCCTTTGGGAGCAATTTTGATTAACTTTTCCAGAAACGTTGCCCTTGTTTCGTTGTAGAATGACCCGTGGCAAGCGGTCAGCTTTTCCGCTTGGCTTTTTATGGCTTGAACTATTTCTGGGTGGGAGTATCCAAGAATGCAGACTCCATAATTCCCTGTGAAATCCAAGTATTTTTTGCCGTTAATATTCCAAAGGTAAACTCCCTCGCCTTTACAGAGCACAACGGGCCTTCTAGCATAGGCCTTGACCATGCACTCGTCTTCTATCTTCATAATGGATCTTTCATCCACGAACTATCACTGTCCCATTTTCGTGTTTAAGCGCCGATAAAATTGGAGATTTACAAAGCCCAGAAGCAATAGTTGCCTCTTTTACGCCCATGTTTAGGGCTTCTAGAGATGCGTGAACTTTTGTGCTCATTCCGGCGCCTATTTTGGGCAGAAAATCTTGAATTTCAGAACCTTTTATTTCACGCACAAGTTTTCCATCCAAAATAACCCCGTCCACGTCGGTTAGGAAAATAAGTTTGTCAGCTTTTAACGCGCCAGCAATGCTGGCGGCAGCGCGATCTCCATCAACATTTAAAAGCTCAAATTCTTCGCCTATGGCAACTGGGGACACCACCGGCACATATCCATTCGCTATTAGAAGCTTAAGTAATTCATCGTTTACTTGGTATACTTTTCCAGAATAGCCAGCGTCTGCAACTCTTTTCCTTCCCCTCTCGTCAACGATTATCATTTTCTCCTTCCTTTTCGCTTTTAGAAGAGAACCGTCAACGCCGGAGAGCCCGACGCTTCGCACCCCTTGACTTTGGAAAGCTGACACAACCCCCTTATTGATTTTGCCCGACATAACCATGTTTAGTATTCCAACAGTTTCTAGGTCTGTGTAACGGCTTCTGAACCCCTCGGGGGAGATTACAAAACTCTGTTTTTTACCCAGTTTCTCTGCGATTTGTGTTACTTCGGCTCCTCCTCCGTGGACAAAAATTAGGTTGCCTCCGCCTTCAACGAGTTCCCTTGCATCTTTGGCAATTTCAGATAGCCCGTTTTTAACGACGGTTCCTCCGGCTTTTGCAACTATCAGCATTTCTCACACCGGGTGAAGCCCCACGTTCTCTATGCCCGTTTTTTCGTCAAACCCAAGCATGATGTTTAAACATTGGACCGCTTGACCCGCTGCACCTTTCATGAGATTATCTATAGCTGAGAAGACCACAAGCCTTTTTAGCCTATCGTCAAGTTCAAAGCCTATGTCGCAAAAGTTGGATCCCGCAACTACTTTTGGATCCGGATACTGGTAAAGGCCCTTTTTGTACCTATAAAATCGCACGAAAGGTTCACCATTATATGCTGAACGAAAAGCTGCCCAAACATCTTTCAATGCCGCTTCTTTGGCGAGAAAAGTGTGAATTGTGGAAAGTATACCCCGCACCATGTTAACCGCGTGGGGAGTAAGCGCAACTTGCACGGGCTCTCCAGAAAGCAAACTTAGTTCTTGCTCTATCTCTGGAGTATGCCTATGATCGACCGGCTTATACGGCCTCGTTCCTCCGGCTCTTTCTGGGTGATGGGACGCTAGGGATGGACTGCTTCCCCCTCCAGACGAACCTATTTTGGCGTCGACGATCACCCTACAGCTGTCTATCAAGTCGGATTTAACCAGCGGAGCTAAAGCTAAAATGGCGGATGTTGCAATGCAGCCGGGGCAAGCAACTAGTTTGGCTTTCTTTATCTCATCTCTGTGAAGCTCTGGAAGTCCGTAAACAGCTTCTTTTAACAGCTCCGGAGCGGGGTGTTTCCACCCATACCATTTAACATAACTTTCTGGATTTTTAAGGCGAAAATCCGCGCTCATATCGATAACCTTTAAGTCAGCTTCCAGCAGCTCCGGAACGAATTTAACCGATGTTCCATGAGGCAGAGCTGTGAAAACCAATTCGCAGTTCTTCTTGATTTCAGATATATCGTAACGAACAAACTTGAGCTGCGTCCTCCCTCTTAGGTTTGGGTGAATGGTGTGAACGTATTCGCCAGCATATTTCTGCGAAGTAACTAGGGTCACTTCCAACTTTGGGTGGAAGAGCAGAAGTCTTAAAAGTTCCCCGCCAACGTACCCTGAGCCACCAATAATTCCAACTTTCATTGCATCACCATGTTAAAGGCGGGTAAAAGCTTGAACCCTGTCAATAATGCTTTCTGCGCACACCAATAGATGCTCTGCCAAGTTTATTCCAGTAGTTAGTCTAGTATACTCCCAGAAGTCGGGACAAGAGTTAGCTTCATGAAACACAACACTATTTTCCATGCTTCCAACAGAATTCTCTATAATCTCTTGAATGTTCCAGTACGCCTCTGAACTCTCGTATTCGTTGAAGGCTTTCTCTAACTTTTCATTCCAACAAGCAAAATTTTCTCTTGAAACTTTCTCGCCCTTAACTTTCTGTATTTCGGCAAATAAAGGCTTTAACTTTTCAAAACTTTTCTGGAGATCTTCATTTAAGTCTATTTCCCTTCCAAAGTTTAGCATGGCGTCAAGGGCCAACACCCAAGCGTCGCAATTTTTCCCGATGGACTCAGCGCACAGCACGGCTTTTTCCCTTATTTTCTGGGGTAGTTCTACGCCGAAAACAGTGTTGCCTAGATACGCGTTCGTTCTAAAGTCCCTTAGCCCTGTCCTGGCCATTGCCTTTGGGTGGCAATATGCGGATTTACCCTTTTCCTTTGTAACGATTATTCTCAAGTCGAAGAACCACTTATAAATGAATCCCTGCGCCAAAACTCCGATTGGGTTTATGATGGAAGGCTCCATTTCACTTAGCAAGCTTATGAGGCCTTGACGTCCCATAGCTAATTTAATGTTCTTTCCATGGGAGCCCGCATCCGGCTTAAGCACGACTGGCTTATTTCCGAAGGCTTGCAAAATTAAGTCTGCAATTTCATCTTCGTTTGCAATTTCACGTCCATCAATGGTTTTCTCTCTCGGGTCGCATGGAACGTAAACCGTTGCGGGTATATCCACTTTTGCTTTCCAGAAATGCAGAAGCGTCCTAAGCTTGCTGAAGCATATGTACTCAACTTCTGAGGGATTTAAAACTTTTTTACCCAACGCTTCGAGTATTGTTCCTACAACCAATCTGCGGTTCCTGCTTTGAGCCCTATTCAGCACGACAGAAACATTTTTGAGGGTTTCTGAAAAATCTCTACTTATGCTACTGACCTTGCAGCCTTGATTTGTGAATAGGTAAAAAACTTTGCGGGCTGGTAAAGAGGTTATGTCGATCCCAAGCGTTTCAGCCGTAAATTGTATGCCAATTTCATCCGTTCCCGCCTGTTCGTATAGGATAGCTATGCTCATGCTGGCGACCTTTGGCAATTAATTGGAAAGGACTACTCGCCCCAGTCCTCACCCTCTATCCACAGTTCCTCCACAATTACAGAGCTGGAGTTTATTTCCTTCACTTCAAGTTCAAGTCCACAATCTGGACAAGTGATTATTTCACCTTTCAGGACATCGTTCGGCACTTCGATTTTTGCACCGCATTCCGGACAGACAATAGGTTCCATCTATATCACGCTTCACGCAATCATCCACGACCTTTATATATTTTTTGGTCATTGACAATTTATTTTAAACTAGAAATGACTAAAAATAGTCAAATAATCGCTTTATGCACAATTTAAAGTATATTCTGATTGATATGGACTATTGTCCTAGGAAACTCATATATAAGCTTGTCTCGAGTATTTTGTGTTCGCAACTTTAAAATGGGCTGGTGATTGTTTGGAAAGCATAGCCGTTATAGGGGCCGGCATGATTGGTGGAGCCATAGTCAAAAGTTTGTTAAGGAAAAGGTATGAAGGTGAAGTTATTGCCACAAGACATGACTTGGGAAAGCTAAGGGAGCTCGAAGTATTGGGAGCAAAAATAACCACAAATAACAGAGAGGCAGCGGAGAAAGCTGACATCATTTTTCTATGCGTAAAACCCGGAGATGTTGAAAGGGTTGTTAAGGAGATAAGCGGCGAAATTAAAGGGAAACTTGTGATATCAACAGCGGCCACAATTCCTTTAAAGTTCTACAAGAGTGTTGCTCCCCACGCGAAGTTTATCAGAACAATGCCGAACATTGCCGCTCTGGTTCAGGAATCCTTCACGGCTTACTGCTGCGACGAGGACGTCACAGAAGACGACAAGAAAAAGGTTGAAAAGCTGTTGGGCCTCTTGGGAGTTTGCCAAGAAGTTGAAGAGAAATATATGGATGCCATCACGGCCTTAAGCGGAAGCGGACCGGCATACATATCCATAATCATTGAGGCTTTGATGTACTCTGGACTACGGGTGGGGTTGCCGAGAAACCTTGCCCTCTACAGTGCCGCCCAAACCGTTCTGGGAACAGGAAAGCTAATCTTAGAAACCCAAGAGCACCCTGCCAAGATAAAGGATATGGTGACAACTCCAGGCGGAACAACAATTGAAGCCGTCTATGAACTGGAAGGAAGCCAGATTAGGCAGGCCTTAATGAGAGCTGTAAAAGAAGCAACGGAGAAATGTCAAAGGATTAGAAACGAACTAATTAAAGATACAGGTTGACATGAGCCTTTCAATATCCTGTTAGAATTTCTTGTTCTAGCTGGTTATGGAAGCATGTCCTTTGCCCGGTGTGGCAGGCGTTTCCCTTCTGTTCCACTAAGAAAAGCAGGGTGTCATAATCGCAATCCACCAGAATTTTTTCACTTTCTGAACGTTCCCGGAGGTTTCACCTTTCATCCAAAGCTTCTTCTTGGATCTGCTCCAGTAGTGGGCATAACCAGTTTCTATAGTCTTTTTTAGAGCTTCAAGGTTCGTGTAAGCAAGCATTAGAACTTCCTTGGTGTTTATGTCCTGCACTATTACTGGGATTAAGCCATCGCCTTTTTGGAAATCCAACTGCCGAATTTCAATTTTTTTGGCGTTCAAAATCGGACCTCAACCCCTCTGTCTTCTAAGAATCTTTTAACAAACCGTATTGTGTACTTGTTGTAATGGAATATTGAGGCGGCCAGAGCAGCGTCGGCTTTTCCTATGGAAAATGCTTCTAGGAAATGCTCAGGCTTGCCTGCTCCTCCGCTCGCAATGACCGGATGTTCACATTTTCGGAAACGCTTCTAGTTAATTCAAGTCAAACCCTTTTTCGGCACCATCCCTATCCATGGAAGTTAGGAGGATTTCTCCGGCGCCTAGTTGCTCGACTTTCGCTGCCCATTGGATTGCGTCCATCCCCGTGGGTTTACGCCCGCCGTAGGTGTATACTTCAAACCAGCACTCCCCCTCTTCCGTTTCAACAGTGAACTTCCCTCCCTTTCCCTCATATCGCCTCTTAGCGTCGATGGCGACAACGACGCATTGCCGCCCAAAGGTTTCTGAAAGCTTTGTAATTAGGCTGGATTGCTCAACTGCCGCCGTGTTTATTGACACTTTATCAGCGCCGCTGGAGAGGACTGCTCTCGCATCTAAAAGACTACGGATTCCACCGCCAACAGTGAATGGAATGTTTATTTCCGCGGCAACCCTTTCGACAACGCCCCTTAATATTTTCCGTTTTTCAGGCGAGGCCGTTATGTCGAGGAAGACAAGTTCGTCGGCGCCCTCTTCAGAGTATCTTTTGGCTAATTCTGCAGGGTCTCCGGCGTCTTTTAAGTTTAGGAAGCGTACGCCTTTGACGACCCTTCCATGGTCAACGTCTAAGCATGGTATGATTCGTTTCGTCAGAGACATTACTTCACAGCCTCCCTAGCGATTTTTAAAGCCTCCTTTAACGAGAAGACTCTCTCATACAATGCTTTCCCAATTACTACACCGTAAACGCCTATGCTTTTCAAAAGCGCCAAATCCCTTAAACTATGTATTCCGCCCGCCGCTATTACCTTAGCCTCCTTATACGTGCAGGCCTTCTTTACGATATTAACGTTTATCCCTTTAAGGATTCCATCCTTATTCACCGAGGTCAGCAAGAAGGTTTTAACATTAAGTTTCAGAAACTTCTCTATAGCGCTTTCTACATCGAGTTCAGTCGTCTTTCTCCATCCCTCAATCATAACCTTGCCATTTTCTTCATAATCCAAAGCTATAATGACGTGATCGCCGAACCTTTCCACAAGCTTCATCAATACTATAGGCTTTTTGAAGGCCAACGTCCCGATTATGATTTTGTCTATTCCGATGTTGAGAAATTTTTCAGCCGTTTCCTCGCTTCTTATTCCTCCCCCCACATGCACTGGTATCTTCACGGCTTGAGCAATCTCAAAAATTGTGGCGGAGTTGTCCCCCCTACCGAGGGCAGCGTCCAAATCCACAACATGAAGACCATCAGCTCCCTCGCTCTCCCATTTTTTGGCCACAGCCACGGGGTCCTCTAAGCCTATGTATACCTTGGCTGTTTCTGGAAGACCCTTGAACAATCTTACAACCTTACCGCTCATGATGTCAACGGCTGGAAAAACTTTCATCACCTCACCCTTTGACGAATTTGAAGAAGTTCACGAGAAACCTTAAGCCGACGTCTCCAGACTTTTCTGGATGGAATTGTGTTCCCAAAATGTTCTGTTTCGCAACAACGGAAGCAAACTTTACGCCATACGTAGTTTCAGCACAAGTGACGTTCCCTTCATCTGGAACCGGATAGTATGAGTGTGCAAAATAACAGTAAAATGGATTTTCTAGGTTTTCAAGTAGCAATATTGGTTTCACTACTTTAACGGTGTTCCAGCCCATGTGTGGAACCTTAACAGAACATGGCAGCCGAACACTTCCGCCTTTTAGAAGCGCCAAACCTTCACCAAGCCCCTCTTCACTTTTCTGGAACAAAAGTTGCATTCCCAAACATATGCCCAAAAAAGGAGCCCCCCATCAGCTAAGTCCGCCAGATGTTCCTTTACTGTGGCTAGCCTTTTAGAAGCCGCTGAAAAGTTTCCGACTCCGGGAAGAATCACAGCGTCAGCTTGTTTTAGAAAAGCTTTGGAAAATCCAATCAACGGGGTGAATCCAACTCTGCTTAATGCACATTTAAGGCTGTAGAGGTTCCCCACCCCATAGTCTAAGATAACCGCTTTGGGCACTAAATCACTCCTTTAACGCTTGGAGTGCTTTTCCTTCTAGGATCAATGGTGACGGCTTGTTTCAGCGAAAGGGCAAGGGCCTTAAAGGCTGCCTCAGCCTTGTGGTGGTCGTTGGCTCCATAATGGGTCCAAACGTGGATGTTGGCTTGCATGGACGTGGCTAAAGTTTCTAGGAAATGGTTAATGTCCTCGCATGGCATGTCCTCGATCCTTTTGCCCTTGAGTTTTAAATCGACTTTAGCATAGGGCCGCTTCGCCAGGTCAACGGCTGAGAAAGCCAAAGAACAGTCCATGGGAACAGCCGCAAACCCAAATCGTGTGATTCCCTCGCCATCCCCGAGAGCTTTCCTGATAGCTTGGCCTAAACATATTGCTATGTCCTCGATTATGTGATGTTTAAGGTCTCCTTTAACATAGAGTTCGATGTCTATCAGGTTGTGGAATGCCAATGTGGACATCAAGTGGTCGAGAAAGGCTATCCTGGTATGCACGTCAGCCTTTCCGACAGAGTCCAAGTTTACTTTTACGCGAACCTCTGTTTCAAGTGTCTTTCTGTACACTTCAGCGGTCCGCATAACCATACCTCCAACTAGGAGCATATTTCATTGAGGGCATCAATAAGTTTCGGAGGGCGGATACCTATACCAGCTTAAAGTGGAGGCCACAGCAGCCCTAAGCATAGCCCACATGATAGAGCTAATAGAAGCCCAAGGCCCAGAAACCCTTGAAGCCTTCATAGAGAAAAGCCTAAAACGCATGGCCATGGAGGGAAGCAGAGGCCACAAATCAATCTTAAACGATCCGCTTTTTATAGAGGCTAGAAAAGCGCTTAGAAGCTGCATGGCAACACAAAACCCGAAGGTAAACGAGCTTTTAAAAGTCTTGGAGGCTCAACTCCAAGCCAAACCAGACTCAAGGCTAATAGTTTTCACGCAGTACCGCGATACGGTCAACGCTCTAATCAAGGCCCTAAACAGCAATTCAAAGCTTAAGGTTGAACGTTTCGTTGGTCAAGGCGAGAGAGAAGGCGACCCAGGAATGAGCCAAGAACAGCAGCGTGAAGCGCTTGAAAAGCTTAGAAGCGGAGAAACAAACGTTTTGGTGGCTACAAGCATAGCTGAAGAAGGCTTAGACATTCCAGAAGTGGACCACGTAGTTTTTTATGAGCCTGTTCCAAGCGAGATACGCTACATACAGCGCAGGGGCAGAACAGGAAGACGAGTAGCAGGAAAAGTAACAATACTTATCGCAGAGGACACAGTAGACGAAGCCTTCTACTGGTCAAGCATTTCAAGAGCAAGAAAAATGAAACGAATAATAAGCCAACTAAACAGGAAACTGCCAGAGCTACTAAAGGAGAAAGCTACGCCAACCGTAACTCTAATGGACTACCAGCCCCAAACAAAGCAAGCCCCAATAAACACCCAAACACTTCAGTCAGAAGTAGCTACCCTTCCAAGAAAAGAGCTTTGGAAACCACAAACAATACAGACGAAAGGCATAAGCCAAGCCATGAAGTGGCTTATGGAAAACCTTCCAAACCAAACAATCCCAATAGAAGAAATAGTCAAACAAGCCTACGAAGAAGAAGGCCTGGAAAAGGCGGCTGTAGAAACAGCCATATGGCGACTAACACAACAAGGCCAAATATACCAGCCAGAACCAGGAAAAATAAGAAAACTCTAAAAGGATTCACTTAATTATTTAATTGCATACGGCCCGGCCCACTTAAATTTTTAACTTGTGTTTAAATGGTTACTTTGATTAACTTGAGGCGCCAAGTGCAAATAACAAGACCGCAATAACAAAACCTTGCTAACAATTCTTAAGGCCTATCGTTGAAGGAGCAATAAAACAGTTTAGATGCTTTGATAGAGTGCGGGGGGTGGGATTTGAACCCACGAAGGCCTACGCCAGAGGATCTTAAGTCCTCCCCCTTATCCTAGGCTGGTCTCGGCCCCAAACAGCCTATTTAGACCTGGCTCGGGTACCCCCGCACCAGCAATACTCCAAAAGTTTTTCCAATGTTTAAGTTTTCCGTGTCAAAACACATTTAAGATTTAAATGGTCGCTATTTATTGGGCGGGTAGCCTAGCAAGGATAGGGCGCAGGCCTCCTAAGCCTGTGATCGTGGGTTCAAATCCCACCCCGCCCGTTTTTAAGGACAGCGTTTTCAGACCTAGAGGAGTTTATTTTCTAAAACAGCATTTAGAATGCGTAGGCTTAGAAAAAATTGGGGTTTAGAATTCTTCGCTTTCTGTTTCGCTTGGCTTCTTTTCTTTCTCTTTTTCCTCTTTTGGTTTTGAGGCTGCTATTACGTCGTCTATGCGTAGGATCATTGATGCGGCTTCTGTTGCTGATTTTATGGCTTGTTCTTTGACGATGGCTGGTTCGACGACGCCGTTGTTGTACATGTTTTCAATTTTTCCTGTGAAGACGTTTACGCCCATAAAGTGGCCGTCTGTTTTTTCATGGGCCGCCCTTAGTTCGACTATTATGTCTATTGGTTCTAGTCCAGCGTTTTCGGCTAGGGTTCTTGGCACTATTTCGATGGCATCTGCGAAGGCTTCGATGGCCAATTGTTCTCTTCCGCCAACTTTGGCGGCGTAATCTCGGAGTTCTTTGGCGATTTCGGTTTCGACGGCGCCTCCGCCTGCGATAATTTTGCTGTTTTCTATGACGTCTGAAACCACTGAAAGGGCGTCGGTCATGGCTCGTTCTGCTTCGTCCACCATTCTTTCGAGGCCAGCTCTTATGAGTATGGCGACTGAGCGGGGGTTCTTGCAGTCTTCAACAAATATCATTTTGTCTTCGCCGATTTTACGTTCTTCGACAAGACCAGCAGTGCCCAAGTCTTGAGGTGTTAAGTCGTCTAGGTCTGTGACTATTCTTCCACCTGTGGCTCTGGCAAGTTTCTCCATGTCTGACTGTTTCACTCTTCTGGCAGCTAGTATGTCTTCCTTCGCCAAGAAGTGTTGCGCCATGTCATCTATGCCTTTCTGGCAGAACACTACGTTGGCGCCTGCAGTCTTGATTTTGTCAACCATCTCTTTCAACATTTTCGTTTCTTGGTCTAGGAAAGCCTTCATCTGGGACGGGTCACGGATGCGTATTTCTGCGCTGAACTCTGTCTTCTCAATTTCTAGTGGGCAATCCAGCAAGGCAATCTTTGCGTTTTCAATTTTCTTCGGCATGCCTGGGTGAACAACTTCCTTGTCGATGATTACGCCTTTCACAAGTTGAGATTCAAAGAGGCCTTTGCCCGTTTTCTTTATAACTTGGATGTTGTCTATGTCGGCGATTCTTCTGTCTCCTCTTTGTTCAACTATCTGTTTTACAGCGTCTATGGCTATTTCCGCTAAATGTTCTTTGGCAGGGCCTACGGCTTTGCTTGCCATAGACGTGAGCGCCACTTTGCGGAGAGTTTCCCGATCGTTGATGTCAACTGGTTTGGCTATGCGATTTATTACTTCGATGGCTTTTTGGGCGGCTTTTCGGTAGCCGCTGACAATTATTGTTGGATGTATGTTCTGGTCTAGGAGCTCTTCGGCTTTTCTTAGAAGTTCGCTTGCCAAGACAACGGCTGTTGTTGTTCCGTCGCCGACCATGTCGTCTTGGGTTTTAGCCACTTCCACCATCATTTTGGCAGCCGGGTGCTCCACCTCTATCTCGTCAAGGATGGCGGCTCCGTCGTTGGTTATTGTTATGTCGCCCAAACTGTCAATGAGCATCTTGTCCATTCCACGGGGTCCAAGTGTTGTTTTTAGGACTTCGCCTATGATGCGGGCTGCCATGATGTTGTTTCTTTGGGCTTCTCTTCCACGGCTCCTGGCTGTTCCTTCTTTCAATATTAGGACGGGTTGTCCAGAGGCTGTTGTTGTCAAGTAAGCCATATCATCCTTCCTCCATGAATGTTAAAAGGCTTATGCGTGGTTAAGCAAAAATGCGGTAACATATAAACTTTTACCCGTTTCTAATGTCAACCTAATGTCAAGTGTTCAAAGAGAATTTTGGTTCCTATGGCTATTAGGATCAGCCCGCCCAAAACTCCAACCTTGTTTATGCGCAGCTGTTGTAGTCTATCTCCGAGAAGACCGCCTATCAGCGAGAGAGTAAAGGTTACTATGCCAATCACCATTATTGGGATGGCTATTTGCACTTTTAGGAAGGCGAAGCTTAAGCCAACAGCTAAGGCGTCTATGCTTGTGGCTATTGAAAGAAACAGAAGCAAGCAAGCGGTTAATGGCTTTGCCTTTTCAGGAGGTTCTTCTTTGATTGTTTCATAGATCATCTTGCATCCTATCAAAAGTAGGAGGCCAAACGCGATCCAGTGGTCGAGTTCTGCTATAAAATCCAGCATTTTTTTGCCAGCTACCCATCCTAACACTGGCATGAACGTTTGGAAGGCTCCGAAGGATGAAGCCATTTTCAAGGCTTCGCTTTTGTTTTCTCCTTTTGTGCATATTCCGTAGGCTATGGAGACGCTGAAGGCGTCCATTGCAAGGCTGACGGCTATTGCAAGGATGGTTCCTGCATCCACATGTAGCCCTTTCCAATTTGCAGAAGGCTTTCCATTCAGAACGGTTTAAATCTTGCTGTACTCTCGTTATTTTTGGTGAAGCTGGCTTGCAAGTTTCAGTGCGCTTCTTTACCATGTTGCGAGAAATCACTGGCAAAAGGGAGGAAACCGTTGAGTTTCCAGACGGCGAATATGTAACCTTAGCTAAAGTTTTGGAGAAGCTCACCGAAAAGTATGGGAAAGGCTTTGCAGACTATGTTTATGATAGCAAGACTGGCGATGTTAAGGGTTTCCTTCAGTTCCTAATTAATGGGCGGAGTGCCTCAACCCTTAAAGGGCTTGAAACCGAACTAGCTGACGGCGACATATTGGCAATCATACCGCCAGTGGGGGGTGGCTGAAAATGGCTTCCGTTGGAAATCCATTTTCACTAGCCCCTCTCCCTATAGTTTTTGGCTTGTGAAGAAGCCAATAGCCCTCTAGCCTCTATAGATTTTTAGGCTTGTTTCGCCATATCTTGTTTGAGTTTGTTATGGGGAGATGCCAAGTCTGTGGTGAAGTTTCGCCTTTAGTTTCTGGTAAGCTTGGCGTTTGCCTAAACTGTATTAGACAGAAGCCCGAGCAAGCCCTGGAAGTTACGAGAATCGTTCATGCTAAAAGTCGGGGTGTTTATGGTTTGCCTCCAGAGCCGCCCAGAGGCGAGGGAGGTTTACCTTGCGGTGTTTGCGCTAACAACTGTGTTATTGGAGTTGGCGGTAGCGGTTATTGTGGGCTTGTGTGGAATTTGGGCGGGCGGCTTGTGCGTTTCGGCGGCACTGTGGAGCAAGGCGTTTTAGAATGGTATTATGATGGGCTGCCAACCAACTGTGTTAGCTGGTGGTTTTGCCCAGGCTGCACTGGAAAAGGCTATCCAAAATACGCCTACAAACCCGAACCAGAATACGGCTACTATAATCTAGCAGTTTTTTACGGTGCATGCAGCTACGACTGCCTTTTTTGCCAGAACTGGCATTACCGCAACCTTTCAGTTAAACATAAGCCAGTTATGAGTGCTGAAGTGTTAGCCCAAAAAGCCTTCGACCAAAAAGTTTCATGTATATGCTATTTTGGAGGCGACCCCTCACCGCAGATGCCTCATTCACTGGAAACAAGTCGCATAGCCCTAGAAAAAGCTGAGGAGGAAAAGCGTATACTTCGGGTTTGCTGGGAAACCAACGGCTACATGAACCCACAACTGGCGGAAAAAGCCGCAGAGCTAGCCCTAAAAAGCGGAGGAAACATAAAATTCGATTTGAAAGCTTGGAGCGAACCATTAGCTACCGCCTTGTGCGGGGTCTCCAACAAACCAACCCTAGAAAACTTTCGGCGGATAGGCGAAAAATACTACGCGAAACGCCCAGAACTGCCAGTCTTGACGGCGAGCACTCTGCTTGTGCCCGGCTATGTGGATGCTGAGGAAGTGGAAAACATTGCAAAGTTCATAAGCCAAATAAGCCCAGAAATCCCCTACACGCTATTGGCGTTTTACCCATGCTACGTCATGAATGATTTACCAACAACGAGCAGAAAACAAGCACTAGACTGCCAAAAAGCAGCGGGGAAACATCTAAAACGGGTACGCCTAGGCAACGTACACCTCCTTTCATGACAAAGCTTTTATCTAAAACGCTCAAATGTTTGAAAAGGTGTTAGTTGATGAAGTGGTACTGGATAGTCCTCACAGTAATATTCATTATTTTGGGGATAGTGACGCTGATGCCAGCCAGTGCAAGCAAACCGTCCTTGCTGGGCTACTACGCACATTGCACTTTTGCGCCAATCAGCACAATAATATGCTGGGTTCTAGCCGCCATGTTCTGCTGGATTGGCAAGAAAAGGGCTTAAAACTACAACACAATAATACCTGTACGCTAAGTTCACTTACTATAAAACCTCCACACAATGTGTAAATGCAAAAAGGGTTAGGCTGTCCAGAAAGGAATTTTCTTTCGCATTAGGTTGACGTACTCGTTTAGGGCTTCTTGTTCGTCCGGCGTGAGCCTGTCTATAAAATCCTTCAGCAGTGCTTTGGCGTGTTGTTCTGGCACCTTAACGTATAGGACGTCGTTTTCGAATATGTGTCTGCCCACCATGGGTTTGTCGAGGCTTATAGCTACTTGCATGCCTTGCTTGGCTTCTGGCAGTGCTTTGCCTTTCTCTTGGATTTGCTGGATTTCGCCAACGTCTTCTCCGTCCTCAGCTCGCATTAAACTGTATTTTGGCTTGATTCTGCCGGCTAAAACTTCTACGCCAACTATTGCTGGCTTGGCTCTTCTAAACACGTAGCCCTCCAAGATGCGGATTTTCCCGGGTTTAACCAATTTTTCAAATTCGGCGGTGAGCTTGGCTTCTCGTTGAGCTTTAAGCCAAGAAACATAGTTGTCTATCAAATGGTAGATTATTTTCTCTCTGAAAATTTGGACACCAGTGTTTTTAGCCTCTTCCTCGGCATCTGGCAAAACCTTAACGTTAAAGGCTAAAATCGCTCCATAGAGAGGCTCATGCTCTTTTACTATAGCGGCTTCTGTAACGTCTCTCTTGGAAACATCGCCAATGTCCGCCAAACGAATGGGCACGCCTTGACGTTTCAGGTTTTCGGCTATAGCCTCTAAAGAGCCAAGAGTATCCGCCTTCAAGACAACGCCGTCGACATCCGTTGCAATTCTAATTTTCTCAATCTCCTCGGAGACAAGCCTCATATACTTATCAATGTTTTCGCCTTCTGGAACAACATATATGGGTGCACCAGCCAAGGCACCTTCCAACTCCGGCGCCACAATTTTCACTCCAGCCGCCGCCGAGACAGAATCCACGGAGGAAAACTTGTCCCGGGGGTCTCGAATCTCATCCAACGGTTTTGGAATGAGGATGGCTCTAACCCGTGTTGTTATGGGCTTTTCTTTTCCACCAACCACAATTAAATCATCCTTCCTTAAAGTTCCATCATAAATAATCGTGTTAAGTGTTAAACCAAGCCCAGGCTCTTCCTTAACCTCTAAAACAGTGCCTTTTGCTGGGCCCTCCGTTGTCTGCAGCCTTTTCTTCAAGTACTGTTGTGTTAAGCCCACTAGAACGGCGAGAAGTTCAACTATGCCTTCGCCTGTTTTCGCGCTGGTTGGCACAATAGCCACTGTTCGCGTGAAATCTTTTATGCGGTCAAAACGGTCAGCCCTAAACCCCAAACGAGAAAAAGTGCCAATAATCTCGTATAGCCGGTTGTCCAAATCCTCCTGCACATACTTGTCCTGCAGTTGATAGCTCTTCAAGAAAGGTGTGTCCGGATAAGACTTCCAGCCAGGAATCCTATCAATTTTGTTGGCAGCCACCAAAAACGGCGTCTTACGAGCCTTTAAAATCTCAATACACTCGTAAGTTTGAGCCTCAAAACCGCGCAACACATCAATCACGAGAACGGCGATGTCAGCTACGCTGCCGCCCCGCCTCCGCAAGTTGGTGAAAGCCTCATGCCCCGGCGTATCGATGACAAGCAGACCTGGAATTTCAATTTCGCCCTTAAAAGCTGACAGGAGCGGACCAATCATCTGCTTCAATGTCTCGACGGGGAAGAAGCTTGCACCAATATGTTGCGTCATGCCACCAGCCTCACGCGCTTGAACGCTGGTCTTGCGAATCTTGTCCAAAAGCAAAGTCTTCCCAGTGTCCACATGTCCGAGAACACACACAATCGGTTGTCTAATAGACATTTTTCGGTCTCCTCCGTGTGGGCTGCGAACAGCAAAGACTCCAAACCTAATAAGTTTACGCTTAAATAAATGCTGTATTATATGGAAGGGGATGTTACTCGGCTTTTGCAATAACAAGGAACAATCCGGCGATGAGCATTACAACGCTAAGGAACCCGAAGAGTCCAGTGTAAATGCTTAATGCTTGGACGCTTGTCAACGTGAAGTATAGGGCTAAAGCTCCAACTATTATGAGGATTAATCCAAAGAATTTTTCCGCGACTGTTATCCCAAATCCTCCTTCCTCGCTCATGATGTTTCGCCTTGACGCTTGACGTGTGCTATATAACATGACGGCGGATATTTTAAAGTGTTTCCGTCTATCTTGTTTCCTCAAGTTTTGCTGGCAAATACTCGTCTACAATGTATGTTAGCCCGTAACGGCTGAAAGCCTCTTGTTCGGCTTTACGTTTAATCTTCATGAAAGTTTTTATCTCCCTCTGCCAAAGCGGGTCCTCCTTGTATCTGGGGTCTTTCTGCAGTTCATACAGCCTTTTCATGTCAATTTCGTCAAGCGGATCCGTGGGCAGCTTGTACTTGACAATGTCCGTTGCCCATACACCGCTCCATTTGGCGTCCGGCGTCGTTAAGTCTCTGAGGTGGGCAGCGTTTGCCGAACCAGAGATTATGACCATTGCTATATGCATTCCCCAAGGGTCGCCGTCGGTGAAGATGTAGACCGGTAAGCCTAGCTCTCGGTTTAACCGCCTAATAAAGTGACGGGTCGCCCTTGGCGCTTGCCCCGCTGTCAAGACCAGTATAGCGTTAAACTTTTTGTGCACGTTTTCCTCAATGAACCGCGTGAACAAGCCGCCTTTTTCGATGGCTATAACTTTGTCGGCTGTTGTCTCCACAAATTCGGCTGAGGTAAGGGCTGGTCCAATCATGACGCCGTCGGGGTGCGACGTTAGATTCAATGTTTTTCCTTCATATCCGGGCACCGTGTAGCGTATTGTTAAGTCGCCGAAGACAGCTGAGCGTTCTTCTGGAAAGATGTTGAAGTCTTCCCTTGAAAAGCCGAGAATGGTTTCCAGGTCTGTTATGATGTTGTTTGATTCTTGTTGGTCTTTGAAGGTCATTTCGTAGGCTTGAGCCGAATAATAGACGTCTCTAAGCGTTGATGTTTTGCGTTGGGATGTAAGCTCATAGGAGAAGAGGGCTGCCCAAACAAGTTGGGCGAAAGGCTTTAAGTGGCGAATGTTGCGGGTGCTCCGCCTAACCTTTTTGTCGCCCAAAATAAACTGGCGGAACTTTGGGTCGTAATAAATGTTTTCAGTGGAGCGGCTTGGCATCTCAATAAATGGGAAAATTCCTTTTTCCATCTGTTCATATATGCGAAGCCCAAAATTTTCAAGGGTGGCTAAAACCTCTTTTCGTTTCTCGGTTACGCTTTTAAATTCCTTCGGCTCCAAACTTTTTCACACTCCTCAAAAGCTTCTCAATATCTGGAGGCTTCTCTTTTCCAGCCAGACGTGTTGAAAACTCGGCTATTCTTGGCAAGTACTTGCTGAACACCCCGAGGCGTTTGCGTTCCCTGTCAACATGTTCCCTCCGCGACAGGAACCGTTGAAGTTGTCTTGCCACCTCCCTTAGTCCGTTGGCTATTTCCCGCCTGACCTCTGGTCTGTCTGCGATGAACTCTTTTCCAACAGTTTTGTATGGTACTTTTGTGCTGCAAATGTGCACAACTATGGCTATTGGCATGTCGGGTGTAACCTTGTAGCGGCGCCAGTTCATGGCGTTTATAACTTTCACCGACACATCGCTTGCCTCGTCATAAAGTAGCGGTATTCGGTTTGCGAATCGGTAAATCACAAACCCGCCACGCTGAGGGATTTCACCGCCATAAGCTATTGCCACCTCAACAATGAAGGGGTGCCCCGCATAAGTGGCTGGTTTTCGCTGGTGAACCGCCACAAACTCGGGCTTCAACTCCTTCAAAACGCCTGTTTTAAGCAGTTCTTCTCCAAGTGGCGATAAGCAACTCGCATCCGGCGGCAAAAACTCCTTAAACTTTTTCAGCATCTGTGTTAGTCTAACGACTTCCTCATGGGAAAGCTTCTTCGGGTTTTTGGACGGGCTTATTCCGCTGAACTCGAGGAATTTTCTGGCGGTTATTTCGCCGACACGGTGAAAGTGATTCTTCAAAAATTCAAGCATGCTATTGTACGGCGTAACCTGTATAAGACGTTGAAGAAGCTCCACATCAACACCGTAGGGGTGGGGAAGCGTCTCTTTTGGCGGGTCGGGCATGACTGTGGTTGCCCTTACAAACTTGTAAAGCCGACCCTTCGGATCTACAAATGTTATGTTGGCATAGGGGTTCACCATGGCTGTTTGCTTAAAATATTCCAAAATTTTCGGCATAGCCCTCAAATAGTCGCCTTCAAGGCTGAATTCGACAACGGTGCCACGCCAACCCTCCTTGTTTAGGAGCACCTTACGGTCAAGGATTATTGGGCGGTTTCGTTGAATGTCAATCATAAGCTTGTACGTGTAAATCTTGGAAGAGGGGCTTGTGCTCGAAATTATGGTGGCAGGCTGGTGGGTCGTTATCTGCCCATACAAAATAGCCATCTTTCCGCCTAAGCCGAAGGTGCCTCTCTGTTGTTTCAGCTTATATTTAGAGCTGTAAAGCACCTGTCCAAAGGCTGACGGAATGTACCGAGGTGGAACACCGCAGCCGTTGTCTTCAACTCTAAGCTTATAGATTTGGGTTTCCTCGCTGGCTTCCCCCTCAAAGGAAAGCCGCACATAAATGTCCGGCGGCACCTTGACGCTTTCAGCAGCGTCCAGCGAATTCTCCACAAGCTCTCTTATGGCGGCGAAAATCGCCCTAGTCGGGTTTGTGAACCCAGCTATGTCACGGTTTCTGTAGAAAAAGTCTGAAGCGCTTATTTCTTCGAAAGTCGCCTGTGCCACCTAAGCCTCCACCAACTTCCTCTGTGAAGTTCACTCTAACGTATGCGCGGCGCGCACATTAATTTAACTATGCAGTTTGGCTAGGCCCTGTTCATTTTTTGAATGAATTTGGCAAAAGCTCCTTCAGCCTATTTACTTTGACTGTTTCAAAGAGAATTTTGCCGTCTTCAACTTTTGCCGTGACAATTTTAATTTCGGGGCTTTCTGCAAAATCTGAAATATACTGAAGACATGCTCCGCAAGGCTTTATCTCGCTTTTATTTTCTGCGTCTACAACTACAGCTATTTCCTTGATTCTCCTGTTTCCATGCAAGACTGCATGGTTTATGGCGCATCTTTCAGCACATGTGCCAAGCCCGGAAATCCAGCTTTCCACGTTACATCCTCCATAAATTTTTCCATCCTCGGCGAGAACTGCGGCGCCGACGCTGAAGCCCCACAACACATAGGCATTCTTTAAGGCTTCAGCCGCCTCCGTTAAAAGTCTCTCCTCCCGTTTTCCAAGCTTCCTGTCCATCACTCTTCCTCGGTTATGGTTGTGGCGCGTACATAGTAGTATTCACCGATCTCCTTTTGATACTTGTCCAGTTTTGAGCCTTCCTTGTTCACGCGGGGTCTCTTGGTTGTTGGGTCTCTTCTGAAGGTCACTTTCATCTCTTTCAGGAACATGTTCATGCCATCTCTGAGGCTTGTGGGCGGGTTGGCAAAGCCTTTCACGCCGGGTTCGCCCATGAAAACCATGAGGCGGTCTGCAATAAAGTCTTGGGCGACCACGTCGTGCTCAACCACAAAGGCGGTGGCGTTGCGGGCTTCCACCACTCGCCTTATGGTGCGCGCCATGTTAAGCCTCTCCTCCACGTCCAAGTAGGCGCTTGGCTCGTCCAAAAGGTAGAGGTCCGCCTTTTTTGATAAGCATGCGGCTATGGCAACTTTCTGCAGTTCGCCTCCGCTTAGTTCAGCCACGTTTCTGTCGAGAAACTTTTCCAACCCCAGCGGATGAAGGATTTCAACCTTATACCAGCTTGATGTAAACTCGTCTCTCGCTATGTTCATTAAAAGTTCCTGCACCGTGCCTTGGTATTCCGCCGAAATGTATTGGGGCTTGTAGCTTACTTCTAGCTGCTTGAACTCTCGCCCATCGTCCGTTTTCTCTAATCCCGCCAAAATTTTAACGAATGTTGTTTTTCCAATACCGTTTGGTCCAAGGATTCCAACGATTTCGCCTTTTCTGATTTCGCCGGGATAAGCCACAAGCTTAAAGCCCTCATATGTTTTCTCTATTCTATCCCATTTCAGAAGTGCTTCGCCGCCGAAACTGACTGTTGGCGGTTTTTCATGGAAGATTATGGCTTCCTTTCTGAAGCGTACATTTTCGTCGGGAATATAGCCCTGCAAGTAAATGTTTATGCCTGTCCTCACGCCGTGCACGTGAGAGACAATGCCGTAAACGCCAGCCTCGCCGTAGAATATGCATATTTGGTCTGAGAGGTAGTCTATTATGGCTAGGTCGTGTTCCGCTACAATGATGGTTTTCTCTTCTTTTTTCAGTGTTCTTATAGTTTTGGCGGCTTCAAGCCTCTGTTTAACGTCCAAATAGCTTGAGGGTTCATCGAAGAGGTATACGTCGGCTTCGCGGCAAATAGCCGCAGCTATGGCAACTCTTTGAAGTTCGCCTCCGCTGAGGGCGTCCAAAGGACGGTTCCAGATTTTCTTAAGCTCCAGTTGTTCAGCAACGGCGTTTAGCGTTTCGCCCCGTTCATTCACCTTTTCAAGGATTTCGCCAACCTTGCCAGAAACAACCCTAGGAATTTTATCCACATATTGGGGTTTATGCACAACCTTGAGTTTGCCCTCGCTCATCTTCTGGAAGTAGTCTTGCAGTGTTGAGCCTCTAAAAAAGCGGATTATCTCGCTCCAGCTTGGCGGGTTCTCATAGTTTCCAAGGTTTAGTCTGATCTCGCCTGAAAGAATTTTCAAAGTTGTTGTTTTTCCAATACCGTTTTTGCCAAGCAAACCAAGTACTGTGCCAGGTGATGGTGTCGGCAGTCTGTAAAGTTTGAAGGTGTTTGGTCCAAAGCGGTGGGTGCAGTCTTTTTCCAGTTCGTCCGGCAAGTTTACAATGGATATGGCGTTGAAGGGACATTTTTTAACACAGATTCCACAGCCCGAGCATAAAGCCTCCACAACTAACGGCTTTGTGTCCTCGAAGCGGATGGCTTCCACGCGACTCCTAACCATTGGACAGAAGCGATGACACTGCTTACCGCAACGTTTGGGCTTGCATTTATCAGCGTCCAGCACCGCAACCCGCGTCATAGTTTTACCAACAACTAACAGCTTTTAGCCACGATTTGTTCGAGTTTTTAAATCAGAAAAAGTGTCCTGCTAAAACTTTTCGGAGAACAAAGAAATTGGGAAGAGCTTTTTTAGGGCTTGTTTTTACCATTCCTCTTCTTCCCACTCTTCTTCTTCCCAGTCTTCCTCTTCCCATTCTTCTTCCTCTTCAAATATCATCCTTCTTCACCTCCAGAGATAGGGGTTGGCATATGGAGAGCTTTACAAGAAAATCATAAACGTTTTTATTCGACAAAAGTCGAGAAAACACCTTCGAGAGCGGGCCGGGTTTTTAAGTTTTTACCTCAAAATTTTTGCCGTTAGAGCTGCTTCTGGTTCTCGCATTTCCGGCGTCAAATACGCCCAGCACAAGTGTTTGGAGTTATGGGCAGCGCCTATTTCGCCCCTTATGCTTACGGCTATCAAGCCCATTGAATTGTAGATTCCAGCCATCCGTTCATTAACAAGGTTTATGGCGGCTTCTACAGCCTCTTGGGCTGTCTTTCCGCTTTCCATGTAGTTGCAAACGGTTTTGGCTAGGCAAAGCCTTATGGCAATTTCGCCGACGCCTGTGGCTGAACACGCCCCGCTGCGATTGTCCGCGTATGTACCGCACCCTATTAGAGGCGAGTCGCCTATTCTGCCCGGCAACTTAAGCGGAAAACCTCCCGTTGAGGTTGCAGCTGCTACGTGTCCTTCTTTGTCAAGGGCAACTGCGCCGACGGTTTCCAGGTCGAAAAGCTCCGGATGATTTTTAACCAGTTCTGCAAGTTTTGGCAGTTCAAACTTTCCTTCAAGCAGGGCTTGCCTCTGCTGTTCATAATATTTCAGCCGGAGTTCTGTGATAGGGTTCCTTCTCTCAAGGTTAAAAAGTCTCGCAAGTTTTTCTGCCCCTTCCCCCACAACGAAAACGTGGTCTGTGTGCTCCATGACTATTCTTGCAAGTCGAACAGGGTTTCGGATGTCTCTTAAAAGCCCAGCAGCACCAGCTCTCAAAGTTTTTCCATCCATGACGGAGGCTTCCATCTCAACAGTTTTCTCGATGGTTAGGGCTGAGCCATAACCAGCATTGAAAACACCTTCATCCTCCAACACGGCGACAGCTTCCACGACAGCGTCAAGGGCGCTTCCACCGTTCAACATGACATCAAAACCGGTTTTAGCAGCCTTTTTTACTCCCTCAATTCCAGGGTTAACACGTTCCGGATGCCAGTTTCCAGCACCGCCATGTACAACAATCACGGGTTTTCGCGTCTTCATCTCCCTTCACTCCATAGAGCCGGAAACATTAGAGTTTTCGTTCTCAAATTTAAGCCTAGTGTTGAGGAAAAGCTCGTTTGGTGCGTTCAAGTGCATTTTACGATAACCCTTAAATTTTGTGGAGTGGCTTATACATCATGGGATGATGTGAGGCGACGGCTAGGAGCTTTGAGATGCTGTGAAAGCCGACTAACCTGCACTGACCATTTGCTGTTTGGCGGAGGAGCATCTCAAGTGATTAGGGACTTTAACCTTTTAGCCACAACGTCTCGAGGCAACGAAGATGAGGCATGCTCGGAGCTTTGGTATCTTTTAAGCGAGGTCGGCGACTCCGCACCCATAGTTGACAAGACTGGAGTGGCGGGCTTAATAGCCGCTAAAACAGCTTTCAATCCCTTCGAAGTTATTGAAAAGTTCCGGCAAATCCTCCGGGAAAGACCATACGAGTTTCGCTACACCTTGCGAGTGATTCCTGTCGAAAAGGTTGTGCGCACAGATTTAGGGGAAATCCGGCGAGCAGCCATTGAACTAAGCGCCAAAATTGCGCCAAACGAAAGCTACCGTGTAACCGTTGAAAAGCGTTTCACGGAGACATCCACAAAGGACATTATTGAGGCTGCGGCTTCCAACATTGAAAGAAAAGTTAACCTAGAAAACCCAGACAAAATTCTGTTAATCGAGGTTATCGGCGGCTTAACCGGGCTTGCTGTGATCAAACCAACCGACATTTTGTCCGTGGTGAAAGAGAAGGTTCTGTAGCCTTCTAGCGTTCAGCCGCCAAAAGCGCCACTCGCTCAATCACGAGGTCTATTAGGGCCTCCTCTAGGGTTTTGCTATCTGCAACAGCTTCGATTTCGGCTTCCGAAATTTCGAAAACCTTCCGTAGGTTTGCAACCTTGTTCGGCGTAACCTCCAAAACATTATCGTCGCGTTCTCCGCCAACAACTTTTGAAACAACATTTAACGCTTCTTCAACTTGAAGGGCGCTTTCGCCTATCAACAGTACGGCTACAGTCTCAGTGTTTTCCTTTACCCCCAGAACTTCAGCGGCTTTCTTTATTTGTCTCTGCGCTGAAGCATAGAGCAACGCTTCCACAGCTAGGCTTTTCGAGATGTTTTCGCCGTTTTTGAAGGCTTTTAGGGCATTTAAAGCAGCAAAGTACAAATGTTGCCAAGAAGCCACAAGCCCAGCGTCGAAAAACTGAGCCTCCGTGTTTTCGCCAGCTGCCTTTCTGGCTTTCTCTAGGAAGGCGTCAACATCTGCTATTTGCACATTTCTAAAGCCTGCGATAACTATATGTTTGCCGAAATCTTGGACATGTTTCAGCAAGATTCTTCCCCTTGGATTTCCTTCAAGAACCTTTCAACAAGCCTTTTGGACAAGCCGGCTTTCACAAGTTTTTCCGTTTCTGCCTCCACCGATTTGCCTTTCTCCCTGCACTTTTGAACTATTTTCCTGATGGTTTCCTTTACTTCCCAAGGGAAGACTATCCAGTGGCTTGTCTCTTTCGCGTAATAATCCGGCTTCACAATGCTCCATGGTTTAAGGTAGAGGGTTGCTATTCGAACCTCGCTTGCTCCTTCGGCTTCCAAATGCTCTTTTATAAGTTGGAGGCTTTTACCAGTGTCCGCAACCTCGTCCACCACAAGCACCTTCTTGCCAGAAACCCTTACCGAGACAGGCTGGGTAAGCGTTGGCTCGCCCTTAGTTTCAGCCACACCCACATAAAACTCCGCTTTTACATTGGCGAGATTCGGGTTTTCTAAAAGGTCTGAAAGCACCCTTGCCGGAGGCCACCCGCCTCTGGAGACTCCGACAATTATGTCTGGTTTAAAGTTGTCTCTGTGGATTTTGTCAGCTATCTGTAGAAGCATATTGTATATTTGATTCCATGTGGGCACTTCAAATTTAATTTCTTGACTCAAACGGTTCCTCTCTTGTGTGGCGGCTTTCAACTTTTCTAGGATTGCTGGCGGTTAATAACTTTAATTAAGCTCAGCATGTGATTTAGAAAGGCGGTGGAATGTTTGAGGCAGATTATTGAGTGCGTGCCAAATTTTAGCACTTCCGACCCAAAGGTTGTAGAGCGAATTCTAGACGAGCTTAAAAACACAAAGAACGCCTTTTTGCTGGACTACACCTTTGACAGTTACTATAACCGCTTGGTTGTCTCATTCGTAGGCGACAAACGGGCTGTCCTTGAGGCTATGTTAAAGATGGCTTCGAAAGCCATACAGCTAATCGATATGCGAACCCATAGGGGGCAACACCCACGCATAGGCGCCGTAGACGTTGTCCCCTTCGTGCCCATTAAAAACGCCTCCATAGAAGATTGTGTTAAACTTGCCAGAAGATTCGGCAGAGCCCTAGCCGAAAAACATGAAGTGCCCGTCTATCTTTACGGAGAGGCGGCTACAAAACCCGAAAGGAGAGACTTGGACTGGATAAGGGAAGGCGAATATGAAAGGCTTGCTGAAATGATTGTTAAGCCTGAGAGAAAGCCGGACTTTGGCCCTGCAAAACCTCACCCAACGGCTGGCGCCACGATAACGGGTGCCCGCAGGGTTATGGCTGGCTTCAACGTCAACCTCGGAACACCCGATTTGAAAATTGCAAAGAAAATTGCCAAGGCGTTGCATTCAAAAAAGGGCGGGCTTTCAAATGTTAAGGCTATGGCCGCCTATATTCCAGAGAAAAACATTACCCAGATTGGGATGAGCATAACGGACTTTGAAGCCACACCCCTCTATAGGGTCTTTGAACTTTTGAAGATTGAGGCTTCCCGTTACAACGTGCCAGTGATAGGTTCTGAGTTTTGTGGTTTAGCTCCTTTAAAGGCTATTGTGGACGTTGCTTCCTACTATCTGAAAATTGACAACCTAACTGTTGACAAAGTTTTGGAAGTTGCTATCCAAAACGCTTTAGATCGGAGGAAAAATTTTGAGTAAAGCTGCCAAAAAACAGGCTAAAGAGAAAGCTGACATTATAATTGTTAACGCTAGCGAGCTTATAACATTGGTTGGTGGAAGCGAAAAACCCCGCACGGGCAACCAGATGCGGGAACTTGGCATAGTAAAAGATGGATGTGTAGCCATAAAGGATGGAAAGATAATTGCGGTTGGCAAAACAGCCGACATTAGGAAGGCTGTTAGAGGTGAAACGATAATAAACGCTAGTGGAAAAACCGTCATGCCCGGTTTCGTTGACCCCCATACGCATTTGATCTTTGCGGGCTCAAGGGAAGATGAGTTTCAAATGAGAGTCGAAGGCGCCTCGTATATAGAGATTTTCAAGGCTGGCGGGGGCATACTTAAAACTGTCAGGGAAACACGGAAAGCCGCTCCAGACGAGCTTTTAGGTTTCGGCCTAAACACTTTGGATGTTATGCTCAGCTATGGAACAACGACTGTCGAAGCGAAAAGCGGCTACGGTTTGACAACAAAGGATGAACTAAAAATTCTCGGCGTTATAAAACGTTTGAATCAACTGCACGCAGTTGACGTCGTTCCAACTTTTATGGGTGCCCATGCGGTTCCAGCCGAATACAAGGAAAATCCAGAAGAATACGTCAAACTTGTTGTTGAGGACATGATTCCAAAAGTTTCAGAAAAGAAGCTTGCGGAGTTCTGCGACGTTTTCTGCGAGAGAGAAGTCTTTACCATCGAACAGTCTAGGCGAATCCTAGAGGCTGGTAAGGCTCATGGTTTAAGACCTAAAATCCACGCAGACGAAATGAGTGCACTTGGAGGCGCTGAGCTTGCAGCTGATGTTGGAGCTGTCTCCGCCGAACACCTGCTTTGCGCCTCAGATGGGGGACTTAAAGCTATGGCAGAGAGAGGTGTGATTGCTGTTCTGCTCCCGGCTGCTGCCTTCAGTCTCATGGCTGGGCGTTACGCTGATGCCCGTAAAATGATTAGCTATGGTATTCCAGTAGCCTTGGGCACAGATTTTAATCCAAGCTGCTGGATTGAAAACCAACAACTGGTCATCTCGTTCGCCTGCCATTTCATGAGAATGACGCCAGCCGAAGCTATTACAGCCGCCACCATCAACGCTGCCCACGCCATTGGAAGAGCCCATGAGGTTGGTAGCTTGGAAGTTGGCAAAAAAGCTGATGTAATTGTTTTAAACGTGCCAAACCACAAATTTCTAGGCTACCGTTTCGGCGTTAACTTGGTGGAAAAAGTCATAAAGAATGGTCGGCTAGTCGTCGACGAGGAGACTAGGCTGGCTGAATCCGTCAAATTTTTCAGCAAAGAATTTGAATAGAATTAACCTTGAGGGTGAAGTGTCTTGTTAAAGATGGAGAGACCCATAAAATGTATAACTGGACATGAGCTACACTGCAAAAACTGGCAGATTGAAGGCATTCTCCGCATGCTTTTCAATGTCTTGGACCCGGAGGTAGCTAAAGACCCTGAAAAGCTTATTGTTTATGGTGGGACCGGGAAAGCTGCACGTAACTGGGAATGTTTCGAGAAAATTGTTGAAACGCTTATTGAACTTGAGCCAGATGAAACCATGCTTATTCAAAGCGGCAAGCCCGTAGCTGTTTTCAAGACCCATGAGTGGGCGCCAAGAGCCCTCATAGTGAACGCTATGCTTGTGCCGAAATGGGCGACGTGGGATTACTTCTACGAACTTGAACAGAAGGGACTAATAATGTTCGGGCAGATGACAGCCGGCTCATGGGCGTACATTGGCACTCAGGGGATACTGCAAGGCACATACGAAACCTTGGCGGCTGTAGCTCGCGAACATTTCGGTGGAACCCTCCGTGGAAGACTTGTTCTCACAGCCGGGCTTGGCGAAATGGGAGGAGCCCAGCCACTTGCTGTAACCATGAACGAGGGTGTGGCGCTTGTTGTGGAAATAGATAAACGTGCTATTGATAGGCGGATACGCCACGGCTACTTGGAAATGTGGACAAGCGACTTGGACGAAGCCATTAAACTGGCTTTGGAAGCTAAAAGGGAAGGCATCCCTCGGAGCATAGGCTTATTGGGAAACGCAGCTGAGGTGCACCCAGAACTTTTAAAGAGAGGCATTATTCCCGACGTGTTGACAGATCAGACAAGCGCCCACGACCCGCTTAACGGCTATTATCCGGCTGGGCTTTCAAAGGAGGAAGCAGACGAACTCCGCAAGAACGATCCTGAAGAGTATTTGCGACGGGCTAGCCAAAGCATGCGCATCCAGGTGGAAGCCATGGTGAAGATGATGGAGAAGGGCGCCGTAACATTCGAGTACGGCAACAATTTACGTCAGCAAGCCTACAACGCCGGTTTTAAAGACGCCTTCGCCTTCCCGGGCTTCGTGCAACGCTACATACGGCCCATGTTCTGTGAAGGGCGCGGGCCGTTCCGCTGGACATCGCTTGTCGGCAGCCCAGAGGACATTTACACGTTGGACGACGTGATCTTGAAAGAATTCTCCTACGACAAAGAGCTTTGCCGCTGGATTGTAAAAGCAAAGGAACAAGTCAAGTTTCAAGGATTGCCAGCCCGCGTATGCTGGCTGGGCTTCGGCGAACGGGCACGCTTCGGGAAAATAATGAACGACATGGTGGCAAGTGGAAGGCTCTCCGGCCCCATATGGATTGGAAGAGACCACTTAGACGGCGGAAGCGTTGCATCGCCCAACCGGGAAACAGAAGGCATGCTGGATGGAAGCGACGCAATAGCCGACTGGCCCATATTAAACGCATTGTTAAACGCTGTGGCAGGCGCCACGTGGGTAAGCGTCCACCACGGCGGAGGAGTCGGCATAGGCTACAGCATCCACGCTGGCATGTGTCTGGTGGCAGACGGTACAAAAGAAGCTGAAAAACGTGTGGTGACAGTACTAACAACGGACCCTGGAACAGCCATTGTTAGACATGCAGACGCTGGCTATGAAAAAGCCAAGCGGATTGCACGCGAAAAAGGCATAAAAATACCAATGTTAAGATGAACAAACAGAAAAATTTGGGGTTTTAGTCAAATTCTGAAGGCGATTCTTCTTTAGGCTTCTCCTTCTCTTTCTCCTTTTCCTTCTCGATACCCTTCGCGGCGATGACATCGTCGATTTTCAGTATCATGTTGGCCGCCTCAGTGGCGGACTTGATAACTTGAAGCTTGACACGCAATGGTTCAACAATGTTTAGCTCCAGCATGTCCCTAATTTTGCCTGTGAAAACGTCTACGCCCATACGATAGCCATCAGCCTTTTCATGAGCAGCTCTCAGCGCCACCATAATGTCTACAGGGTCTAGGCCAGCGTTTTCGGCCAGGGTCAACGGTATAGACTCCACTGCGTCAGCAAACGCCTCTATAGCTAATTGCTCCCTTCCTCCGACCTTGACAGCGTAGTCTCTGAGTTGCTTGGCTACTTCGGCTTCTGGGGCGCCGCCGCCTGGCACAATTTTTCCATCTTCGATGGCGTTTCTGACCACGCAAAGCGCGTCGTGTAGTGAGCGTTCAGCCTCGTCGACCACGTGTTCTGTTCCGCCACGGACCACCATTGTGACGGCTTTTGGATTCTTGCATTCACGAACATAAACCAGTTTGTCGTCGCCTATTTTGACTTCTTCAACGAGTTTGGCTTCGCCAAGCAAATCTGGCGTTAGGTCTTTAACGCTTGCCACAATTTTGCCGCCCGTTGCCCTTGCCAGCTTCTCCATGTCGCTGCTGCTCACGTTTTTAACCGCCAGTATACCTCTCTTAGCCAAGAAGTGCAGTGCCACGTCGTCTATGCCTTTCTCGCAGAACACCACGTTGGCGCCAGCCTCGGCAATCTTGTCAACCATCTCTTTGAGCATGCGTTCCTCTTCGTCTAGGAACATCTTCATTTGTTCTGGGCTTTCAATATCGATTTTGGCGTCAAACTCTGTCTTTTCAATCTCCAGTTTTGCGTTCAGCAGGGCGATTTTCGCGTTATGCACAATCTTCGGCATCTGCGGATGGGCAACCTCTTTGTCGAGGACCATGCCTTTGACAAGTTCTGTTTCCTCTAGGCTTTTGCCATGCTTCTTCAAAATCTTGATGAGGTCAATGTCCGCCCTGATTTTTCCGTCCTTCTCCTCAGCCACTTGTTTAACGGCTTCAACAGCCAGTTTCGCGAAGTGCTCTTTGGCTGCTGCTATACCCTTGCTTCCCATGGCGGTCATGGCAACATCCAAAAGCTTTTTGTCGTCGTTGATGTTCACTGAGATGGATATTTTCTCCAAAATTTCGCGGGCTTTTTCGCTGGCTTTCTTGAAGCCCTCAATTATTATCGTAGGGTGAATGTTCTGGTCTAATAGCTCTTCAGCTTTAGCGAGAAGCTCACCAGTTAAAACGGCGGCTGTTGTTGTTCCATCGCCCACTTCATTGTCTTGAGCTTTAGCCACTTCCACAAGCATTTTTGCCGCGGGATGCTGAACATCTATCTCTTTAAGGATGGTTGCACCGTCATTGGTTATTGTGACGTCGCCGAAGCTGCTGACGAGCATTTTATCCATACCCTTCGGACCAAGAGTTGTCTTCACTAGTTCAGCGACAATTTTCGCCGCCGCAATATTGTTCCTTTGAGCTTCTCTGCCAGTCGTCCTACCTGTCCCCTCTTTCAATATCAGAACTGGCACCGTTCCAGGTACAGCCGTCATACAACTTCACCCCTTTCATCCGGTGTGAATTTGAAGCAAAATCACACGAAAAGATGCTTCTATATAAATTTTTCTAGTCGCCTACTTTGACAATTCTATAGCCAGAAGCCCTTCTAAGCCTATTCATAACCGCCAAACCAAGCCCCTTCAGGGGCACGCTCTCAGCAATTATGACGTCGACCCCTTCCGCGTCAAACTCCCTTAAAAGCCTAAACAAGTTTCTGGCGGCATCTTCGAGACGGCCGCGGCTTCCAAGGGACTTAACAACATCTGCCTTATACGAAGCGACGGTTTCATCAGTGGCTAAAACACCTACCCTTTCCTTCCTTCGCCTATAATAGTCCGTTAGCTCAGCAACCTTCTTCACAACAGCTTCTAAACCGCCTTCAACGACGACAACTTTCGCCTTGGGCGCGTAATGTCTATGCTTCATTCCCGGAGAACGCGCCCTATCAACGTGCACTTTCACGTCGGCAACTGCCACGGGGTGAAGTTCAACCTTTTCGAGAACACTTTTGAGCACTTCATAGGGAACCCCTCCCGGACGAAGAATCTGTGGCGGGTCAACGGTTAAATCTAGAACTGTTGATTCCACGCCGATGCTTGTAGGTCCGGCGTCCAAAACGACGTCTATGCGGCCATTAAGGTCTTCCAGCACATGTTGAGCTGTTGTTGGGCTTGGTCTTCCAGCGAGGTTTGCACTTGGAGCAGCAATGGGGCAACCGCTTTCTCTTATGAGGGCTAAGGCTACATTATGCCGAGGCATCCTAATCGCAATGGTGTCCAAGCCGGAAACAGTTATGTCCGGAACGATTTCTGAACGCTTAAAAATTAGGGTTAACGGCCCGGGCCAAAACTTGTCCATAAGTTTTTCAGCTTCGGATGGAACTTCTTTCACCAGTCTGTAAACTTCTTGGATGTCTCCCACATGTACTATTGGAGGGTTGTCAAGCGGTCTTCTCTTGGCTTTAAAGAGGGCTTTTACCGCTTTCTGGTTAAGTGCGTTGGCACCCAGCCCGTAAACGGTTTCCGTTGGGAAAGCGACGAGCCCACCACTCTTGATTATACCTGCTGCTATACGAATGATTTCCATCTCTGGTTTTTCGGGGTTAACTTTAAACGTTAACGTTTGCTTCATTGCTTTCCGGCTTCTCTCTAGCGTGTTATTTGAGCTGAAGCGCTATTTAGGAATACCATTCTGTTTTATTTTAACCCGATTTCAAAATGTTGAAGAAACGGGAAGTGAGTGTTTTAATCAAACAATGTAGTAGTCCATGACTTTTTTCATGCTTTTTGGTGGGGTTTGCCTCATGGCAAGCTGCTTTAGTATTTTTATCATTTGTGGTTGGAAGCGGGCTATGTCCGTCAAGCTTACAAGCCCCACGAGGCGTTTGCCCTCCACAACCGGCAATTTCTTTATCTTCATTTGAAACATTAGTTTCACCGCTTCTTCTAAATCGAGGTTTGGCTCCACAACCACCAGCGGGCTTGACATAACATCTTTAACCTTTGTTTTGTTTACGTCTTTTGCCTCGGCTACGACACGCTTTAATAGGTCTCTTTCAGTAATTATTCCAACGGCTTTGCCTTTTCTCACGGCGATCAAGCAGCCAATCTCAAATTTGTTCATGACTTCTGCCGCTTCTTTTACGGTTGCGTTTTCGTCGATGGTTATTACTTCCCGCACCATAACATCTTCAACTTTTAACGTGATTCCGGTTTTACCCTCACCGCATTCTTCTTCGTTGTTGTCTTCGGCTGGCAACAAGGCCCCCAATTTATGTTTCAATGCCGCTTATATATAACTTGATGTGCAAAGGTATTCAGACATTGAAAGCGCAGAGTTTCTGTATAAGTTCCTCGACACGTTTGGTTGCTGGAATTCTTGCCTTTTCAAACTTCTCCTTGGGCTTTGATAATGGTCTGGTTGCGTCTATGCCCATCTTGCTTGTTAAACCAGTTTCCTGGTCAGCTGAAGAGTCTAAAGTGGAGCCCCTTGCATTTTCAATCACCAGCAAGTCTTCACCGGCTTGGAACCTTGTCGCTATGGCCCACTCCACCTCTGTTAAATCATAAACGTCAATGTCCGGATCCACAACCACAGCATGTTTTAGGCTTGGATGCGCAGCAAAAGCCGCCAATAAAGCGTTTTTCGCATCCCCGTTCAATTGTTTTTCAATGGATATGATTGCGTGAAGCCACCCGCTTCCGCCTATCGAGAGGTTTACGGCGCAAACTTTTGGCACAACTTTCGAGACAGCCTCGTAAATCGCAGCCTCGAAGGGAAGCCCCATCAGAAGCTTATGTTCGGTTCCGGAGGGCAGAAGCGCTTGATAAATGTAATCTTTACGGTGCATGACATTGACAACTTCCACCACTGGCTGTTTTCTTTGGATATCGTATGTTCCAGTTATGTCCACGAATGGTCCTTCCAGCGTGTCCTTGCTTGCAGAAATTCTGCCTTCTAAGACGAGTTCGGCATCCGCCGGGGCGTACGCGTCCACATACTTGCATTTGATTAAGCGTAGTTGATCGTTTAACAACGCGTTTGCCACATCAAATTCGCAAACTCCAAATGGTGGAGATGATGATGCTGCCAGCATAACGGCGGGATGAACACCTATAGCAATGGCTATGTCCAAGTCCGTTTCCGCCTCCTTTGCCATGTTCCAAAGTTTATAGAGGTGTCGTGGAACAAGCCTAATCGCTAAATGCTTTTCATCTAGAACTTGCATTCTGTGAACGGAAACATTTTCGATGACTCCGTCCAAGCTTTTAGCGTGAACAACCGCCGCCGTGATATACGGACCAGCATCTTTTTCAAAGTGGGTTAAAACCGGAATTTTAAGCAAGTCTGGCTCTTCCACAACCTCCTTTACAGGTCCATCGTCTACAATTTTTGGCTTTCTAGGTGAACGCCATGCATCTAAAAGTCTTCGGTAAAGTTGTTCTTGGCTTGTGTTGATGGCTTCACAGATGCGTCTTCTAGTTCCGCAAACGTTTGCCACCACACGAGTTTCAACCCCCTCCACATTTTCAAATAAAAGCACTGGCCCGTTATCGAAGCTTTTCATGATATAGGCGATTTCAAAGTTTGTGGAGACAGCATCCTTTATGTGAAGTACTTCTTTCTTCTCTTCCATCTGCTCCAGAAAACTTCTAAGGCTCATAGCAGGCTTCCTCCAGTTTCTGGTTCCGCCAAAGTAACCTTTTCCAGAAGTTTCTTGAAAATTGACTGGGCTTGCAGTTCGCTAATGGTTTCAAGGTATATGGAAACAAGCGCTATTTTCCTCTTCTTCAAAGCGACATACTCGGCGAACATGCGGGCTGAAATCATGTTTCTGTCTCCTAAAAGAACCGTTGAGGAGGGCAGTCCGGGCGTGTCCGCTGGTTTTGGAATGGCTACCGCCAAAGTTCCAAGCCTATCTTCGTTTTCGCTCAAAAGCACAAGGCAAGCGTTTTTTGTTTCGAGGTAAACAGCCAAAAAACGCATGTTCTGTTCAACTATTTCGTCTTTAACAACCTTAGCCCGCTCCATAAAGAGCTCTCCGTTTCATATTTATAGCTTAACACATTCACTATTTATCACTTTCAAAGGGGCGCCGTTTCCAAAATGGTGACAGTAAATGACAAGGCTAGAGCGCAAAAAATTCTGCAAAAGCTTAGGGAAAGCTTCACCATGCCCGAGTGGATTTCATCAAAACAAGATCCCTTTGAAACTCTGATCATAACAATAATTTCGCAGAACACTTCAGACAGAAACACCGAAAAAGCCTTCCATAACCTTTCCCACCGGTTTCCAATAACGCCAGAAGCCTTGGCGAGGGCGAAAACTTCAGAAATTGAAAAGTGCCTTAAAGTAGCTGGCTTGTATAGAAACAAGGCTAAAGTGATAAAGGAAATTTCAAAGACAATTCTTGAGAAGTTCGGCGGAAGCCTGAAGCCCGTACTGGCCATGCCCTTCGAAGAAGCGAGGAAAATGTTGCTGCAGTTGCCGGGTGTTGGACCAAAAACTGCTGACGTGCTTCTCCTTTTCTCGGCAAATCAGCCAACGGTACCCGTTGACACCCATGTCAAACGAGTTTCAAAAAGGCTTGGTCTTGCCCCCAAAGAAGGCGACTACGAGGATGTTCGCAGTGCCCTCCAGCTTTTGTACGAGCCAAAAGACTACTTGGATGTTCACATACTGCTAATTTTGCTTGGAAGAAAATATTGTAAGGCTGCAAAACCCTTGTGTGAACTTTGTCCAGTAAGTATTTTCTGTCCATCAAAAAGAGGCTAAATCTACACTATGGGGGTTTCGCTTCTTCTTGTAAAACAGGGACTTCCCGCAGATTCTTGTCCAATCTAACTTTTCCAACGACAATTGTGGATATGCCGCTGGAAACAGGTGTATAAATTTTTAGGACCTTTCTAATGTAGTCTATCTCCCGCAGTACACCCACTCCCAAAAATTTTCCCTCTCCATTATACAGGGCTGCTAATAGTCCCTCTTCGTCTCCCTTCCATGCCACTACAACTTTCTTCCCCAGTGTTTCTTCAGTGTTTCTGATTTTCTCTAGGTCTATCCACCTGCCTTTCCCAACGACCACGTAGATTTTGTCTTTTAACTCTGCAATGTGGAGAGGTTTCATCCCTAGAAGGTCGCATATCTCTCTTTCCCGTTTACTCATTCCAAAAGCCCTGTTTAAGCTTTTTAACTCGTCGTCATCACTTTCAATTTTTACCCAACTTACCGGTATGGACTGCACTTTAGCGCCCTTCAGGTATTTTATGTATCCCAACTCTCTTAGGCTTCTGCGTTTCTCGCGGTTTCGCTGTTTTATTGTCTGCGGAGATTCAACCATGAAAGTTTTGAAACCCCTGATGGCAGTGAAAAGAGGCGTTAAAACTTCATTCTGTTTAATGCAGAAAACTATGTCTGGAACAATTTTCTCGATAATTTGAAGCTTGTAGTTTATGGCGTCGGCGCCCTCCACCCATCCATCAGTGTTTACGATGATATAGTCTGGGTTATGCTTCAGAATCTCCTTTCTAAGCGACAAAATTCCTTGAACAACTTTTTCCAACGCTCTGCTTGGCGACGTAACTCCCACGAAAAAAGCGTTTGCCGCTTCAAGATTAAATAAGTCCGTTAGGGGTTTTGAAACTACGGCATAAGCCACTGTACACGGCGGACCAATATCAGACTGGCCTAGGTCCCCATCTAGAAGGGCAACTTTCCATCCATCTTTAACCAGCCTGTTCGTAAGGTATGTGCAAAAACTTGTTTTTCCAGAGTCCACGTTTCCAAGAACCAGCGCCGTGGAAGGTCTCTTCTCTGGGGCGGCTAGCTCTTTACATGCTTCCGCCCATGAAGATGGTATGGTGTCTCCGTCGACTTCTTCAACGTTGGCGTTTTCTCCAAGCGAGATGTCGAATGTGGCTTTTTCTTTGACATTGAAGGGCATGCGTTTTCCGTCTCTTATCACAACCTTGCCCATCTGCCGCAAAGAAAAGCCGAAAACTTCAGCCGCCCCGGATACAAGCGTAACTGATGCTGGGCCGTCAACAAGCAAAGTTTTTCCAGCTTCTACCGTCACTTTCATTCGTTTTCCCCCTAACGAATTTTTGCCCGTTTCTTTTTGCGATTTTTATTGCTGAAACTATATCTCTTATTCCCCTTCTATGTTTCGCCTCGCTTATGTGACGGTCTGTTCCTGCTTCGCTTACGCTTTCCAGCTCCACGTTTGGAGGCAGACGTTTATCCAAGGCCTTTAAAAGCTTTTCTTTATACTCTAGGACACCGTTTCCAACTCTGACGGTGATGGCTGAAGCCTTAATGTTCTTAAAGCTTTTTATTATATTTTCTATCTCGTCAACAGTTTCTTTTATGCTAAAACAGTTCCCAGTTCTAATAACTTTTCCGTCTGCCAAAACAGCTACTCCTAAAATCTCGCCAGGATCAACGCCTATTACAATTTTTTCATATGAGCTTTTTCCTTCCACAGATTGGAGAACTTGATTAAAAAAAGCCTGCAAGTCCTCATCCTCTTTGAATGTCAAAACGTTTTCATGGTTTATTAGAGGGCGTTCCTTCTCGGTTGTGATAACCACCTTTATTTCCATTGGCAATGGATCGTGAGGAGTTATGCTTATGAATGGTACACCCCGCTTTTTCAGCTCATCAACTATTAGGTAGTAGGCTTTTCCCGAAACTGTTGCCACCGCTATTTTTGCCTTCATGCCGCCTCCAATCATTAAACATGCTTTGACAACAAATTATTATTTCCGTTGTTTATATCTCTTGATGTGCATTAAATTGGTACAAATGATTTCAACAGGCTGCAAGGGGCTCGACGAGAAACTTGGGGGCGGGCTATCCGTTGGCAGCGTTAGTCTAGTTTACGGGGAGGCTGAAACTGCAAAGACAACTTTGGCTATCCAGTGTGCAGTGAACTGTGCTAGGATGGGAGCGAAGGTTTTGTTTGTGGACTGCGATGGGACTTTTTCTCCGAGAAGACTGTCCCAGATAGCTTCTGGGGATGTTGAAAAGGTTGCTGAAAACATAATTCTTGCAAAACCTAAAGATTTTAACGAACAAGCAACCCTTATATATCATTTAGCAAACTATTTGGTGAAAGATTTTTGCTTTACCGTTTTTGACACGATCACGTATCTCTACCGTTTGGAGGTTGCTGAGAAACCTGAAAAAGCGTTTGAATTAAACCGTGAATTGAACAGGCAGATGGCGTGGCTGGCGCAAATCGCAAAAACCCGCAAAGTGGCTGTTCTCGTGGTTAGCCAAGTGCGAAGCGCTTTTGAAGACAGCCAAGTGACCGTTGAACCCGTAGCTACAAGAGTGTTAAAGTTTTGGGCAGACGTCATAATCGCGTTAAAACCAACGGAAAGCCCAAAGGTCGTGGAGGCAGTTGTAGAGAAAGTAGGGAAAAGCCAGCACCAAGCTTCATGCCTAATGCAGATAAACTTAACTGGATTAAGCGACCTGACGGTGTAAATGAGCATGCTTGTAAACCTAGTTTTAAATGCATTAAAATTCATTTTTCCCGCATACTGCGCCAACGCTGCACCAGTGCTTTTCGGCGGTGGACTACCGATAGATTTTGGAAAACAATTTTGTGATGGGAAGCCCATATTTGGAAAAAACAAGACATTTAAAGGCTTCTTCTCTGGACTCGCTACAGGAACACTTGTTGGCGCGGCGGAATCCATCTTCTTTGAATATCCCCCATATTTTGGTTTTCTCCTTTCACTTGGCGCCTTAATCGGAGATTTAGCCGGAGCCTTTTTGAAAAGACGAATGGGAATTCCTCCCGGAGGAACATTACCCATTGTTGACCAAATCGACTTTGTACTCGGCGCCCTGATTTTCTCTATTCCCTTGAACATTCTTCATCCGGAACTTGTCGTCACCGTGCTTGTTGTGACACCGCCGTTGCACTTATTAACAAATTTCACAGCCTACAAAATGGGCTTGAAAAACACGCCATGGTAGCTCTTTTGTGTTATGCACCTTTTGACTGCCGCAATACAGCCTCTATCGAAACATATGCAATTATGATAAGCATTACCCCGACAATGAGCATCATGTATGCTTGCCTAGGGTTTGAAGCATACTTTGTGCTCTGATACATTAAAAGAGCCCCAATTATCCCTAAAGCAAAGAGGGTTGTAGCGATAAGGCTGTCCCATATAAACTGATCTGACAAGTAGGGGTTGATAAATAAAAAGCCTATGCTTGGACTATAGTATGATGGCAAAGGCCTGGACACTAAATTGTACAGGCCTCCGCCGAAGAGGAAGATAGCTATGGCTATGGCTGCAACTGCCAAGATAACGTTTGACGGCTTAAAAGTGGACAGCTTTCTGTAAAATTTACTAAGTGAATATGAGATCGACGAAAACATTCTTTTCGCTTTACGTGCCACTTTTTTCACCCGAAGTTTTTATTAAGTGCTCTGCCACCTCTTTCGCCCACTCACCGGTGAACGGATTTTTGGCAATCTCTCTTAAATACTCTTTCCATGAAATATTCAAGGCTTTCTTCCAAACTTCATATTTCTCCACAATTTTTTGGTAAGCTTTCACATGCAAATCGCAATATCCGTCTTGAACTGCCTCCCTGTGGCATATGACACATTTCAAGCTATCTTCTCTCCTCCCTTGCTGGACAGTTTGGGTTGAAACAAAGGTTCCATGGGCGTTTACCTTTAATCCTAACATGAACCGTTGGCCAACCGCATCTTTGACATTTTTTGCCGAGAGGGCGGACAAGCCCCTTTTGCGGGAGTGGAAAAGCTGCTTTGCATTGTTTTTTAAAGTAGTTTGTGCACCCGATGAAGCGTTTTCCAGTTTTCCTTGAATAGAGAATCATTAGCGTTCCTGTGCCGCAGATTGGACATTGCCCAATGATGCGTTCTTCGAGTCGCGCCTTCTTTATTGCTTTGCTTAGCTGTTCGCCGATAGCCTTTTCTTTGCTCTTTAACTCTTCCACAACGGGCTTTAAGATTTCTATGACATCCAGAAGAACGCTTTCCCGCTTTTCCATGTTTGCTTGAATCTTATCCATGCGTTCCTCAAGGTTTCGCGTCAGCTTTATCGAAACAATTGTTGGACAAAACTTCTTTAAAACTTCGAGAACCTCGAACCCAAGGTCCGTTACAACCATCCTTTCTTCGCGGACATACTTCCTATCATATAGAGTTTGAATTATATCAGCTCTCGTGGCTTTTGTCCCTATCCCAACTTCCTCCATTTTTCTCAAAAGACTGCCAGGGTTGTATCTGGGCGGGGGCTTTGTAAACTTGTCTTCTGAAACAACCTTAATAACCCGGAGTTTCTGTCCTTTCTCTATCCTTGGCAGGAGTACTTCTTCAGCCCTTACGTATGGTTCATAAAAGCGAAGCCAACCCTCCTTAAGCGTCTGTCGCCCCCTCAAAATGAACTTGTACCCGTTAATGTTGATGCAGATCTTCACGCTTTGTCTCATGGCTGGTTCGCCGAAAACCGCCATAAACCTTCTAACAACTAAGTCCAGTATGCGTCTTTCAGGTTCCTCTAAAACCCTTTCTGGAAGGTTTCCAGTCGGGTAGATTGCGGGGTGCGCCGGGTCCTCTTTTTTGCCTTCATGGGGTTTCAATTCTTTTTTGGCTAGTAGTTCAACGGTAAGTCGGCTGTATTCTGGGACGGCGCTTAGGCTTTTGAGAATTCCTTCATAGTTGATTGCAGGCGGAAGTTTTTGGCTGCTTGTTCGTGGGTAAGAAATCAAAGCATCTAAGTATAGGCGTTGGGCAATGTCCAAAGTTCGCCTCGGAGTGTATCCAAAAAGGCTGTAAGCCTCACTTTGTAATGTGCCAATATCAAATGGGACGGGTGGCGCTTGCTGGAACTGTTTTTCTTCTATGCTTTCGACAACTCCATCCTCGCCTTTACAAGCATTTAAAATTGCCTCAACTTCCTGTTTTGTTTCGATAGAATCCCTTTCGTATTCAGCTTCGAAAATTTTCCCGTCTATTTCAACTTCAGCTTTAATCTCCCAGTATGGCGTGGGCACGAAGCTTCTTATGGCTTTTTCTCTTGCCACTAGAAAGCGTAGTGTTGGTCCCTGCACTCTTCCGGTGCTTAATGTAGCATATTTTCCGCTCCAGTCTTTGGCGGCTAAAGTTAAAGCCCTTGTGAGGTTGACGCCGTACAACCAGTCAACTTCATGCCTCGTTCTGCCAGCCTCTATAAGGGCAAAATCAAGGGTTGGCAGCAACTTCTCGTATGCTTTTTCAAGCTCTTCCTTTGTTAGAGTGGAGTATTTCATCCTTTTTGCCACGTTTTCCTTGCCACCGCAAGCGTACTTTAGTATGCAGTATCCGATGATGCTTCCTTCAATGTCGTAGTCGCATGCGTCAATATAGGTATCCGCGCCTTGTGCAAGCTTGGAGATTGTTTCAAGCCAAACTCGAATTTGCTTCGCCCCTCTCTCAGCCATGTAACGAGGAACCCATCTAAAACTGAAAACTGGGTAGTAGTTTCTTCCAATTTTTTCCTCAGCCACCGTGTAGAGGTGTCCGATGGCTGGAACAACCACTATCGGTTTATCTCTTTTAGCCACATAATATGGCACACCGTTATCCTCAACCTTTTCGACTTTCCCGTTCAAGTCTAGGGCTGAAGCTATCCTATAAGCGGCATCCGGTTTCTCTGTGATGATGAGCGTGTAGCGTTCCATGTAGGCACAGACCGTTAACCATGAATGAGGGGCTCTCAAAGATAAGCATACAGTCAAAATTAAAAGTTTCTGTGCGTCCACTCCAGCAACCAATAAATATGTGTTTTGCATTCCCCTCTATACTGTTAACGAGGTTACCATTATGCCTCAAAAAGTTGTCTGTCACCAGTGTGGTCACGTTTTATACGAGGGGGCTGAACTGAAACCTCCAGACGAAATAATCCACAGATACAATGGTAAATGTCCCAACTGTGGCAGAAAACTGGCTTTCATCCCGATAAATGTTGACATTAAACCGTTCAGGTAATTGCAAGTTTCTTGGGATGGAGGTTTGTAAATGCGTAGAACCATGCTTTACGAGGTTCACTGCAAAACTGCCAAAATGACGACTTTCGCTGGTTTTGAAATGCCCCTGTGGTATAAGGGGATAACTGAAGAACACTTAGCCGTCAGAAACAGTGTTGGTATTTTCGACGTTTCCCACATGGGACGGGTGATAATAACAGGGAAGGACGCTGAACGCTTCCTCAACTATGTAGTCACAAATGATGTGTCGACTTTAACGCCAAACAGCGCCCTCTACACGGTTATGTGCAACGAAAACGGTGGAATCGTAGACGACTGCGTGGTAAGCCGAATAACCCAAGACAAATTTATACTTGTTCCAAACGCTACAAACCGCGAAAAAGACTACAACTGGCTTGTCCAACACTCAAAGGGCTACGACGTCAATATCGAAGACGTTTCGGACAAGTCAGCGATGCTGGCTGTTCAAGGACCAAACGCCGAAAAAACTCTACAGAAACTTTGTTCAGAAGACCTAAGCAAAGTTGAACGCTTCAAATGTGCCTCAGCAAAAATCGCAGGGATAGATGTTTTCCTGTCCAGAACGGGCTACACCGGTGAAGACGGCTTTGAAATCTATGTTTGGAACACATCTATCCAAAGGCCGGACAACGCCATAAAAGTTTGGAACGCGATTCTTGAAGTCGGTAAAACTTTCGGAATAGAGCCATGCGGTTTAGGTGCAAGGGACACCCTGCGCCTCGAGGCAGGGTTATGCCTTTACGGAAGCGACATTGACGAAAACATAACGCCTCTTGAAGCCAGACTCGGCTTTGTTGTAAAGTTTCAGAAAGACAGTTTCATCGGAAAAAACGCGCTCCTGAAACAAAAAGAGGAAGGAGTAAAGCGGAGACGAGTTGGCTTACTGATGATGGAGCAAGGAATACCCAGACGGGGCTACAAGATTTACGATGACAAAGGCGAAAACATAGGGCAAATAACCAGCGGAACATTTTCACCGTTACTGAAATGTGGCATAGCAATGGCGTACATTCAAACCCAATACGCCCAAGAGGGAAACACTGTAAATGTGGAAATCCGCAACAAAGAGGCTAAAGCAAAGATTGTTCCCTTTCCATTTTACGACCAAGAAAAATACGGATACAAGCGAAAAACACCCACCTAAAAATTCAGAACACACCGTAAGGGAAATAAACATCCCGAATAATCTATTCAAAAGAGCTGAATTCAAATGAAGTTCAAAAAAATCTTCACAAAAGAAACCTTTCTTAACGCCATCAAAAACTTTGGGAAAATTCGCCCAAAAATGAACAATGAATCCATCCTAACATCGACCACGTTAATAATTATTCTCGTTATAGCCTTTGTTGTAAGACTTTTCCCGATGCGTTGGGAAATAGACCCAACAACCGGAAAATCAAATCTTCTACTTTCCGAATTCGACCCTTACTTCCAATACCGCTTTACAGAATACATTGTCAAGAACGGGTTCATATCATGGGCTTGGCCAAAGGAGTGGAAAGATGAACAACGATGGTATCCGCAAGGGTTTAATGTGGCAAGAGGAGCCTATCCAGGGCTTCCATTAACAGCCGCCTTCCTATACAAGATAATTTCTGCCTTAGGCGTGGGCATAGACCTTATGAGTTTCTGCGCACTTTTCCCAGCCATAATGGGAGCCCTCGCCTGTCTAGCCATATACTTCTTGGGAAAAGACATAGGTGGTAAACCCGTAGGCCTTTTCGCGGCTCTGGTCCTAGCTTTACATCCGTCCTACATTCAGCGTACGTCTCTGGGCTTTTTTGACGATGAAACCGTTGGAATATTGGCTCTCATAATTTTTGCTTTCCTGTTTCTTAGGGCAATCGAAGAAAGCCGTCCAATAAACTCAACCGTGAAGTATGCTCTCGCTTCTGGAGCTTTTTTGGGATATTTCTGTGCCAGCTGGGGAGCAGCCTTCTATCCGATAGGGCTTACTGCCCTTTTCGTTTTTGTGTTGCTTGTCGCAAAAAGATACACACGTCGCCTTCTCCTCGTTTATAGCATAACCTTTGGTTTAGGGCTTTTTCTCGCTATAAACGTTCCATACCTTACGCCGAATTATCTCACCTCCACAGCTGTGGTTGCCGTCGCCGGGGTTCTCAGCCTATTGGTTCTTGCCGAGATTTTAAATGCAATGCCAACACAACAATGGAAAATGATAACCGTAATTGTTTTTCTGGCATTAATCGTCGGCGCTTTTGCGGTTCTATGGCAAATGGGATACATGCGAGGTCTAACTGGAAAGTTTCTTTCAGTTGTAAATCCCTTTACGCGGGCTGAATCTCCACTTTATGAATCGGTGGCTGAACATAGAATATCGGCATGGGGCACAATCTACTATGATCTTGGCATTGGGATAATATTCTTCGTGGTTGGTTTATTCTTTGCTAGCAGAAACCTTGACAACAAAAACTTGTTCCTTTTGACTTTTGGCTTAACCTCCCTCTATTTTGCATGTTCTATGGTGCGGTTGCTTGTGCTTATGGCACCTGCTTACAGCCTATTGGTTGGCGTTGGCATTAATGGGCTGTTGAAGCCTTTCGTCACGTTAATAAGGGAACCGCCCAGAATAGGTGTTAAAAGAAAGTTTGGGGTGGAGTATGTTGGGAAAGAATTCAGCGGCGCCGCCATATTCATGATATTTTTAATTCTAATGACAAGCGTGGCTTTTCCAATGCCTAGGGTTTACAGGCAGGTTTATGCGCCCACTACCATATCTTCTGGAAGCCTCTCTCTCCTGCCAGACAGACCTGTGCAAGAATGGATAGACATGCTTTACTGGACTAGAACTAGGCTGAATGCGACAACTGTTGTTTGCAGCTGGTGGGACTACGGGTACTGGCTAACCATAATGGGAAATGTCACAACGCTAGCAGACAACGCAACGGTGAATGGAACTCAAATACAGAACATCGGCTTCATATTCATGGCTAATGAAACACAAGCAATTAAAATGCTAAAGCGATACAACGCCGAGTACATACTCGTCTACACAACGATACGCACCGACGGAAGCTGGGCTGGCGCTGGCGGCGACGAGGGAAAATGGGTTTGGATGGCTGCCATATCTGGAATAGACCGCTACCGTTTCATACGTGAAGGTTTAATTTCTGAAAGTGAAATGTGGACCAGCGACCTTGAAGAGATTAGGCAAAAGTTCGGAAACAATACTATGGGTTGGCTGGGTTGGCATTTCATAGGTGACAAAAACAATAACAACCGGGTCGACATGGAGGAGCTTCAACCCACTCAAGGGCAAAACTCGACGATCTACAAGCTGATGCGCTATGCGGCGGAACGATGGTTACAAGAACGAGGACAGCCCACAACTTCGTCAATAAGGCTTCAGTATTTCAGCGAAGCTTATATTGCGGGTTTGAATAACGCTCAAGGTTACGGTGGAATTGTTCCGCTCGTCTGTCTTTACAAGATTAATTACCCGCCAGAACAGTGAAGAAGGCGAAAAATCTTGTTTCCAAAAGTTCCGGATTATCATAAGCCGAACAAGCCGCTTGTTCCAACGGGTTTAGGCGTTTTTTACGTGGTGGCAAGCGCCCTCTACCTTTTTATTTTACACTTATTTCTTGAAGGCAGTACTCCAACCCCTAACAAAGCTTTAACTTTGGCTGTTTGCATTTTGTTTGGCGGTTTCATGGGTTTGCTTGACGACTGGATGGACTTGCGGTGGCGTTATAAGGCTTTTTTCCCGTTGATTGCAGCGATTCCTCTTGTGGCTTTGGCGTATAAACTGCATGTTCGCACGGCTATAACTGTCCCGTTAGTTGGCACTATAGACCTTGAAATTTACAACATCTATTACATCGCAGTAATACCTTTGATTGTAACGATTACCACAAATACTGTCAACCAGCTTGGAGGTTTGAATGGCTTGGAAACGATTTGCCCAGCCATTGTTTTGATGGGGCTTATGATTTTGTCCGAACAAAACGCCATTCTGTTAACTGTACCTTTGGCTGTCTGGTTGACGCTTGCATTCTTCAATTTTCAAGGCAAAATTTTTGTCGGTAACACGGGGTCCTTCGCAGTTGGGATAACGTTGGCGGCTTTTGCGATAATTTCGGACTTAAAATGGTGTTTGCTCATTTCGATTTTGCCCTACATTTTCAATTCCTCGCTTATTTTGTTAAACTATTTCTTGTTCCGAACAAAGGCAAACGTTATTTTTGACGGTGTAAGGCTTGTCTCTAATCATAGGCGGAGTTTGATAACGCTTATCACGTATAACCGACCCATGACTGAGCGCCGAGTGGTCGTAATTGTTTCACTTCTGGTAGCGGCGTCAACAATGGCGGCGGTGCTTGTTCAAATGTTTTTGTTCTAACATGGCGGTTGTGTGTAGCAAAACATTACACACAAAAACCCAAGAAATGTAGGATGCGAGGCTTATTTCGCGGAGCTATTAGGCAACGGTTTAGCAGATGTTAACGTGAGGAATCAGCTATTTGCCCCACCCTTTACGTTCCAAACGTCTCGGTTAAAGTCGAAGTCACCAGCATTGTAGGGGTTAAGCTGGACTCAAAAGGTGGAGCTGGTGCAGTAAATTTTGAGGTTAAGGCGAAGCTTGAAGAGAAAGAGCGGAAAAGCCAAACGGTCGTCGTTGGTTTCTTTCTCCAACTGAACACGAAACCGGGCATCGTAAAATTTGAAATCGAAGGAACAGCCACTTTAACTGGCAAAGAGACTGAGATAAACAAGATGTTAGAGGTTGACCCTGAAACAAAATTGCCCTACGTTTTCCAAAAAGTTTACCAACACACATTCACAGCAATGTATCTTTTGTCAACAATATTGAATACGCCTCCGCCACCAGTAGACCTCCTACTTTTCGGCAGAGAGAGTATGCCAACGGAAAACATGGAACTGGCTTCAGAAGAAGCTAAAACCGTTGAAGAATCCAAGCCTGAAGCATAGCCCTAAAGGTTTTAGGAAGAGTTTTATAGCTCTTTGCTGGTCTTTGTTGTTTGTCGGCGGGTGAGTGGGACCTCCCACCCGTTCCGCCATATAAACCCCGGCGTAGGGAGGTGAAAAATTGAAGTTTAAAAGTGAAGATGTAGCTTTGACAGCCGTTTTTGCCGCGTTCTACGCTGCTGGAGTTGTTTTCTTAACGCCCATAAGCTTCGAAGTTTTTCAATTAAGGGTGGCTGATGCGTTGTTGCCATTGGCTGTTGTCTTCGGGTTGCCAGTGGCTCTTGGAACAAGTTTCGGTTGTTTCATTGCAAACTTTTATGGCAGTTTAGGCCTGGTCGACGTTGTTGGTGGCGCCTTTGCAAACTTTGTCGCGTGCATCTTGGCGTGGCGCATTGGTGAGAAAACAGTCCTGCGCAGGTTTACATCCTGCCTTGCAGAAACAGCTGTTGTAACACTAGTCGTGGGAAGTTACTTGTCTGTGCTCCTTAATGTGCCAATAGAGATTAGTTTACTTGGCATTTTCTTGGGCTCTATGGTTGCAATAAACATTCTAGGCTTCGGTCTTCTGGAAGCACTGTATCGAAGCGGTGTAGCAAAAAGGTTCGTAGAAAGAGGCTAACGTTTCCTCACATGAAGCGTTCCAGTTTTGTCAACCCGATTATTTCTTCGAAGTCTAAGCCTAACGCGTCTAGGACTTGGTCGAAGGTTGAATGCAAATAGGCTATGTACTTGTCCACGTCTATCTCGTTTTTTGTTGCCAGCTCAACCGGCTTCACGTGAGGCTCGTCAACGACCTTAACAAAACTTATCAGGTCACCTGCCTTGAGTTCTATCCCACTATCTTTGAGGATTTTTGCTGCCTTCACATGTTGGGGTGTTGTTTTTGTGTAGCGTTCAAGTTCTTCGCCTAAGACCACGTTGAAGGCAAGTTCATCCAAGCTTTCCCATTCCCTTCTTTTTAGACGGATATAGCAGTCTCGAATTATTTGCATTATTTCTTTTTTCGCCCTTTCAAAGTCTACAGGGTTTTTCACGGTGGCTAATTGTTCCTTCATTTTGTCGAAAGCCTTTTTGATGAATATGGGTATGTGACGTTTCTTGCCGGTCAAGCCTTTCACGTCGACGCTTCCGTCCTCCAAAACGCCTAGATAGTTCTTTTTGCGGGAGCTGAAAACCGCGTAGCGGTAAACCTTGTCCACGTCCAAGCCCATTTTAAGCGTTTTTTCAGCCCAATCTTCGAGAGCTTGTATCTGTTCCCTGGTAGGGTTTTTTAGGAAGACGCTGTCGGTGTCGCCGTAAAGCACTTGAATGCCCAACTCCTCTGCCTTCTTGATTATTTGGGTTATAGAGTGTCTGCCTACAGCAGCGGTGGCTTCAGCCACTGGCGGACAGTAGAGGTCGAAGGTTTCTGCGCCGAAAACTCCGTAGCTGGCGTTCAAAATCACTTTCAAAGCGCCTTGGATTATGTTATACCAGCTTCTAAGCTCCGGCGGCAAATTTTTATCCCTTGATTTGGGCTTGTACCAGTAAACCCGCAGGTCTCGCAACGCGCCGATCAACAGGCTTTCTAAAGCGCGTTTTTTGCGGCAAACCCAGTGGGGGGTGTCTGGCACAATGTTTGACTGGCATTCTGGATGGCTGCACAAAATTGACTGATAGCCAAGGTTCCAAACCTTTATTATGGATGGGTATAGGCTTGGGAAGTCCATTACGGCTACGTTGAAGTGAACGCCTGGCACGGGTTCGACGACTATGGCACCCTTGTACTTTTTGCCCTTAATTATGGCTTTCGTGGCTGTTTTGCCTTTTAAGGCTAGGATGTCTTCCGCGTTTGGGATCAACATGCCTTTCCGGCGGTGTTCACGGTGCATGAAGTTTCTTATCCAGCGTGAAACACCTTGTCGGCTTACGTCTTCCATGGGCATGCTGCTTATCCTAGTCAAAACGAGGATCAGCTTCAAAACAAGCTCGTCGTCGAAGCTTGTAAGCTTGTAAGTGATTTCTGCGTCTCTGAAGCAGTATTTGGCAAGTTCCGTGTAGGTTAGTTCTCCTATACTCTTTTCCAGCGGTATTTTTTCCAAGCCTATTAGGGCTTTTCCAACATCGCCCAAAGTAACGTCGCGATAGCGGTTGTTGAAGGCGTAGATTTGAATGGAGCGGTTAAAGAAGAACTTGTAAAGGTCTATATGCACGCCATATTTCAGCAAGCAAACGCGTTTGCCGAGCTCTATTGGAATTTCATCCCTTTTGAAGCCGAATTTTTCTGCTCTGTGCGCTAAATACCGCAGGTCAAAGTCGTCGCCGTTGAAGGTGATGATGAATGGGTAATCCCACAAGACGCCAAAAACAGCTTTTATTAACGCTTCTTCAGAATCGTAAAACTCCATTTTAACATCTGCAGGCAAACGCTCCGCGCCTTCACGCACACCCACACGTTTTAAAAGGAGCACCCGTTTCTGCCCGTCTGAACCATAAACTGAAATGCAAACTATTGGGTATTCTGCGACGCGGGGGTCTGGCATGCGCGTGGGAACTGGCGACTGCACTTCAATGTCTATGGCGGCGTAGCGAAACTTTGGCGCCGGATATTCCAACAGCCTAGCCCACTGTTCAATGTATTCAAGCTCTTCGGCGTTTGCGTCTTTAAACGTGCTGACAATTTGCTTGACCATCGTTTCCGCTTCGTCCAAAAATGTTTGAACAAGACTGCCGTTCTTAACTTCGTAAACCATGCCCGGCAAAAGCCCACGGTCATAAATGTAGGATTGGTAATACTTTATTTTGGCTTCCCAAACCTTAATGGACTCAGCTGGCGCTGGCACAACCTTCGGAAAATCTTCCGGAATAATGTCCCTAATACAGCCTTTTGGGCGTCCGCCAATAGCCAACGGATCTTTAGCCACAACTTTTGTAACAGTGACTGCTCTGTCCAGAAGGGGGTTGTATTTTTCCTCAATTTCAAGGTGGTCGAAGCCAGGATGCTTAACCAACCGGTCAATTTTTTCCAGCTCGAGAGGTGAAAGGTTAGTGTAGCAGTATGGCTTATGTCCAGTGTTATCGTACCAAAAATAGATCCGCCCAGAAACAGGCTCGTACAGTTTTATCACAGCCTTGCCGACTTTCCCGTCGTAGGTGGCTGAGACAAAATAGGATTGTGGGAGATTTTCCGGAGCCTCAAAGCGGCGTCGCTCCTCCTCCAAGGCTTTCGTGAATGGGAGAGTTTCCCCTTCTTTTTCTTTCGGTTTTGTTTCCTGCGTTGAGAACTCGTCGAGCCGCTTCTGGGTCAACTTCATTCCTTAACCTAACTTTTAATATGTGTTGGGTGGACTAAAATCTTACTAAGCCTGGCTAGGATGGTGAAGCTTGCTAAAGGAAGCTTGGACTTTAGCCATTGAAGCCCTAAGCTGGATGGAGAAGGAGCGTATAAGCGAACGCTTAGCCTTGGCTCGAACAGCCAAACAGTTAGAGATAAGCGGCGTGGACGCTTTGCGGCTAGCTCACGGGCTTGTCTGCGAAACAGTGAGACGACGCAACATGATAGACCGCTTCATAAACGAGGTCTTGAAACCAAAGGCCTTAAGCGATTTCTCTTTTGGTGTCCAGTCTTTTTTGAGACTTTACGTCTACCAGACCCGCGTAGCGAAAAACTGGGATAAAGTGGACTTGGAAGAAGCCAAAAACGTGGCTAGGCTGGCTCGTTCAATCTTAGGGTGGAGAACCCTACAGCCCATTGAGCCTTATCTTGGATTGTTGTTAACTGAAAGCCCAAAAATCCTATTTAGAAGCGTAGGCGACGAGGAACGAGTCGGTCTCTCAACCTATCATCCAACGTGGTTTGTGCGGTACTGCTTCCGACTTTTTGGAAGAAGTGAAGCCCTAGCCTTTTTGGAGGCAAGCGCCAAAACCCCACCTACATACATAAGGCTGAACACCATCAAGGCATGTGAGGACGAGATTCTGAAAAGACTTGAAGAGGAAAAGGTTAAAGTGGAAAAGGTTGAGGGGTTGCGTTATGCTTACAAAGTTTTAGGCGCCAAGCATCCCTTAACCAGAACTAAAAGCTTCCATGAAGGCTTGTTCTATATACAGGATAAGGCAAGCTGTTATGCTGCTGAAGTGGCAGATCCTAAGCCTGGCATGGTGCTTTTAGATGTTTGTGCGGCGCCGGGCGCCAAAACCACTTATTTGGCTCAGCTTATGCAGAATCGCGGTGTAATTTACTCCATAGATTATTCGAGGCGCAGAATGAACACGTGGAAAAGCGAGGTTGCGCGTATGGGTGTGGAAATTGCCGAGCCGGTGATTGCTGATGCATGTAATCCCTTGCCGATAGCTGTGGAAGCTGACATGGTGGTTTTAGACCCGCCGTGTACAAGCACTGGAGCCTTCGCCAAGATTCCATCTGCCAAGTGGAGGCTTACCGTCCGTTCAGCCGAAAAGATGGCTGAAATCCAGTGGCAGATGCTGGAAAACTGCTCTGAAAAACTGAAGCCCGGCGGCGTGCTTTTTTACTCCACATGCAGCATAACAGTTGAAGAAAATGAGATGCTGATTGAACGTTTTCTGAAATGGCATCCAGAGTTTCAGCTAGCCGAAATAACTCCAAAAATTGGACTGCCCGGACTTAGAGGCTTAACAAAATGCCAAAGGCTTTATCCTCACAGGCACGAATGTAACGGCTTCTTTATCGCAAAATTGTTAAGAAGCAAGACATGACGAGGCACTGGGTCTCCTTTAACCTTTCCTCGCCTTTTCTACACCGCACAGCATCTCAAAAATCACTTTTGCCGCTTGTATGGCTGTAACTCCTTGGTCAAAGTTCGGCGTCACCTCCACAACGTCGAAACCCACCACACGCCTGTCGCAGACACCGCCCAAAATATCCAAAAGCGTGGACGTGTCCAAGCCGTCTGGTTCGGGATTTTGCACCGCCGGGGCGAAAGCTGGGTCAAGAGCATCCATGTCTACGGACAAGTATATGTTTCGGCACTTTTCCAGCTTTTTCAAGAGCTGGTTTACGATTTCATTGCCGCCGCTTTTTCTTGTTTGATGTGCCGTGAAAAACTCTATTCCAACTTTTTTGGCATATTTAAGTTCTTCTTTGCAGACAGCTCTTGTCCCCACCTCCAAGATTTTAGCGGGTTTTAGCTGTTCATTTACTCTTCGCATAAAGGTGGTGTGCGAAAGCCTCAAATCCATGAACTCGTTGCGAAGGTCTAGGTGAGCGTCAAAACTGACAATGGCGGTTTGCGAAAAATCAACATCCAAACCTTTCAAAACGCCCAATGTTACGGTGTGTTCGCCCCCAACCACAACAGGCATTTTTCCAGCTTCTCTAATCTCTCTAACAACTTTTGCAAGTCTTCCAAGCGTTTGCTCCGTGTCTGTGGAGACATGCAAGTCTCCCAAGTCATGGATTCGCAGGTCTTCCAAGTCTATGCCGCTTCGGAAGCTGTAGGTTTCAATGTTTAGGGAAGCCGTCCTAATAGCATTTGGACCAAACCGTGCACCAGTTCTAAAAGTGCTTGTCACATCGAAGGGTACGCCTAAAACCACGTAGTCAGCGTCTTCAAAAGCCTTTTGAAAACCGCTGAAAACATTTGACTGGGAAATGAAAAGCTCTCGAAAGCCCATTCACATGCTTCCTTCAGTTTTTGTTGTAGAATTCACCCTTTAAACTCTAAACTCTTTCGCCTAAGAAGACAGCAGATTCTAGAGTAAAATGTTAGATGCTTGAAACTAGGAAGGTTTTAGCTGATGTAGCGCGTTTTCGCCCCTTCAAGTAGTAGGCTGTAGAAGCCAAAATGGCGAAGATAGCCAGCACTGCAAGTGCAAGCCAATGCAATGGAATACCAGTGAAGCCTTCAGCTATGACCGCCTTAACAACATAAAAGCTTTCCGTTGACCTTACAACGTTTCCAGATTTGTCAGCGCATTCAACAAGAAAAGTCACGGTTACGCCTTCTTCAAATCCCGGAATGACAGCTGTCCAGTTGCCCTCTTGTGAAGACATAGACGTTTTTTGCCACTCTTTGCCTAAACGTCTAAACCACAAAAAGACGTTTTCTATTCCACTGCCCTCTTCAGTTATTTCGGCGTAAACAGTAACGGTTTTGTTGGTTGTAGGTGTCTCCGGCGTCCATGTCACGCTGTCTATTTTTGGCGCCGTGTTGTCCACTGTGACGGTTATCTGTTTTTCAGCTTTGTTTCCAGCCTTGTCCACAGCCGCCAACACTATTCTGCACTCGCCGTCACCGAACTCTGTAGTATTCCAAGCGTAAATTTGATTAGCTACGTTCCAGACTTTAATCTCATTTTTTCCAAAAGTCTCTATTTTCAGTTCTATGCTTTCGAAGTTGGCGTCACCAGCTTGGACTTCGATTAGCACCAACCCTCTAACGAAGCTTTTGTCAAGAGGTCGCAGGATTTCAGCGGTGGGCGCCGTGTTGTCTACTGTTATGGAAATGACGTTTTCCACCTTGTTTCCAGCCTTGTCCACAGCTTCCAGTTTCAGTTCGTGAACGCCGTCGCTGAACATTGTGGTGTCAAGCTCATAAGTGTAGGTGCATGTTTGGTTCAATGAAGCTAGAACCGTTCCGTCAAACATCAGTTTGGCTGTACAGAAATTATCGTCATACAGGTAAAATGTGACATCTGCGGTTTTCGACACAAAACTTCCATTTTTAGGAAACTGAAACATGGCGACTGGCACATATTTATCTTCAACATTATAGGAGTACACGTCTAAAGAGAGAGTGTTCCCCGCATGGTCAACGGCGGAAACTTTGTATTGAACAGTTGTCCCATAGGGAAACTCAGGAATAGTCGCCTTATACAGTGTTCCATAAGGCTCCATAACAATGGTTGTCCAATTTCCACCGTTCCAATAGGTTAGGCGAAGCTCTTTAACGCCGCTGGCGTCGGCTGGCTCCGTCGCGTTGGCGAACACCGTAACAGTGTCATTATAGCTGGGTTGGAATGGAAACTGCTGAATGAAGGTTATAACCGGAGGGTGAAAGTCGCCCACTACATAAGCGTGTTCACCAGAACACGCCTTGTTTCCAGCCTTATCGTAAGCGCAAACTCTGTAGGCCACCGTTGAATTGTAGGGCAAGGCTGGAATTTCAGCAAAGAACAGGCTGCCATTTCGGCTCATGGCAATTTTAATTGTTTGTCCATCATTAACTGTGCAGTATATAGTTGCATTGGCAACTCCGCTCCCAAAATCCGTAACGTAGGCTAAAACCAAAACATTATCCTCATAGTCTGGAATCTGCGGGTGCTGCATAACCCAATGAATTTTCGGAGGTTTACGGTCCCGGCGAGTACACCCGCTGACAGATGGTGCATAAATCAAAACAACAACAATCAACCCTATCAAAACGGCTACAAGCATGGTGGGACCTTTGAGTTTGGACATGGTCTTCTCCTTTCTCCAAGAGCAAAGCAGACACCATGCCTATAAAAAGGGTATTTCAAGACGGAAATATCCCAAGCATACAAAACAGCGTCCAGAAAAAGGCATATAACTAATAAGTTAGAATGATTCTCAATTAATGCATCAACCTCGCAGGTGACAGGTGTGAGCTTAAAGTCAAAGTTGAAAATTGAAGACACCGGAATTTTTGCTGCTTCAATCTTCCACATAGCCGTGGGGATCACTTGTTTTGTCGCCCTCACCACCGTGGACCATGGATTAATTCACATAGGGCTTATTGGTGTAATAAGTCTAGCCACGGCCTACGGTCTGCTTCAAGGGAGAAGTTGGGCTCTTTGGAGCATTTTTGTCGCAACCTTTATGGCCACGGTTTTAGCGTTTTCCATGCTTTACTACACTATGGGAAGCGACATACTAATTGACACAGCCATGATTGTTTATACAATCCTAACTTGGATATTCACGGTTTACGTAACCTCAAAAAGAAAGAAACTTGAATTTTAGGGCTTAACCTGCATTCTGCGCCTTTTTGAAAAGATAAACGGTAATCTCCTCATTTTCCTCCACAAACTGCTGGTTTTCTGGAATTTCGATAAAGCCGTCAGCTTTTAAAAGGGTTGTTATGGCGCCTGAAAGCCCTGTTGGGACAGGTTCAGCCATTAGACAGTCGCCCTCCTTCCTAAGTTTAACTGTGACAAACGTTTTCCTCCCCTTCGCCGGAAACATACGCGTGGAAGCCAAAGCCTTCACAGTAACGTAATTCGTGGACTCTTTCCCCGCCATCTGCTCTATCACTGGACGCACCAACAGGTGGAAAACAAGCAACGCGGAGGCCGGATGCCCCGGTAGGGCGAAAACAAGTTTTCCGTCAACCACAGCCACTGTTGTTGGTTTCCCCGGTTTTATAGCTATTCCACAGACAATGACACCAGGTTTTCCAAGCCGGCTTAGAGCTGTTGGCGTAACATCCCTTGGGCCAACCGAGACTCCTCCAGAAGTTACAACAATGTCAGCTGAAACCAAAGCCGTTTTTAATGCTCTTTCCAGTTCCGTCACCTCGTCCGGAAAAACTCCAAGGTAAACTGGCTTTCCGCCGCTTTCTCGAACAGCCGCGCTCAGGCTGTAGGCGTTTATGTCATAAATTTTTCCGGGCATGAGGGGTTTTCCGGGTTCTATTACTTCTGCACCTGTAGAGAGAACAGCCACTTTTGGAATCTTGTAGACTTTCACTTTGGCCCGTCCGACCGCGGCTATGGCGCCTATTTCTCTTGAAGTTAGAAGTTGGCCCTGTCGTGCCACGGTTTCGCCCTTTTTCATGTCTGCTCCTGCTTTCATAATGTTTTCATCTTTTGCTACCGTTGTGTAAATGTAGATTTCATTGTTTTTTCGCTCCGTATTCTCAAGCATAACAACCGCATCTGCTCCCTCGGGTATAGGCGCACCGGTCACTATCTCGGCGGCGGTTCCATGCCCAACTTTGACTTTTGGTTTTTCCCCAACGTTCACCGTTCCGCACAGCTTCAGTTTTACAGGCCTATTTTCGTCAGCCCCGAGGGTATCCTCGGCTTTTACCGCGTAGCCGTCCACTGTTGAACGGCTGAAAGGCGGGACGTCGATTTCCGCCACGACGTCTTCGGCTAAAACGCGGTTAAAAGCCCACAACAAAGAGGTTTCTTCGACGCCTAGGGGTTTGATTTCGAAATGCTTTTGTATTACCTGTTTTGCCTCTTCGATGTTTAACAGTCTCCTAAACATCTTCACCGGAAGCCTCCACGTTGTCGAAGAGATGCACAAGCACTGTTTCGTCCTTCTCTAAGCCCTCGCGGTTTTCTGGAACAACTATGTACCCATTAGCTTTGGTCATTGTGGAAAATACGCCTGAACCTCTTGTACTTATCGGCTCAGCGTAAAACTCGCCGTCACGCTGGAAAACAAGTACCCGGACAAAGGTTTTTCTGCCAAGGGCTGTTGGCGTTCTCCGTGTCAGCTTCGCCTTCACCAAAGGTCTAGACTCGTGCTCTGCTCCCAGCATTTTAAGGATTAGGGGTCTGGCGAAAACTTCAAAGCCGAACATGGCCGCGACCGGGTTGCCTGAAAGCATTATTATGGGCTTGTTGTTTACCACGGCGAGGGCTGTCGGCATAGCTGGGCGCATGGCGATTCCATGAACTATCACGCCGGGCGTGCCTAGGCTGCTTATAGCTGCAGGAACAAGGTCTAATGCACCCACACTGGTGCCGCCCGTTGTTACAACCATTTCAGCTTTTTCTAGTCCAAGTCTGATTTTTTCCGAAATTTCCGCCACATTGTCCTTTGCTATTCCCAAGTCAACTGGTTCAGCGCCGAGTTCACGGCATAACGAGGCTATAACTAGCCTATTAACTTCGAAGACTTGGTCTTCTTTGGGTGTCTGCCCCACTTCTACAAGCTCGTTTCCAGTGGCAAGAATTGCCACTTTAGGCTTTTCGTATACGCGTACTCGGCTTTTGCCCAAAGCGGCTATAAGCCCCAGATGATGAGGTTTTAAGCGCGTTCCAGCTTTAACCGCCACTTCGCCTCTCGCCACATCTTCACCTTTTCTTGAGACATTTTCTCCGGGCGCAACTGCAGCCAAAACCCATATTTCGTTGTCGCTAACGCGTTTAGCGTGTTCCAACATTAAAATGGCATCTGCGCCCTTCGGAAGAGGGCTCCCAGTCCAAACCTGTTTAGCTTCTCCACTTTTTATTTCGTCGCCTTGGGTCAGCTTCAAGGCTTTTGGTTTGAACTGCGAAGAGCCAAAGGTGTCTTCGGCTTTTACGGCGTAGCCATCCACGGCTGAGCGGTCAAATCTTGGCAAATCCTCCTCCGCCGCAATGTCTTCGGCTAAGACACGGTTAAAAGCTTCATGCAAGGAAACCGTCACAGTTTTCCTCTTAATTCTCAAGTTATCGAACAGTTTTTGCTTTGCTTTCTCGACTGTTACGAGCCTTTGGAAGCCTTTAAGCCTAACCAGCATGGACACCTACAAAAAGCACACATGCTTTGCTGAAAAAGGTATCGCTGACTCCCAAAATTTCATGTAGCCAACTCTTTTTTGAGGATATCCCGCATTTTGATGGCATCAACGTCCAGCACCGGGCTTTCGCTTATTATAACTGGGTTAAGCTTAAACTCTGCAACAACTTTTGCAAGCAGGGCGAAGTTGGGACCATACTCAGCCTCGTCTAGAGTATGATGACACTTTTCACCCTTCTCTGTAAACTCAACCTTGGTGAAGTGACAATGCATGTTCTTAACGGTTTCTGCTCCTAAACGTCTTTCAATAGTTTCCACAACTCGGCGGAAGTCTGCAACTGTTTTGAATAGTCCTTTTTCCCTAGCATGTAAATGCGCCCAATCAATGACGGGTTGAGTTTGCTCGACGTTTTCGCAAAGGGCTAAAACCTCCTCCAAACTTCCAAGCTGGGAAGGTTTCCCCATGGTTTCAGGACCAAGTTTGACATTACGTATTCCAAGCGACTTCAAACTTCCAACAACATCTTTTAGAGCTTCCAAACAGCCAGCAAAAGCATCTTTCGGTGTTTTCTTGCCATAGAATCCTGGGTGGAAGACAACTACTTGAGCTTGCATCCACTGGGCAGCGGTGGCGCATGCCACCAAACGGGCTTTGCTGGCTTCAATTGTTTCTTTATTGCCGCAAAAGTTTATGAAGTAAGACGCGTGAAGGCTAAGCAACACATCGTTTTCTTTAGCCTTTAAGCCAAATCTTTCCGCGTCCTCCCTTTTCATCTGAGGCTTTGCACCCCAACGAACCGCTTGATATTCAAAGGCATCAAGTCCCTCTTCCCGCAAAAGCCTAGGAACATCCATTAAAGTGGCTTTCAAGGCTTTAAAGCCCGGAGGTACCCCTGCAGGCCCGAATCTTGGACGGTCAACCATCTCTTAAGCCTCTAAAACTTTATTTCCTCTTGTAGCGATAACTTTTACGCACATAAACACCATAAGCCAAAACTGCAAGGGCGCAAACCCACGCGGCGAGGTTCTGGAAGACTAAATACTTGTCTACGGGAGACAAGTCTGCCAAGGGCTTGGTCAACGACCCTAAGGCCGCGGCGAGGTTCCTAAGTCCAGGCGAGGCTGCCCTTATGGCGTCGTCTATGGATGAGCATATCCACTCAATTGGCGCGACTGCTTGAACAAAGCCGTTTAGGGCGCTGTTAGTTGCCTTTACGAACCCGAGGACCTGAGGGTTGGATTGATAAAGGCTTGCAAAGGCTCTGTAAACAAGCCATGGGTTTGCCAAAACGGAAACAAGCAACACCAAAGCCAGAAAAACAAACAGTACTGTTATGGCACTTTTCACGGTTGCCTTTGTAAAACTCAGTTTGTCCCAAACATAAGCTACGCCTTTAACCTTCAATAATCTGGCTTTCACTCTACTCCAAAAAGCGCTGATCCTAGCCCCTAACATGTTTTTTTCAGGAAGCTTAACCCTTTTTTGAGGCGACCTAATTTTTTCCGCCGGTTTCATGGCGACATATTTCACCATACAAGTCCAGCTTGCAACGAGCACAATGATCGTTGAAATCGGAACTAGGTGGAAGAGTGCGCTAACCGTAAAGCCTAACCACGGAATCTGGAAACACGCATCGTCTTTTACACCGATGTTCTTGGCATAGACAACGATTAAAAACTCAACGAACGCCGCAGAGGCTGTAAACAACATGAGTGCTGCGGCGCCTTTCAAGGTTGACCAGCGAAGCATCAAGCCGCCACGGGTTTTCTGTGTTGTCAAACCATCACCAGTCGAACTTTTCTTGAAGAGACTCTGCCTCTTAGTGTTTCAAATAATTAGTTCAAGTTAAAAAAGGTGACTCTCAAAGTGGAAATTCGTGTCCACATTTTGGGCATTTAGCATATCCACACTGCACCGTGGAGGGGCACCCGGAACAAGCGAATGCTCTTCCGTAGGATATGTCAAAAGTGAAACCGCATCTTGTACAATGCACCAACCTTTTTGTTTTCGTCTTTACGTCCATTTTGCCGCCTCTATCCATAGAAGCATGAAATGCAACAAGACTTTAAACCTTTCTAGGTGTCGCTTCCATTTTAATGGAAAGCTTTAACCAGTGAATAAATTCTTATATTAAAGGTTGTGAACTTAAATTAGGCTTGCGTAAAAGGCTGGGCGCAGAGTCTCAATGCTGAAGGCTGGAAAACAAGAGCGGCTTGAACTATACAAGGAACGGAACGTTCAAGTTTTTCTAGGTAAGTTTCTAAGCGGGGAAATCAGCGAAGTTAAGCCAACCTTTGACCCAAAAGTGGGCTATAGATATCCAGAAGTTGAAGCAATTTTAGGGGAAGCGTTAAACGCCGAAGAATTTCTTGAAAGGCTTCATTCAGCTGGCGTCCTTGAAAGAAGGCTTTATGACAAAGTAATTTACTGTCCAAGTTGTGGCTCGCAGAGCATTTCAACTCGCTATTGTTGTCCATATTGCAAGTCTTTTAATATTCAGAAAGGCTCCTTGATTGAGCATGTTAAATGTGGTTACATGGATGTGGAAGAGAGGTTCCGGAAAGGCGGAAAACTTGTCTGTCCAAAATGCCACGAAGAACTGAAAAAGTTAGATTTTGACTACCGAAAGGCTGGAATATGGTGCACATGCAATGAATGTGGCAAAAGCTTCGACATACCCGTTCCAAGGCATTTCTGCAGAGACTGTCAGTCCGAATTCACGTTTGAAGAATTGGAAATTAAGGATGTTTACGCTTACACATTGAACGAGAACGTGAAAGGCGAGATAACTGCCGGATGGATTTTCGTTGCCCCCATAAGAGAGTTTCTAGCCGAAAACGGATTTGAAGTGGAAGCCCCCGCCTTCATCAAGGGTAAGTCCGGTGCAAATCACATGTTCGACATAGCTGCCTACAAAGAAGGCAAGAAGGAAAAAGTAACGGTTTTGGACGTGGCTATAGCCACAGAAAACGCCGTGCTTGAACAGCCGGTTATCGCGCTTTTCGCAAAAACGTATGACGTTTCACCGGATCACACTTTTCTGGTGGCGATTCCAAAACTAAGCGACAACGCAAAAAAGATGGCTGAGCTCTACAACATAAACGTGATAGAAGCGAGGGACGCTAAAGAAGTAATGAAAGCTTTGAAAGAAAAACTAGCCAAGAAATAGTTTTGAACGTTAGCTACGTGAAAATACTGCCATGTTCCCCCGCTCAGTTACGATTTTGACTATGAAATCCTCCATGGGTAAGGGTATGTTTTCCCGTGCGTAGTCAACTGTTTCACCCGGGCTTATGAAAAAGTCTGCATCATAGCGTACGTGTGCCTTTCTCGTTATGACCCATATGGCTACGATGTGGACTGTTGATGCCCCCTCATTTTTTAGTGTGAGAACAGCTCCATACTTCAAGGTCGCTTCAAGCGTGAAGGTGTTTATGCTTACGGTTGTAGGGGTGCTGTCTAAGTTTTCGTCGTGGAGTGCAACCCTCACTGTGCCGTTGTTCGGGTTAATGTAGCATTGCCAAGAGCCCCCTAGGCTTACAGTGTAGTCTTTGAAGTATAACGTTGGGGGAAAAGCGGCTATTATATCGTAGCGTTGGTCCATCCAGTTATATGCTTCCAAAAGCCAACTTTCTCCTGTGTCGCTTGCTTTAAGGCTGATGTTGATTCCTATTGAGGATATATTTTCGACTGGATAATTTGTCAAGTTTATTGTGAAGTCGCCTTTAATGAATAGGCTGTACGTTTTTTCCTCCAATTGGGCTTTCAGTTCTATAAAGTCTAACCAAAGCTCAAAAGGCGACAATGTTTCTTTTACGGCTTTAACCTTCAGTTTCCACTTGCCAGTCGTTGGGTCTCTGAAGCTTGTGGCGTTAACGGTTATTGTTTGGCTTATGGTTATGTCGCTTGTACTCATCATGATGGAAACGTAGCCGTCACCGCTATTGGGGTATCCATCTGTTCGAAACAGTTGAAATGTTGTTGTTACGTTATCGGTTGTGCATTTGCCGTCCACCGTCCAGCTTAGAGTTGACCATTCTTCAGAATTGCCATTTCCAATAAACTCAACTTCGGCAATTTGCCTTGGAGGTGGTAAGCGTATGGCTAGTATGTCAGAGTTTTTAACGTAAACAGTCATAGCCGAGTTTAGGGTGCGATATTTTGTCGCAATAGTGTGGGAGTTATTGTTCAACGTTATGTTTTGTATGAAAACTTTGGGCACGTAGTCGTATATGTCTTGAGGCGTTATTTGTTGCCGTCCATAAACCACATCGTCTATTGCAAGGGCGGTTTCGTAGGCAAAACTTGTTGAAGAACCCCGTGTTGTTATTCCGCCTAAAATCAAATAGTTGCCAGCCCGTTCTGACGGTATGTTCAGTGATGTGTACGTCTGGAGCACTGTTTGGGTAGTTTGCGTTTGCGTCACTGTCGAGTTTGTATAGAACTCGAAAACATCTGTGAGCCTTATCGCTAAAAGGCTTATGTACTGCCAGTCCGCACTTGCAGTTGCGTCAACATCTGCTATCTGAAATTTAATGCTATGGGAACCAGCGGTGAAGTAACGGACAGCGACTATGGCAAAACAATGTTCTTCACTGGTGCTTGTATCTTCGATTCTTGCGTAGCTCCATGTAGATTCACCACCAATCAAATATGGGACATATTCTAATCCATTGTCGATGTTCAGCCTAACCGAAACAGAACTTGATGTTGAATCTGACTCAACCTTTGCACTCGCCCAGATTAGGTAGTAGCCAGCTGTTGAAGGGTTAATTGTTACCTCGTAAGTGTCTCCTTGGGCGTTTCCCCAAACGTTGTCCACATTTTGCTGTTCAGCAGGACTATAACCATCCCTTGTGTACTCAATGTTTGGCAAGTTGTCAAGTCTTATCACATAAATTCCACCCCTCTGTGCAGTTACACTGGCACCAGAACTGGAAACAGCGATCTGCCACTTGAAAGTCACATTGTCTCCCGTTCCACTATAGATGTAAGCAAACATTTGGGGCATCACTTCGCTGTTAGCGATTTTAGGGCGATCCATATATCTGGCTAGGACGGCCGAATCTCGAACAAATTGCGCGTGCGCCTGACGCGATGTTGAGGAGCATGTTAACTCTATGTAGCCTAACACAAGGTAATCCGCTTGATTTTCCGATTGGAATGACAAGGACAGATAGTCTGAGTATTGAGTTGAACTAACCGTGTAGGCTGTTTCTTTTGTCACGAAATAGTAAGTGACACCAGAAACGCGGCTGCGAAACTTCATGTAATTGTTGTCTTTATCCCTTAAATCGGACACCGCGCCTGAAACAAGCTGGGTGCCGCCTAAAAGATTGTAGTTTTCCGGGTGAGATTTCCATTCGCCTCCAGGTGTTTTTTCTTCGGTGAATGTTCCAATAAGGTTGCTGTTTTCAAGACGTAGTGAAAGGGGTTTCACGTTTTGAATTTTCACGTTTTCCTGAGTTCTCTCCCAGTCAAATTGGCTCATTTGGTAGCTCCATAAGACTACGTTTGCAACTATCACTGTTATGAGGATTAGGCTTAGCATTGCCACTAGAACATTGCTTAGACCCCGCTTTTCATGTCTAAACCTTCTAAGGTGCCTTGTAATAGCCTTCAACACTGCTTCCCCTCAACGTTACAATTTTTATGCGATATGCTTTTCCGCTTTCCCATGAATATGCAATGTTCAACCATCCATGGTTGCCTATTTCTAAATCAAGTTCTGTAAAGGAACTTGTAGGGGTATTGTTTATGTAGACTGCCGAGATGGTTACTGCAATCTTTCCCGTGTTGCGTATGTATATGCTTATGCGGCTGACCCCAGTTTCATTGTTGAACCAAACGTCCTCTATGATGAAGCGTTCACTCATAACCTCCCTAAGGTTCGCTGTAACCACGTAGGTGGTGGCGGCGGCTATTGACATGGCGGCTACAGCCACAACCATAAGCAGAAGATTGCTCAACACCGGGCTTATAGCCCGCTTGTCCACGTGAAACCTCAAAAACAAACGCATCCGTCACCCTCCTATAGAAAGAGTTTAATGGCTATGTAACCGCAAACCATCATTGCCAAGCTATGCTTTAATCCAGCGTTTATGGTGCCTTCGCCCATTTTGCCAGCTACCAAACCGCCGAAAAACGCTTGAATAACCGTTAGGTGAAAGAATAACCGTTTAACCTCTTCCGGCGCCATTATAGCTACGCCGAGCAGCGGCAAACCATGCACGTCCACAAAGAAGGACTTAAACAGCAGTATAATGGTAAATATGAAGACGAAGAAAGCCACATATATTATGGCGATGTATGGGCGTGTCTGGTTTCGCCTTTCTTTATGTAACAGCAGTGTTGACTGGACGAACTTGCCCATTGGATCAAAAACCTTTTCCACGTGTCCGCCTGAACGGTTTGCCTCAATTATAAGGGGGACTGTTCGCTGCACAAGAACGGTGTTAACACGTTTGGCAAAAGCCACCAAAGCCTCCTCAAGAGTCATGCCCCAAGAAATCTGCGCCGTCATTTTCCGCAGCTCAACCGTCAGAGGACCAAAATCCCTCTTCGCTGCTTCCTCGAGGGCACGTGGCAAAGTCATGCCTGTCTCTTGAGCCTGCACTATGCTTCTGAAAAGGTCTGGCAGATGCTCGTCCACGGCTTTCTTCCACCTATACTCGACATAATTTAGCACAGCAGGCGGAGTGAACGCAACTATAATAGCGAAAAAAACAAACTCGTCAAGGATGGCGGTTCCTCCAGCCTTTAAAAAGCCGAAAATGGTTATGGCTAAGGCTGCGGCAGATGTAAACCACACGGCTTGCTTCATTTTTTTCTCTATTTTTGGCATGTTTCACCACTTTGGCGAAATGGAATCCAAAATTATGAGGAACATTACGGAACAAACGGGGACACCAATGTACGTTAGTAGGTTAAGCAGTAAGTCCGGGCCAAGGGGGCCGAGGCTGCCGCCGCCCATCATGGCCATAACCGCAAGCATGATTATCAACAGCAGCGGCCCAGTCACAAGCAGAGCCACATAAAACTCTGAAAGAATGGACAGCGTGTCCGAAAACTTTCGGAGACTTATTCGCTTCAGCTTCATGTGCTGCTTGGATCTTTCCCTCAAATAGGCGGCGAGGCTGCTTCCGGAATGTATCGTTGAAATAAAGCCTTCAAGCACCTCCCGGAACGACGTGGAAGGCGACCTCTTAGATGCATTTTCTAGAGCCGAAATTATGTCTAACCCAAAAATGTTAATATCGCGGATTATGTCCTTGGCTTCAGCTGAAACAGCAAGCGGCGTTGGAAGATTCGCCAGTGAATAAAAGATTTTCTCGGGTGGAACACCGGCACTCGCCAAAATAGACATGTAACCAGTAGCGAAGGCCAATTCGTCTTCTAAATCTCGCCTAATTTTGTCAGCGCGGTAAACTGGGTAAACGTAGAATCCAATAACTGAAAAGGCAGCTGCGAAAAGGCTGCCTCCAAAGCCAAACATTAGTGCTGGAAGGACTGATATTTTGAAGGCGAGAATTAGCACACATGGAATGCACACAAAAACGGCGAGAGCCACCAAACTTGTTGAAAAAACTATTAGGCTAACATAGGTCCTAAAATTGGCTTTAATGCCAGCCTTCTGCATGTGAATGCCTAAATCCTGAAAAAGAGGTAGAAAGGGACTGATTTTTCTGCCGACAAGCCTATAAGCAATAGAGGAAAAACTTTCGGCCTTGAACCCCCGACCAATACCGCCGCTTTCACCTACCTTTCTAATATTGGTTTCCGAACTGCTTTTTTTCAATGGCAAGTGCAGATTTTTGCAAATTTTTTTGAAAGCTTCAGATACCTTCGCCTTTTTCATTTAAGCCCCATCCTTGCTTTCTGGAAAACTCTTGCCGGGTTGGCGTAGTATTCACGAATTATGTTGGCTACTTCCGTGTACCTGCGAATTCCATTCTTAACCATCCATTCGAGGACTGTTTTTCTACGATGAAGCTCTTGTTTAATGTCGTCTTCGCTTAAATCCATCTTCTTCATGTGTTCTTCGAGGAGGGCACTGTGGCCGAGAAACTCGAACTTGTCGTTTTTAGGTTTCCAGCGGAAAACCTCCTCTGTCATTATGTTGCCCGTTTTGCCGTCAAGCCCAACAACCTCTGTTGCTGTAATGGCTCTTCTAGCTGGTCTCCCTCCAATCTCCGTTCTCGCCATAATCATTATGAGGTCCGTCATGGCTATGAGAGGCTTAGGAATGTTCATGGGCTCGGATTCAAGACGATTTATTACGGCTTCAACTGATTCGGCATGGATGGTGCACATTCCAAGATGCCCTGTCGCCATTGCTTGAAAAAGCGTGTAGGCTTCCTCGCCTCGGATTTCGCCTACAATTATGTAGTCTGGCCGTTGCCTTACAGCAGCCTTCAAGAGGTCGAAGAGGGTTATAGTGCTTTTATTGTCGTAGCCGAAGCCCTCTCTGACAACCGACGGAATCCAGTTTTCATGAGGTAGGTTGAGTTCCTGCGTGTCCTCTACGCTTACGATTTTCATTTCGGGCTTAATGAACATGGATAAACAGTTCAGCATCGTTGTTTTTCCGGACGCTATGCCACCTGCCACAAGCACTGAGGCGCGGTTTTCAATTATGTACCATAAGTAGGCAGCCATGTCTGATGAAAGCGTGTTAAAAGCGATGAGGTCTGAAATTGTTAAGGGGTCAACCCTGAAACGGCGGATGGTGAAGGTTGAACCTCTTCGAGTTATTTCGTTTCCATAAGTTAGTTGGACTCGGCTTCCGTCGGGCAGCGTAGCGTCCAATATCGGCGAGGCTATGGAGATGTTTTTGCCAGCTAGATAAGCTAGGCGAACTATGAACGAGTTTAACTCCACCTCGTCCTTGAAGATTATGTTTGTTGGAAGCGACTCGTAGGTTCTATGCCAAACGTATATGGGTATGTTTACGCCATCAGCCGAAATGTCCTCGATCATGTGGTCTTTCATCAGTGGGTCAATTTTGCCATAACCAATAAAATCCCTTGTAAGGTAGTAGAGAAGCTTGTCAACCGATTCCGATGGGATTTTTATGTGATATTTCTTGATAATATGTTTCGCTTTTTCGCGGAGGTATTCCTCGGCTTTTTCTTTGGTTTCTATCTCCTTTAGGTTTATATCAATTTCTTCCATCAAAATGCTTTTGACTTCTTTCAGGCGCTCCTCTTCCTCTTTTGTTAATGTTGGCTCTATAACTTCGTAACGGATTTTCTGGGTTTCCGGATCCTTCACTATAGCGGCGTAGACATAGGGCTCTTGTATAGGGTATACTTCTTTAAAGACCGTTGGTTTTCTTTCTTTTGCCTCTACAACTATCCCGAATTCTGTTTCTTCGGCTGTTTTGGCTTTTTCCGAGGTTTTTGACATTCTTTTCCCTTTGTAATTTAGGGTTTGGGCTACTTTTTCAAATAGTATTTACTGTCGTAAGTCTTAATAAGCTATATGCATGCCCAATCTTTAACAACGCTTAATCATGGCAGCAACGTAAAAACATGTTAAGACGCTTAGGAACGGCTACTTGTACCTCGCCCTTCTTTTTTGGCGCTTCTTCTTTTGTCTCCGCATCCTCTTCTTTTTCCATTTCGCCCGGATTTTCTCCACACTCCTAAAAGCGGTTATTCTATGGTGGCGTGTCTGCGCCTTAACTCTTCTTCGGTTGTTCCCATGCGGTGCATTAACTCAACTATTAGACTATCCAAGAAAACCATACAGTTATTTTCGAAGATGCTTCCAAGAGGCGTTAGAGGTTCCCTTTCACCTATGAGCTGCCTAGCCAGATAATCTTCCTCGCGGGGCCATCCGGCTTTTGTTCTGCCCTTAACTGTGACAACAAGGTCGGCTATTTGTCCCAAAGGAGACTCTGGGAAAGATGTTATCGCCACCACTGTGGCACCTATTTCCTTTGCGGCTGCGCTTGCCGTCAAAACCATTTTTGTGGCTCCCGTTCCCGATATGGCGATTAAAACGTCTCCCTTCCCAGCGGCTGGCGTTATGGTTTCGCCTAGAAAGTATACGTTGAAGCCTAGGTTCATTAAGCGTAGGGCGAAGGCTCTGCCAACGAAACCGCTTCTTCCCATGCCGACAACGAAGATTTTTTTATCCCTTGCCGCCATGAGAAGCTGGATGAAACGTTCCACCTCGTTTGGGTTAAGCTCCTCGATGGCGTTTTTAATCCCTGAGATGATTTCTTCAGCCGCAGCCTTTAACCATCTCAAGTTTTCCAGCTCCGTGAAACCTTTTAACAACGGGGTCTATGTTAAAAGCCTTGCGGTTAAACTGTTCCCATTAAAATTTCTTCGAGATTCGGAATGTAAACGTATAAGCGAACGAAAACCGCTAGGGCTAATATGCTAAAGGTTATAGCTGCAAAAAAGTAGTCTTCGCGGCGCAGTTTCAAAACATATAGGTTTGTGCGCTTTTTGGTGGCGCCCCAAGCTCGGGCTTCCATGGCTTCGGCAAGCTCGAGGCTTCTGCGGATGGCACTAACAATCAACGGTATCAGTATTGGAATGTAGTTTCTAACCCTTTTCAGAAAGTTTCCCTTTTCAAGCTCTAAGCCTCTCGCCTTTTGAGCATCCATTATTGTTTGGGCTTCTTCAGCAAGAACTGGAACGAAACGCACCGCTGTTGTAAAGGCGAAACAAAACTCGTAGGGCACCCGCGACTGTTCAAGAGCTAAACCCAAATGATCTGGCGAAGTGGTTAAGAAGAATATGGAGAAAGAGCCAACTAACACCAGAAAACGAAGGGTCATAGCCAAAGCATGCTCCACGGAGGAAAATGTGACCACGTAACCAGAGCTGATGAAGGAAAAAATGAAGTTTGTGAGAAAGATTATTGAGGCCAGAAAAGCGGCGCCTCTAACGGAGCGCAGCCACGCTTTTCCCATGCCAGCAGCGAGCACAAAGGGGATTTGTATAACAAAAAGCACTATGAGAGGGAGCAGTTGCCAGAAAATTATTGCCACTGTGAAAATGACACATGCGTAAATGAACTTTATTCTTGGATCAAGGTTGTGGATTGGAGAGCTAACCCTTCTAAAACGTAGTCCATCAAAAAAGCTCATCGTCTTCCGCTCCCAAATGCTTTTAGAAGGATTTCCCTCGCCTCGTAAATGTCTATCACGTCTTGTGGGAACCCTAAGTCCAAGAGATTCAGGAAAATTTGGGTTATTTGCGGCGGCACCAAAGAGGCTTGCTCCAACACTTCGGGGTTTGTAAGTACTTTTCTGGCTTGCCCGTCAGCGATGATTTTGCCGCTTCGCATGAGCACCACACGCGGGTTACATTCAGCCACAAACTCCACGTCGTGGGTTACAACAACCACCGTTTTTTCTTGGGCGTTTAGCTGCAAAATAAACTGGCGAAGCTTCTCTTTCTGTTGATAATCTTGCCCAATGGTCGGCTCGTCTAAAATAAGTATCTTTGGGTCCCATGCAAGCACAGAAGCCAGCGCAACGCGTTTTCTTTCACCTCCACTGAGCATGAAGGGTGAAGTCTTTCTGTACTGAGATAAACCCAACAAGTTAAGCGCCCATTCAACGCGTTTTTCAATCACTTCCGAACTGAAACCAAAGTTTTTCAGGGCAAAGGCTATTTCTTCCTCAACAGTTTCACAAAAAAGCTGATGGTCTGGGTTCTGGAAAACGAAGCCAACCTTACGCGCCAACGTTGCAACGCTGACTTTTGTTGTTTCAACCCCGTCAACGAGTACTTTTCCTTTCGTCGGCTTTAGTAGCCCATTAAAATGTTTCACAAGGGTTGTTTTTCCGGCACCGTTTTCCCCCATAATGGCTACAAATTCACCGTCCCGAATGGTTAGAGAAACACCTTTCAACGCCTCTACACCGCTTGGATAAGTAAAGTGGACGTCTATAACTTCAATCACGGCGTTTAAAAGCCTCCCTAATTTTTTGAGCCATTTCCTCCGACGAAAGGGGTGTTCTGCTGCCAAGCTTTACTCCGTCAGCCTTCAACATCTGGTAAAGGCGTGTAGCTTTTGGAATGCCAACTCCGATAAGACGGGCTTCCTCGCAGCTTAAAACCTCGCGGGGCTCTCCGTCCAAAACAACGCGTCCACCATCCATAATGATGATGTGGTCTGCATACTTCGCCGTTAAATCCAGCCTATGCTCGACAAGCACTATGGTTATGTCAAGCTTTCTGTTCAAGTCGTATATTACATCAAAAATCTTCTTGGCGCCAAGCGGGTCAAGAAACGAAGTAGGCTCATCTAGAACTATAACCTCAGGCTGCATGGCTAATACGGCGGCTATAGCTACCCGTTGCTGTTGTCCTCCTGAAAGCTCCGTGGGAGTGCGCTCCCGTAGATCGTATATCCCGGTTAGCTGGAGCGCCCAGTCTACCCGTTTGCGGATTTCCTCCCTTGGCACTCCAAGGTTCTCCAGCCCAAAAGCCACATCCTTCTCCACGGACAAGGCGAAAAGCTGATTTTGGGGGTTTTGGAAAACCATGCCCACATGGGTTGCCAACTCGTAGACTGGATGTTCCCGCACATTAAGTCCTGCAACCCTTATTTCGCCCTTCAACTCGCCTTGGTAAAAGTGGGGTATAAGACCGTTGAAACATCTGCAAAGGGTTGTTTTTCCACAACCACTTGGACCCGTTATTAACGTGAATTCGCCCTTCTCAATTTTTATAGAGACTTCTTTTATTGCGGGCCAAGCGGCGCCCGGATATGTGTATGTTAAGTTTCTTGTTTCTATTACTGTCATACAGGTTTCACAGCATCCTAGAGTCTAAAATTTTTTCTCATTTAAGAGTAGCTACTCAAATTTGTGTTTAATCGTTCTTTCAAAAGCTTCCAACACTTTTTAAGTCCAGCTTCAAGCTCACCGTAACCATTAACTCCGGCGGCAGTTGCATGTCCACCACCCATGCCTTGAAGATATTCGCCAAGAGGTTTGGCTATATCCCTGCCCAAGTGTATGCCAGTTTTCTCGTGGAACTCGTTTGTACAACGGAGGCTTATTTCGAGGCTGTCGTTTCTTTGTCCGCCAACCACAGCTACATGGGCTCCCAAGTCTATTATGGCGCGGGCAGCTGAAGCCTGATAAGCGCTTACGTGGGATATGGCGATTATCCACTCGCCAATCCTGAAAAGCTTAGCTCTTCTACAAGCCTTCAATCTTGCAACCCTCTCGGAGAAATCCATCGGCAGCGAAAGCATAGCTAGGGCTTCTTGGGCGTTGACTCCTGAGTCTATAAGTTCTGCAATAATTTTCAGTGTTGAGGAACTGGCTAAAACAAAGTGGCGGGTGTCAAAAGCTATGCCCAAGAAAAGGGCTTTAGCCTCATTTTCTCCAACTTTTACGCCTGCTTGCTTGTAAAAATTGTAAACTATTTCGCATGTTGAAGAGGCATTTTCATCAGTAATGCACAGCTTGGCCACTTTATCGGTTTCGGGATGGGCGGCATGATGGTCAACCACTATTATTGGCGCTTTTGAAGTCTTCACTTTTTCGGCTAAATTGTCAAGCTGCTGTATTGTGTTTGTGTCAACGAGCACTATAACGTCCGCCCTTTCAATATTGGGTTCTGTTTCCACAGTTATTGGCAGCATTTTCAAAATGTGTTTTGAGAGACGGCTTATCCCTTGAGCGGCGCAAATCTCAACGGTTGTTTCGGGTTTACACCATTTTATCAGGCTTGACAGGGCGTAGGCTGAGCATATGGCATCTGGGTCCGCGTTATGGTGACAAAGCAGAACGACATGCTTAGCACCCTGCTCATTCAGTATTTTGGTTATCTCCGCAAACCACACTTTAGCTCCCTCAAGTATCTTTCAGCTTTGGCGAAAGCTTCCTTCACAGCCTCATCTACAAGCTTTTGAACGTCAAAGTCCCGCATAAGAGGCGAAAGCGTCAACTCAACCTCCACAGTCAACGTTAAAGGTTTTCCGTTTTCTGCTTCCACGTCAGCACTTATGTTTAAAGTTTCCACTCGCTTGGGCGGAACCTTTGATAGGATATACTCACGTGCAGCCTCCTCAGTCGTTGAACACAATTCTTCAACCTGTTCTGGCGTAAGCTCTGGCAAGCCAAGCTCTTCCAAACTTTCACCCGAAGATTTGCGTCTTTACTGCTGCTGGGTTCCCGAAATTGGCGCCAAATCTTGCTGAAGCTTAGCTTGAAGCTCTTTTAACTGGCTGCGGAGGCGCTCTTCCTGTTTGCCCAATACGGTGACCCGCATGTTCAACAGTTCCTTCCTTTCGTTTAAATCCGCTGTCACCTTTGCCTTGTCTGTCTTAACCAGCAAGGAGCCTATCGACTTGTAGATAACAGCGTCATCGGCAACCTTCTGCAACTCACTCAAAGCTTGTTCAATCTCTGTTAACTCCAGCTCCACCTGCTGTTTCTGAGCCAAAACAGACTGCAGCGTCTGTTGCAGCTGTTGAAGCCTTAAAAGGCGTTCCTGAACTTGTGGAGGAAGTTTTGCCAATTCTTCACTCAAGTCTTGCACTTCCATCTGCACAGCTTTACACCAAACCAGTTAATTAAACATTTCCAACAATTTGATTCATAAAAAGGGTTTTCCAGAAGCCCATCAACAAATATGCCCTAAAACTAGAGGGGCCATCGTTTTTGCAGCTTGTCACCAACAACAAAATTGACATAAAAATGGGGAGGGAATTTCTTTTTGCCCCTACTTTAACTGTCGTAGGATATGTAAACGCTGGATGCCCCAGCGCTAATGTCAAGATAATATGTTCCAGAACGGGACGACGAATACACTCTCAATGTATATGTGCCCGTTGTGGATATGGTTACGGCAATAGTCTCCTGTCTCGTTGTTCCAGTGGAGGAGGCGATTATGCTTCCAGAAGGATTATAGAGGTAGATGTTAAAGTTGGGACTCGTTGAACTGCTCCACGTTGGCATTATAAGAGTTATCGCAATCGGATAGCTTGTTGCTGTCACTGTTATCTTCCAAAGATCGTAAGCTCCACTTCTTGAAAGATCTTCAGTAAACGCGAAATGATTTGGCACGGCCACACCTGTTCCAGTATAGCCTCCGGCAGCTTTGATGGCTTCGTAGGCGTTGAGGCGTCCCCAACCGTAATCTATGTCTTTTCCAGAAGGCCCAAAATCTATGGATGTTGTGGCAATTATGCTTTTAACCTGCGCTGGGGTTAAGGATGGATTAGCATCCAGCATTAATGCTACTGTTCCAGCTACAAATGGTGTTGCCATGCTTGTGCCGCTATACTCGACATAACCGTTCGTTGTACCCGCTTTTGCGGCCATGATAAGGTATCCGGGTGCGCACACATCTGGCTTGATACGTCCATCCGCTGTCGGTCCTCTGCTAGACCAAGAGTTTAAGAAGAAGCCTTTTTGTCCTACATCGGCCATGGAGCCAACAGTTATGACCTTTTCAGCCGCGCCCGGAGAGCCTATAGTATAGGTTTTCGGTCCACTGTTTCCAGCTGCAACCACAACAACAAGCCCCTGATCGACCGCGTTATTGCATGCCATTGAAACGGTGTCTGTTCCATCAGAACTTGTGGATGTACCTAAGCTTAGGGAGAGAATCTCTATTCCATAGACATTTTTATTGGTCACAGCCCAGTTGATGCCGTCAGTCACCCTGCTTAATGTACCTGAACCAGAAGCATCAAGTACTTTAATGCCAACTAAGGCCGCTCCGGGAGCAACACCCTTATAGGCGGAGTTTCCTTCGCCGGTTCCAGCGGCTATAGAGGCGCAGTGCGTCCCATGCCCATTGTCGTCGTATGGCGTCGTCCTTCCATTCACAAAGTCCTTCCAGCCTATGATTTTACCCCCGTCCAAGTCCACATGGTTTGGATCTATGCCGGTGTCAATTATGGCTATTACAATGTCATTTTTCGTGTATGTTGTTGGCGATCCATCCCTGTCTCCATCCAACCCGAAATCAGTTCTAGCTTTTTGAACACCGTACCAGTAGGTTGCAGTATTCAAGCAAGCGTAAACCGGGGCGTCATATTCTACTTGAACAACATCGTCTAGTAATGTTAAGGCCCTAATTTGGCCAGGTGTAAGCGAAGCCGCAATCCCAGGAACAACATTCCACCTGGATTTTACTTTAAACATGCCTACTTCTGCGTGGAGGCGCCCTAGCAGCCCCTCCGTAGGCTCCTTCTTAAACAACACAATAACATCTATTAAAGCATCGTCTCCGCGTTCTGCCATAACTTTTTCTAGGTTATCAAAAATCTTGTTTCTGTTTGCGTCCATAAGGCGGCTGGTTTTAACTTCCAATGGCTTCGCATAGGCGCAGGGAGACAGTAAAACAAGAGTTGTGAAAAGCAGCGAAATTGCAAGCACCGCCGAAACCTTTTTCTCCCAACTCATAAAATCACCAGAGGCACCGTTAAGCAAGTATTCCTTTAAATGCTTTTCCATAATCCGCCACTTTTAGCGCAAATTTGTCGCTTGATAACAATGGAAAACGGTTTTAGTAACAGTTAATTTTAAACGTTTAAAGCTTTGAAAATTATCAACTACATGCGAGGTGGAACGTCGTGGTTAAAGTTGACGGATACGAGGTTCCAGAAGGCCTATACTATTCAAAGGACTATGAATGGGTGAAAATCGAAGGCGACAAGGTACGCGTCGGCATAACGGACTACGCCCAAAAACAACTTAGAGAAGTTGTCTATGCGGAGCTTCCAAGCCCCGGAACAACCATAAAACAGAACGAGCCCTATGGCACTGTTGAATCTGTAAAAGCCGTGTCCGACTTAGTGGCGCCCGTAAGCGGAACAATAGAAGAAGTCAACACCGAAGTCCAGTCAAAGCCGGAACTTTTAAACGAGGATCCATATGGCAAGGGCTGGCTGCTTGTTGTAAAGCCGTCGAACCTCCAAACTGAACTCAAAAACCTTATGGACTTTAATGCGGCTGTGGAATGGCACAAAAGCCTAATTAAAGAAGGGAAATAGCCCTTGCCGAGACGCATAGTAATAGTCGGGGCGCACGCAGCCGGCGTCGACGCAGCCTCAGCTGCCAGAAAAACAGACCGCACGGCTGAGATAATTCTTATAACGGACGAGAAATATGCTGGTTATTCTCGTTGTGGTTTACCATTCGTTTTAGGCGGGCACATACCAAGCTTCACCGACCTCATAGTTTTCTCGCCAAGCTACTTCCAAATGATGAAACTAAACCTAAAAACAGAAACGAAAGTTACAAAAATAGACATAAGCAAAAAAGTCGTTTTAACGGTTGATAAAGCTGGAAATTCTCAAGAAATTCTCTATGACAGCCTAATAATAGCTGCGGGGGCAAATGCCTTCACACCGCCCATAAAGGGAAGAGAAAAACAGGGAATTCTGCCCCTAAGAACAATTGAGGATGGACAACGCATAGACCAAGCCATCCGACAAGGCGCAAAAACAGCAGTCGTCATGGGCGCCGGGCTCATAGGCTTAGAAACAGCGGTTGCGCTTCAAGAAAGAGGCTTGAAGGTAACGGTTGTAGAAATGTTGCCTCAAGTTTTGCCAGCCATGCTTGACGCGGACATGGCTAAGATTGTTCTAGAGATGCTGGAGCAGAAGGGTATAAGAATTTTGACAAACAAGCCTGTTGAAGAGTTCCTCGGCACGGACAAGGTTACTGGCATAGTGGCCGGAGGCGAACAGATAAACGCAGACCTTTTCGTCAGCGCCTTCGGTGTCAGAGGCAACACTCAACTTGCAGTGGACGCTGGCATCGCCCTCGGCGATACAAAACTCATCAAAACAAACGCCAGAATGGAAACAAATGTCAAAGACATTTACGCGGTTGGCGACTGTGCAGAATCCATTCACATAGTGACTCAGAGGCCAGTAGTTCAACAGCTTGGAACAGTCGCCGTGAGACAGGGAAAAGTTGCTGGAATAAACGCGGCTGGAGGCTATGCAGTTTTTCCGGGCGTCGTAGGTTCATCTGTCACTCAACTGTATGATATGCAAATAGGCGCTACAGGCTTAACGGAGGCAGCTGCAAAAAAAGCTGGGATAGAAACAATCACCGGAACCGTGTCCTCAAAGACAAGGGCAGACTACTACCCGGGTGCCCTGCCAATAAAGGTCAAGCTTGTAGTTGAAAGGGAGTCGCAGCGCGTAATTGGCGCCCAAATAATAGGCGACGAAGAGGTGACCCAGCGAATAAATGCTGTTTCCTTTGCTATACAGAAGCAGATGACCGTTCGAGAACTAGCCAAAGCAGACACTGCTTATGCACCGCCGCTTAACGAAACTTGGGAGCCTCTCGTTTTAGCTGCTGAAATGGTGTTAATGAAACTCCGCTAACCTCCATACCTTTCTTTTTATTTCCGTCGGAAAATTAATTAAGAGAAATATGTTCCATTAAATATCCGAAATTTAGGTGAATGGTGATTTAAATGCCAATAAGGGTAGCCATAAACGGTTTTGGAAGAATTGGGCGCCTTCTTTTCAGAGCAGCTATCGAAAGAAAAGCCAAAATAGACTTTGTAGCCGTAAACGATGTTGCAGACGCCAAAACTTTGGCGCACCTTCTAAAATATGACTCGGTCCATGGGCCATTCCCCGGCGAAGTTCAAGTCAAAGACAACAGCATGATAGTTAATGGCAAAGAATTGAAGGTACTTACGCAGAAGGATCCAGCCCTACTGCCATGGAAAGACTTAGACGTTTATCTCGCTGTGGAATCCACTGGCTTATTCACGGATAGGGCAAACGCGTCAAAGCACCTTCAAGCCGGAGCCAAAAAAGTTTTGATTTCCGCCCCAGCCGAAAACCCCGACATAACAATTGTGCTCGGCGTAAACCACGACAAGTATGACCATAACAACCACCATATATTGTCAAATGCATCATGCACAACAAACTGTGTAGCCCCAGTAACGAAAGTGCTTCATGAAAACTTCGGCGTAAAAGCCGGGCTCATGACGACGGCTCACGCCTACACTAATGACCAGCGAGTCCACGACCTAGTGCATAGAGATCTCCGAAGGGCAAGGGCTGCAGCCTTAAACATAATTCCAACAACTACCGGAGCAGCCCGCGCTGCTGGTTTAGTTTTGCCAGAGCTTAAAGGAAAACTTGACGGTCTAGCTCTTAGGGTGCCTGTTCCAAACGTTTCAATAACAGACCTGACCGTGGTTCTAGAGAAGAACGTCACCAAGGAAGAGGTTAATGAAGCTTTTAGAAAAGCGGCTGAAGGGCCATTAAAAGGCATATTAGCCTACACTGAAGAGCCTATCGTTTCAAGTGATGTAAACCACACTACATACTCTGCTATTGTTGATGGCTTGTCTACGATGGTTGTTGGTGGAAACTTAGTCAAAGTGTTGGCGTGGTACGACAACGAGTGGGGCTTCTCCTGCAGAATGGTTGAACTCATCGAACTCATCGGAAAGAAAGCCGGTTTCTAGCCAAACTGATATAAAATCTTAAAAACAAATTACCCCTTCTATTTTTCTGTTCACACAGACAAAGAGAGGGAAACATATGGTTAAGTTCTTGACGCTAGACGATGTGAATGTAAAAGATAAAATTGTCCTTGTCAGAGTCGACTTCAACTCTCCAGTGGATCCGGAGACAAAGAAAGTTTTGGACGATACAAGGATTAAGGCGCATGGCGAAACAACCATTAAAGAATTGGCTGAAAAAGGCGCAAAAGTTGTTGTATTAGCCCATCAAGGAAGGAAAGGGGATCCAGATTTTATCCCGCTGAAACAGCACGCGGAAATTCTCGGCAAAGTCTTGGGCAAACCAGTCAAGTTTGTGGACGACGTGTATGGAGAAAAAGCCCAAAAAGCTATCAAAGAACTCAAAAGCGGCGAAATCCTCGTTTTAGACAACGTTAGAAACTTTGCTGGAGAAACGAAAGAGGGATCTCCTGAAGAACATGCAAAATCAGAGCTTGTTCAAGCGTTGGCGCCGTTAGCCAGCATCTTTGTAAATGACGCTTTTGCCGCAGCCCACAGAGCCCACGCCTCCATTGTTGGTTTCACAGCAGTGTTGCCAAGCGTGGCTGGCCGCATAATGGAGCGAGAACTAAAATCTCTAGGGCGGGTGCTGGAAAACCCAGAGAAACCGTGTGTTTATGTGCTTGGCGGAGCTAAAGCTGACGACTCCCTTGAAATCTCAAAGTATGTGTTGGACAATAAAATAGCAGACTACGTGTTGACCGGTGGCGTCGTCGGCCACGTCTTTCTGGTTGCGAAAGGATACAATCTTGGCACGCCAAACATGAGGTTTTTGGAAGAAAAAAAGCTGATGGGGCTTGTTCCAGGCATAAAGGAGCTCATGCAGAAACACCCCGACAAGATTAAGGTTCCGGCAGACGTGGCTGTGGAAATGGAAAAGAAACGTAAAGAAGCGCCTGTTGAAAAGTTGCCAGTAGACTACCCAATATTCGATATTGGCGCAAAAACAGTTGAAAACTATGCGAAAATAATCCGCGGCGCTAAGTCTATAGTTGTAAGTGGGCCGATGGGGGTTTTTGAAAACAAGGAATTCATAATCGGGACAAAAAAGATTTTTGAGGAGATCGCCAACTCTAAAGCCTTCTCGTTGGCTGGCGGCGGCCACACAATTGCGGCGCTTCAAGAGTTAGGTCTATCCAACAAAATATCCTATGTAAGCACAGCTGGCGGCGCCCTAATAGAGTTCTTGATGGGCAAGAAGCTTCCAGGCGTAGTGGCCCTTGAAAAGGCTGCCTCTCGTAAATCCTAGTCGCTTTTCCCTTTTATTTTTGTGTTATCTTCTCTAATAGATCGATAACTTTTGCGTCTTCGTGTTCCGTCTTGTGCGTCAAGGACTCGTAAATCTGTAAGGTTTGCTCGGCTGCTTTCCGCCACGTGAAATACTGTAAAACCCTTTTTCTCCCATTTTCTCCCCATTTTCTGGCTCTTTGCGGATCGCATAATACTTCTTTTATGCCCCATGCAATGTCCGCTGGATTTCCACCATTGACGTGAATGCCATTTTGATCCGGACCGAAGGGTACAACCTGTTCTCTGAAACCAACAACTCCTTGGGCGCCGACAACCAGAGGTTTTTCCATAGCCATTGCCTCAAGGCTAACTATGCCGAAAGGCTCGTAGGTAGATGGAAAAACGCAGACGTCTGCCGCTGCATAATGTAGGATGCGCTCTTTTTCTGGGACGAAGTCGAAGCGGCAACATACCTGACTGCTTATGCCAAGCCTCGCCGCAGTTTCGATTATGTCGTTTTGTTGTTCACCCTTGCCCAAAATAACAAGTTTAACGTTTGGATACTCCTCCAAAATCATGGGCATAGCCTGAACAAGGTTCATTACACCCTTAACCCACGTTAGCCTTCCAAGGAAAAGAACCATTTTCTCTTCTGGTTTTATGCCGTAACGGGCCCGGATCACCTCAACCTCTTCGGGCTTGCATTTCTTGGGGTTATAACGTTCTGGGTCCACACCGTTCCAAACTACGCTGATTTTTGTTTTCGGCCAACCGTGGCGGATCAAGTCCTCTTGCATGGCGTGACTTACAGTTATTATTCTGTCAGCCATCTGCGCCATAGCTGACTCAAGGTGGGAAACGACCTCGGAGCCTTGTCCCCCGCTGCGTCCCCACTCGGTGCTGTGTACGTGGAAAACTACGGGAACTTTTGTCTCGTTCTTGGTTATTATTCCGGCTATACTGCTCAGCCAGTCGTGGACGCAAACCACGTCGTAAATGCAACCTTCTTTCTTCAACATACTGTTGACAAATTTTGTAGCACTTAAAATGTTGTAAATGAAGATGTCGCTGAAAAGACGAATGTTTGTGCCCCATTTTTTCAAGTCGTCAATAACAAACATGGGAAAAACGTTGCTGGCGTCTGCTATAAGCGGCCTGTGGACTTCAACACCTTTGATAATCTCCCTAGTTTTAAGGTTTCCGGGGTTAAGCGTGAAAACCGTTACGTCATGGCCTAAGGCTACAAACTCTCGAGTAATGTATTCGGCGTATGTGCCTAAACCGCCAACAAGAGATGGGGGGTATTCCCAGACAAAAAATCCAATACGCAATTAGAGGACCAACCTCATGTGTCAACTGTTCGTTAGAAAAGCTTAAGTTTTCTTTTAGGCTCTTCCTTTGGCTTTTCTATTAGTGGTTTTGGCGGCGCAGTTTGTGGTGGAGGCGGAGTTTCTTCTTTCTTGGGAGATTCAACTTTCATTGGCTCCGTTTTTGGTTGCTGTTCAAGCTTAGGTTCCATGGTCTCTTTGCTTTCAAGAGGGGGTGTAAGCGGAGTTTCCCCTTTTTGTTCCTCCTTCTTCCTTGGAGCCTTTGGCTCATGCTTTTTCTCTGGTGACTTTTCCTCCTTTTCCTTTGGCTTATCAGCATGTTTCCATGCAAAAATGGGTTGGAGGTGGAGACCCTTATGGTCTCCGAGCTTTAAATATTCCCACTCATAGAGGTCTATGCGGATTCCTTTCATGCTTTCGACAGCCCGCTTAACGGCATCCGAAAAACTTGGCGCAATTAATACCAGCCTCGGTTTCTCCTTGTCGTCGATCTTATGTTTATTATACGTAGCCTTTAGAAAAGACTTAAACTTGTCAACGTAATCAAGGCTTTGCAGTCCCTGAAGCAGCATGGCATCGTCTTCTTGCACACTTAACTGTATAATGACAAGCTGTCCGTTGCTGTCATGACACAAAATATCTAACGTAGTTTTGTCGTTAATTGAGACGTTGCTGCAAATTACCGTTAATCCTTTCTCGACGAGGTTTATCTCATTGAGGATCATTTGTTCTAACTCTTGGTGATTCTCTATACTGAGTTTTTCAATTGACACCATACTTCACCCTTGTTTTAGAGAATGAACCGTTAGATTGGATAAATAGGTTATGAATTCAAAATCCGAATCAAATCTAAACCTTAGCAAACCACAAATAAAACATCAACAAACAACGATTATAGTAATTCCCAAAGAGAGGACAAAGTTGACCGATGTAGTTTTCGTGTTCGAAGTTCACCAGCCTCATCGCCTCAAAAAAGACTACTTCTGGAAAGGTGAGGTCTTTAAACGGTTAAAGAAGAAGGAGCTTTTCAACTACTATTTTGATCATGCGCTCGACAGGGAAATTTTCGAAAGAGCGTGCAGGAAATGTTATTTTCCATCGAATAGGATACTTTTAGACCTCATAGACGAACATAAAAGGGAGAAAAAACAAGTCAAGTTTTCTTTTAGCATTTCCGGTATATTCCTCGAACAATGCGAAATGTTTAACAAAGACCTCTTAGAATCCTTCAAGCAGCTTGCGGAAACTGGTTGCGTGGAGTTTCTAAACCAAACATATTATCACTCATTGGCTAGCATATACCCCGAAAAAAGCGAGTTCATCGAGCAAGTGAAAATGCATCGGCAGGCGATGATGGACTTGTTAGGCTACACGCCGCAAGTCTTCGAAAATACGGAGCTAATCTACAACAATGTCATAGCCAAAACAGTGGAGGAGTTGGGCTTTGCCGGAATCTTCACGGAAGGTATAGAACGGATACTTCACGGGAAATCTCCCAACTACCTGTACAAGGCTAGAGGCTGCAAGAAAATCAAAGTTCTCCTCAGAAACTATAAGTTGACAGACGATGTGGGCTTCAGATTTTCAGCCAGATGGTGGAGCGAATGGCCTCTCACAGCAGACAAGTATGCAAGCTGGCTAGCCGCGACGCCTGGGCATTGCATAATCATTTTCCCGGACTATGAAACTTTCGGCGAACATCACTGGCCAGAAACTGGCATCCATGAGTTTCTGAGGCATTTGCCAAAGGAAATCTTGAAGTGGGAGCACCTTCAAATGGCAATGCCTTCTGAAGTTGTCAAAAAGTATGAGCCAATAGGCGAGATTGACGTTCCAGAAGTTGGCGGAACGGTTTCTTGGGCAGATTTAGAGCGGGATACAAGCTGCTGGCTTGGAAATGCAATGCAGTGGGCTTACTACACTTCCGTTAAGAGACTTGAACCTCTTGTTAAAGAAGTGAACGATAAAGATTTTCTGGAAATATGGCGATATTTCCAGACAAGCGATCACCTGTATTACATGTTCACTGCTGGTGGAGCGCCGGGAGAAGTTCACTCCTATTTCAGCCCTTTTAACACGCCGGCAGATGCTTACGTGACTGCCCAAGCAGCCATACTTGACTTCGAGAACCGTGTTCGTTTGGTTGCGGTGGCTGCCAACGAACCTTTCCTATTTTATCGAGGTGTTGGAGAAGAAAACTATACTGGAGTTATGGCTTGGAGCCTTAAAGGGATGGTGAATGCTTTGAAAAAAGCTGAACTTAAATCGTTGGAGTTTCACTGTAGCCGTGGAGATTTTGAAAATTGGGCTAAGCACTCTCTGTGCGACGAGGTTTTGGCTAAGGAATTAAAGCGAGTTAGGCTTGCAAGCTTGAAAGGGCAAAGGTTGCGTAAGACCTTGATTAAAGTTTTTCAGAGACGGCTTAGAAAGGCGCTTGGTTTTGCAGAGAAGGGAACAGAATACTTTTAAGTGGACAAGCTCCTTTAACTAGGAAACGCGTCTGCTTAAGGTGAAACTATGAGAGAGGAACTTCCCATATCCGAAAAACTCCTTCAAATTCTCCATAACTTATGTGCAACTGCCCCGGATTTAGCCAGAAAAAGCGAGGAGCTTGCCCAAGTTTTACAGTTGGATATAACAGAAGTGGAAAGGATCTTGGATGGATACTGTTGTGAGGGATATGTTGAAAGCTTTTCAGACAGTCAAGGGAAAAAGTGGTACTATTTAACTGGAAGAGGCATAATTAAGGTCTGCGCGCTTTTCACGTAGCTGGCGGAGCAAATGCGTGTTGTAGTCTTCTCGTGGGAGTATCCTCCAAGAGTTGTAGGGAAACTTGCAAATTATGTTAGGGAACTGGTGTGGCGGCTTGCCAGAGATGGCGGAATAGAAACATTTCTGGTTACTTATCATGAGTATTGGACAGGTGAGTTTGAAGAGGAAGGGGTTAAAGTCTACAGAGTCACAAATCCGGTTAAAACACACATAAGCGTTCTCACGTGGGTTTTGACTCTAAACCAAGAGGTTGAAAGGGTAACTGCCAACATATATTACAAGAGTGGAAAACATATAGATCTCATTGACGTGCAGGACTGGCATTTCATACCAGCGGCGGTTACTCTGAAAAAGGCTTTTGGTACACCATTCGTTTATTCCGTTGAAAGTTTAGAGGGCCACCGTTCTCATGGGGCTAATACTCCGTTCAACATGGCCATAAAGAGCATTGAGTGGCTCGGCACATACGAGGCGAGCATTGTTCTCGTTAAATCTGATTGGATGGCGAGTGAAGTTATCCAAGCATATAAGGTTCCAGAAGTCAAAGTGAAAGTTGTGAACCCCCAGGCTAAACATTGGTTTGAGGATGTTTTGAAAGTTTACAGGGAGCTTAAGAGAGGTTGCTTTGGTCATGGTTAGCCAGTTGAAGGTCATGATGCTTACTTGGGAGTTTCCACCAAGAATTATTGGCGGAATTTCTTCCCACGTTTATTATTTGTCGAAAAACCTTGCAAAAAACGATGTGAAGGTTTATGTTGTCACATGCGATTTTCCAGGCGCTCCAGACCATGAAGTTATGGACGGTGTTGAAGTTTTTCGAATAGATTCCTACAAGAATCCTTCGCCGGATTTTGCAAGCTGGGTTTACTTGATGAACATGAACATGCAAAAAGAGGCGGCGGAAATTGTCAAAAATTTGGGCGGAGTAGACATTTTTCATGCTCATGATTGGCTTGTGGCGAACGCTGGAATAGGCTTAAAACATGTTTTCAGGAGACCTTTGTTGGCTACTGTTCACTCTACGGAGATTGGACGGCGGAACGGTCTTCACTCGGATTACGAAAGGATGATTCATGAAACAGAGGCTTGGCTTACATATGAGGCTTGGAGGGTTATATGCTGCAGCAACTATATGGTTTCTCACGTGAAGTGGGCTTTCAGCCTCCCAGAAGACAAGCTTGTCATGATTCCGAATGGCGTTGACGCCAAAGAATACGAAAAAAGCACGGTGAACCTGAACCAATTTAGAAGGCGTTTTGCGTTGCCAGAGGAAAAGATAGTCCTTTACGTTGGAAGGCTAGTATATGAAAAGGGCATACATGTTCTGGTAAATGCCATTCCAAAGATTCTTGAAAAAGTTAACGCAAAGTTTGTCGTTATAGGAAACGGCTACATGAAGGAAACGCTTTGGGAACATGTTAAACGTATGGGCCTAGCCCACAAAGTCTTGTTTACAGGTTTTGTGGACGATGAAACGTTAAGGAATCTGCAAAAATGTGCAGATGTCTCTGTGGTGCCATCGCTTTTCGAGCCCTTCGGCATAGTTGCCATTGAGGCTATGGCTGCAAAAAGCCCAGTTGTGGTTTCAGACACTGGAGGCTTATCCGAAATTGTGGAACATGATGTAACTGGTGTTAAAGTTTACCCCGATAACCCAGATTCTTTAGCGTGGGGTGTTACACGCGTTCTGCTTGACGAGGGGTACGCTAATAGGCTTCGGGAAAATGCTTACCGCGTGGTTTTGGAGAAGTTTAACTGGGAGAAAATAAGCAGGCAAACAAAGAGCGTGTATGAGCGTGTGTTAAACGAGTACTCGCGGACTTTTTGGGCTTAGCTATGGATATTTAGGCTTAATTGCCTTGTTTGGACAAGCATCCACACATTTTAGGCAGTAGATACATTCTGGATCGCTGAACTTTTCCCAAGGCTGTTCTAGGATGCGCACTTGCATTGGACAAGCCTTAACACATTCGCGGCATTCACCTTTAACGCATTTTACGGGCTCTCTTTTTAAGCCGATGAAGCTAAACTTGTTTAGAACTGCCATTATCGCTCCATGGGGACATAGATACCTACACCACCCTCTCGGGATGTATGCGGCTAAGATTAACACACCTATCAAAGTGAATAGCTGAATCCAAAAGAGAGGTGGTAAGTCTAAGACTCCGCTAAGAGCGTCTAGGACGGGCTTTTCTGTTAAGGCGTTTGTAAAGTTCTGGACTGTTTTTGGCAATGTGGCAAATAATGTTTCAGCGGGGCTTATAGCAGTGAAAGGTGCATAGGCAAAAATGCCAAAAGCCCTTTCATAGTTTCCATGTGTCTTCAAAAATTTTGCTAAAGAGAAGGTTGTGGTGATGAAAAGTGTGATACCCAGTGTAAGGTACTTTAAAAGTTTCATGTCATTATGTGTTTTCGGCGAAATCTCCATTTTTTTCGCCTTAATGAGGCTTATCAAGTCTTGGATGAAGCCGAAGGGGCAGACCCAACCGCAGAGCGACTTGCCAATCAAAACGCCCACTATAAGAAAGGAGGCTAATGCAAGCCACGGAAAGGTTTGGGCGGTTTGCCAGCCGCTAGGCATAAGCTGTATTGCCGTGAAAGCGTCACCCACAATGTTCTGTTGAAGACCCCAAGTCCACATAACTGGCAGCAGCAGTGGAAATGAACTCAAACTGAAGATTACAGCACTGAAAAATATGAAGGATAAAAACTGCACCAAAATCCTAAGCGTGTTAATTTTCAGCAAGTGTTTTTTCAAATGCGTTTTCGCCATTTTGAGCCCTTCTTAGTTGCTGAAGTTTTAAGCTGTTTACTTGCCAATAACTTTAACGTTTTCCACGAGCACCCAAGGTGCAACCAGTTGCCCAATTTTCCGCTCGTTGTTGGCCAACACTGAAATATTCTTCATGGCTTCGAAAACGTTTCCGGCAAGCATAGCGCCTTTAACTGCGTGGGCAATTCTGCCCTTTTCGATTTTCCACGCTGGAGTTGCCACAACCGAGAATTCACCGCTTGCTGGATTGCTGCTATGGGCGCCTTGCACCGAATAAACCAGAAGTCCCTCTTCAATTTCGCCTAAAAGCTCCTCCGGCGACTTTTTTCCGGGAACTACGTGAAAGTTTGTTGCCTCAACACGTGGAGTTGACAAATAACCCGCTCTGAACGCGTTTCCTGTGCTTTCCCTTCCCTCTTTTTTCGCAGTATAATTGTCATATAGATAGCTTCGGAGCACCCCTTTCTCTATTACAACGGTTTTCTGTTGAGGAACGCCTTCGCCGTCAAATTTCCATGTGCGGAGCCCTCCATCCAAAAGACCATCGTCATAAATCGTTACAACTTCGGAGGCTACTTTCTCGCCAAGTTTGCCTTGAAGGGCGGACTGGTTTCTTTGCACGCAGTCCGCCTTCACAGCATCCATCAAAGTGTAATACAAAAGCTGTTGTAGAGCGAAGTGGGCAAGCACAACTTTCATGTTTTTGGTTTCCGTTCGCTTGGCCCTTAAAGCTGAAGCTGCTTGACGCGCAGCCTCGGAACCAACCCATTCAGGGTTTATCTTGTAAAGCCTTTCAGCATTAAACTCAAAGCACACAGGCGTTACCTCACCGCTTTCTTGAGCCACCGTGGCTAGACTGCACTCTACAACGGTTCCACAATCAAAACCAGCAACGCCATTAGAGTTTGCGATAGCCCTTGTTAAATATGAGGCGCCGACGCCGCCTTCAACTGGGAAAACTCTGTTGTCGGTTTTTTCGCAAGCCTCCAGCATTAATGATGCCGTTTTCACCAAGTCTTCCGGAGATAGTTCGCATACCGTTTCGTCAAAGGTATTTTTGACTTGGGCAAAGGGTTTCTGTGCGGGGAAACCTTGCCAGTCTTTGTCTGGCCTGCTGGCTTTTGCAGTCTTTAGCGCCTTTAAAACCGTTTCCTCGATGATTTTTTTGTCAGTTAAAATGTTGGTGTAAGAGAAGCCCAAAGCCTTGTCGACAATGGCCCTTATACCCAACCCCCTATCAACTATTCTTGAACTCTTAGTGATTTGCCCTCTTTCAATTGCAACCGTTGCTGTTAAGCCTTCATAAGCGTAGGCTTCCGCCTCATCTGCACCAATTTTTAACGCAGATTTAACTGCAAACTCGGCTAGGCTTACTACTTCTTCCTTTTTAAGCGCCACCGCCCACAAGCACCTCCAAAACCCTTATGTGTGGTCCACCGTCACAGACAAAGGCAGTCTGGCCTTTGCCGCATCTTCCGGGCCAAAGCTCGAAATCTTTCCCAACCGCGTCTACCTTATGCAACGTTTCAAGGGTGTTTCCGCTTATTGAAGCGTTACGAACTGGTTCGCCTATTTCACCCTTAACTATTTCGTAGCCCTCTTGGATGCCAACTTGGAATGTGCCGTCCAGGTTGGCCTGCCCCCCTCTGAAGCTTTTGAAATAATATCCAAACTTTATGTCTTCAATTAGCTCTTCAAAAGAACAATCTCTCGGAGCAATGAAAGTGTTCCGCATCCGTATTATTGGTTCGACGCGAAAGTCTTCAGCTCTGGCGTTGCCTGTGGACTGCGTGTCAAACTTTTGGGCGGTCTCCTTATTGTGCATAAGTCCAACGACCACACCGTCCTTGATTAGAAGCGTTTTCTGTGCTGGAACGCCTTCGTCATCATATTTGAATGAACCGAATGCTCCTTCAATGGTTCCATCATCGTAGATGGTGACAGCTTCCGACGCTACTTTTTTGCCAAGCTTATCCATGAGAACTGAGCCAGACAGCGTTAAATCTGCCTCAGCTAAGTGCCCAAAAGCTTCGTGGACAAAAACGCCAACCACGTTGGGTCCGAGAACCACCGGGAAAATTCCACCCTTCGGAGGTTTTGCTCTCAACTGATCCACCGCTCTTTTTGCCACTCTTTCGCTAACAACATTTGGTGTTTCGACATCAAATATTTCGTAGCCCGCTGTGGAGCCCACTTCTTCCAGGCTAAACGTGTAAACGTCCTTTTCCTTTGCCGTGGCTAAAACTCTTGACCAAACGTAAAGCTTGTCTTGTTTAATGTATGTGCCTTCGCTGTTCATGAAGTAGTTTGTTCCAACGATGTCCAAATAGTCAACGGTGCAACTTTTCACGCGATTGTCATATTCAAGGACTTTCTTTGATATGGCTAATGTTGTCTTAATCTTGTCTTCGATGGGTATTTCAGAGGGGTTCTTTTTAGGTTTAACTACTATTTGATCTTCGATTGCTTTGCCTTTAGCAAGCTTTATGGGATTTTTAAGTTTTAAACTGGCAACTTTTGCCATTTTACATGCTTGCGAAACAGCATCAACCAACACTTTTGCATCAAACGAGCCTACAGAAGCAAAGCCCCACGCCCCATTGATTAGCACTCTTAGGGCAACACCGTTTTCAAAACCTTCCCTTACGGCTTCGACGTTTTCTTCCTTGACTGTGAGCGTTGTTTTGTGAAGCTTTTGGGCGCGTGCTTCTGCATATTCTGCTCCGAACTTTTGAGTTGCTGTCTCAACAATCATGCTTAAAGCATCCTTCAATGTACTCCTTCCTAAATGCAAACTTCACTTGCGGTGGGATTTAATCGCAAAAAGAGGCTAATAAGATTACCTACAAGATTCGGCTAAAAATTGCGTTGCACAAGCATCCTTATTTGACTGGCAAAATCTTCTTCGCGGATCCTTTTAAGCTCCAACCTGCGGAGAAGCCCATAACTCGAGTAAATGTCCTCTAGGATCTTCCGCTCGATCACATAAGCCCCTGTTTTCAGAAATTCCTCAAGCCCCCTAGCAAACAAATCAATTTTTTCAGTTATCTCGTTTCGTTTAACACCATACCGCGTTTCTAAGTACCTGTAAATCAAACGTGTGGCTTCCTGCCCAAAAATCTGCCTTAACACGCGGTCAACTATTTTGGCTATCTTCTCGTTTTCCTTGAGTGTTTGCTGGGTCAGAGTTGTCATGAAGCCATCACACGTTATCGTGCATATTGCGACTTAATAAAGTTTGTCGTGTACATGTGCAACACACCTACAAGTCTAAAATGTAAAATTTTGAGTTTACATGAAGTCTGTAAGATTTAACTGTTGAACTTTTTCCCTTTGAGGTTTTATGTTTAGGCTTTCTTCTTCGAATATTATGGGCTGGCCGTAGACCCCGTCGTAGCCCGGTATAACCCTTATTTTTCCTTCTCTGACTCTTGTTATTGCTTCAGCTATTTTTTGACCCGCTGTCTCGGTTAGGGTTTGTTTTGGCGCGTCTATTAAAGCGGTGTATTCGTCTCCAAACTTCTCTACAAGCCTATTATAGATGTTCCAGACTTGCTGTGTCGATGGGGAATCAACTCCTAAAGTTGTGGCAATGATCTCGGACAAAGGAAGAAGGTGCATGAAGCCGATCGCGTTTTCCGGAACAAAGCCTTCTGGACGGTCTGCGAGTTCTTCGACGCGCTGTTCAACACCCTTAGTTAGTTTTTTGCGGCAAACTGGACATATGTTGCCGAGCTTTATGGCTTCTTTTGGCGAGAGCGAAACATGACAGTTTCTGTGGCCTGTCCAATGGTATTTTCCGTAGGCTGGGTCTGTTTCGATGGTGAACTTGAATCGTGTTTTATCCTTGGTTCGAATGGCGTCTATTATTTCCCGGTAGCTGATTTTCTTTAATTCGAAGACATTGGCCTCTCTTCCCATGCGCCAAGGCCAGTAGCTGTGGCTGTCGCTGTTTGAAACTAATGTGAACTTGTCAAGTTTACTGAGCCGCCAGTTCATGGGTGGGTCTGAAGAAAGTCCTGTTTCAATGGCGTGAATATGTTTCGTCATGTCTTGGTAGCAGTCTTCAACGCTGTCAAAGCCGCTGAAGGCTCCGAAAATGCTGAACCATGGTGTCCAAGCGTGAGCTGGAAAAACCATGTTTTTGCTGGAAACTTCCATAACTTCTTCGACAAGTTGAGGGGCGCTCATGTCTAAGGTTGGGCGTCCGTCAGCGGTCAAGTCTCCGTACCTTGCTAGGCGCTCGTTAATTTGAATGGCTGTTTCTATGCTTGGCGTTAAAATTACATGGTGAACTTTCTTAACCTCTCCCTCGAAGGTGAATATGGTGCTTACTTCTGTTGTTATCATGAAATAAACTGAAAAATCCGAGTCGCTGGCAACCTTGTAAAGCTCGGAGTCAGCGTCTTGTGTGAGTGTTTCCTGCAGTTCTTTCAACCATTTTGGGTGAGTAAAGTCTCCTGTGCCGACGAGGTTTAAGCCTTTCATCTTGGCGAAGCGAGCAATCTCTTCCATGCGCATGCTTTGGCTTGTCGCTCGACTGTAGCGTCCGTGAATGTGTAGGTCAGCTATAACCCTCACGTTTTCCGCCAGCCTACAAGATTTATTTTTTCTCCCTATTACGTTTGTGGAAAATGGTTTTTCGTGAGTTTTTATTTTCGACAGCCCTTCCCCTCTCTAGTTTTTTGGGTGTATTTCTCAACGGTTTTTTCCCAGTCTACCTTAAACATGAGGATGAAGACTACTGTGAGAAGGATTAATGCGATAACTGTGCCAATTATGGCTGAGGTCCAGTCGCTTTCTATTCCGAAAATGTCGCGGATTATTCCAACCATGAAGCGTCCGCTGTAAACTATGATCAGGCTCATGCAAAGCTTGCCAAGAAATGCTGGGATAAAAGCCCGCAGAAAGCCGTAGCGCATTACTCCGAGTGGAATGAAAAGCAAGTCGTCTGGAAGCGGGGTTAATGCAAAAATAAATATGGCTAGGGCTCCATATCGTCCAAGGATTTTTAAGAGGAATTCTACGTTGCGCCTACCTTTTTCGCTTACTATTTTTCTGCCGCCTAAACCAAGTAAATAGCCTGAAAACTCGCCGAGGGCTGCACCTAGGCTGGAGGCTAAAGCAACCAAAATTGGATTAAATGTTTCGTTGGACCCGAGCGTGAAGAGCACCACTGTGTATGGAATTGGGAAGAAAATTGACATGGACCCTAGCAAACTTATGAGAAAGACGCCTAAATAGCTGTATTGCATGGGAAAGTTTTGCAGCCATTCGGCGAGTTGTTTTAGAAGGTCTTCTGCCGCCAATGTTCCGCCTCCCTTTTTGTAGGCTTTTCAGTCTTAAAGAGCTTGCCATGACCAGAAGGAGCAAAAACTCAAATTTTAAATTGGAGGTTTGCCATCATCAAGATTCTAAGCCTTGGAGGTTTTGCTGTTGGCTGAAACTGAAAAACGTGAAGCCATATGGATTGCAAGGGACTATTCAAAGTGCAGCGGCTGTCGAAGATGTGAAATAGCCTGTTCGCTTTTCCACGAAAAACGCATATGGCCCGAAGCCTCCCGGATAAGAGTTTTCATGCTTGCGCCGGGCATAGAGTTTCCCCATTTCTGTGCACAGTGCGAGGACTATCCATGTGTGGAAGCTTGTCCAACCAAAGCTTTGTTTGTAAGCAAGGAGACCGGCGCTGTGCTTGTGGATGCAAATACTTGCATCGGTTGTGGAAAGTGTATTGAGGCTTGCCCTGGCAGGATTCCTCACATGCATCCGACTGAAAAAAGGGTTTTAATCTGCGACTTGTGTGGTGGAAACCCTCAATGTGTCAAAGTTTGTCGAGAAGGACTATGGAACGTTCTTCAAATAGTGCCCCGAAGGGCGTATTCCTACAAGCTTTATGCCCGCACCCCAGACGAAATTGCGCGGGACTTAGCTATTAAAATCTATGGAGAGGGGGGAGAACACCTACTATGATTCACGGGTACGCCGGAAAGTTTCTCGAAGTTGACCTTTCAACGAGAAACTTCAAGGAAGTAAATTTCAACGAGGAGATCTTGAAAGACTATGTTGGCGGCAGAGGGTTAGCCGCAAAAATTCTATGGGAAAGGCTTGGCCGTCGATGGGAGTCGGTGGACCCACTTGGGCCGGAAAACCTGCTTTTGCTTTTAACAGGCCCCCTTACAGGGTTTTTCCCCGGTGGTAGAATTTGTGTTTCAGGCAAGTCTCCACAGAGCAACGGAGTCATTGGCTCAACGGTTGGCGGCGAGTTTGGCGTTGAGTTGAAGTGCGCTGGCTACGACGGCATTATTTTTTCTGGCGAGGCTGAGAAGCCCGTCTACCTGTTCATAAAAGATGGGGATATTGAAGCCAGAGATGCATCTCACGTGTGGGGCATGGATGCCAAACGGACTGTCGCTGTCCTCGCTAGGGAATGCAGAGAGCTTTTGAAGAAACGTTATCCGCAGAAGGGCGAGTGGCGGGAGCCATCCATTCTTTACATTGGTCCAGCTGGGGAGCACAAAGTGCGGACGGCTGTGGTGGCTGCTAAGTGGTCGCATGCCGCTGGTTATGGGGGCTACGGCGCTGTTATGGGGGCAAAAAAGCTTAAGGCTATAGTTGTCAAGGGCACTGGGCCTCTGCCTGAAGTCGCCGATTTGGAGGCTGTGAAACGGCTTATGCAGGAGGTTTGCAACAACGCCTATGAAAGCGAGCTTTGGAGGCGTTGGGGAACCGGCTCCGGCGGCTATGAAGTTGGTGCCAAATCAAGCTCTGAGCCTGTGCGAAACTGGCAGGATGAGTGGCATGACGAGAAAAGCTTCGGCGTGGACCAGTTTGAGAATCGCGTGTGGGTTAAGCAGTATTGGGGAGATTTTGGCTGTCCAACCACGTGCCTCAAACTGGCTGTTGTAAGGGCTGGAAGGTTTAAGGGCGCCATAACCGATAACCCCGACTATGAGCTGCAGGCATACGTTGGTACAAATTTAGGCATTTTTACCCCAGAGGCAAACGTTTACATGGCTTCCGTCATTGACGATTTGGGACTTTGCGGCATACAAACTGGCAATGTTCTAGGCTTTGCAGCTGAACTTTACCAGAGAGGAATCTTGACTAAGGAGGATTTAGGTGGCATTGAGCTTAAGTGGGGTGATGCGGAAGCCTTCGCTGCCTTGGCTAAGAAAATTGCCTACAGGGAAAGTGTTGGCAACATTTTGGCTGAAGGCACTTACCGGGCGGCTTTGAAAATCAAAGAACTGAAAGGTGTAGATGTCATGTCCTACACCGTGCAAGTTAAAGGCGTGGGGGTTGGCGCTCACGGCATTCGAAGCGAGAAAGACTATCCAGAGATATATTCTTACGCTTGTTCTGTGCAGTGTGGAGACCACACTTCTGTGGCATGCATGCCCTTGGATGACTTCAGAAGCGAGCTTATGATGGCTTTCCATGATTCGGGCGTCTACTGCTACTTTAACGTGTTCGGCTTGTCTCGCACTCTGGTTTTCGACTTTTACAAGGCTGTAACGGGTATAGAGCTGACTAAAGAAGAGTGGGTTAACACGAAAGCCATGAAAATAATACAGTTGCAGAGAGCCATGCTGTTGCTTGGTGGACCAGACTTGCGGTGGAATCCTGAAATTCACGATGATAATCCGCCAAGGTTCTATGAACCGCTTCCTTCTGGACCGTTTAAGGGCAAGGCTGTTGAAAAAGCCCGCGTGGAGGGGGAGAAACGCAAATACTACGAGCTTGTAGGCTGGGATGAACGGGGCATACCGAAATCTGAGGTTCTTAGAAGGCTTGGGCTAGACGACGTGGACAAAGCCCTTGAGAAGCTCCGCTGAAAACCAACATCCTTTGGCTTTGCGGCAAAGCAAAAACACAGCCCCGCTCTAGTTTTTCTGTGATTTAAGATTTACACGGATAACCCTTGTCGGCGTAACTATTATGGAAATCTTTTCGTCCCTCGCTTCAAAAGGCACCTTTTCCACAACTTGCATGTCGTGCACAGTTGTAGCGACGGGAATTTCTCCAAACTTTTTCCTAAGGATTTCTATTTCAGTGTCGCCGTAGCCGTGTCCCTTTCCAAGCCTATGTCCCTCAAGATCGACAGCCACAGAACCTTCCACTATCAAATCTGGCTTTGGAAAATCTTGGGCTATAACCCCATATTTAAATGCTCCTCTTATTGTTGAGGCTAAATGTTCTTTTCCACGCACCTTTGTTGGCTCTATTAGAATGAAGCCTTTCTGAAGCCTTGGAGAAGCCATTATGAGAACTTTCCCATCTTTTAAGGCGTTTTCCCGAACCTTTCGCTGAGGCGAGTCCGGACTGACAAAAACAACTTTCGCCTTTTTCCATTCTTCAAGTTGGCGAAGTTTTTCAGCCGCTCTTTCAGCCCCAACAAAGTTTGGTATTCTACCCCAACATGGAAGCGGGAAAGTCGCTATTCCAGCCTTTTCCATTTCCCGCCAGATTTTCTCCCTAAGCCGTTGCTTTTCTTCGATAATGCCCTTTGACATACGTTAAAAGAAATGGAGGGCTTGTAATTTAGATTATGCCGAGTTTTTTGCCGCCCTCTTTGAAGGCTTCCGCAGCTCTGTCCAGTTGTTCCGGTGTATGTTTAGCACAGACTTGCACTCGTATCCGCGCCTTGTCTCTCGGCACCATAGGATAGAATATCGGCAAGACAAATATGCTCTTAGACCACAAGTAGTCAGCCAAGTCTCTAGCCGCTTTGCTTTTGCCGCACATAACTGGAATTATAGGCGTTTCCGTGTTGCCTGTGTCAAAGCCAGCGTCTTGCAATGTATCTAGCAAGTGGTTGCGGTTCTCCCATACACGCCTAACATGTTCGGGTTCGGTTTCTAGCACTTCTATTGCCGCTATGCATGCTGCTGCCACGCCGGGTGGAACCGCGCCGCTTAACAGCCACGTTCTAGCCTTGTTGTATGCGAAGTTGCGGAGTTCCTCGCTGCCTGTGATGTGTCCGCCTATTACGCCGAAAGCTTTTGAAAACGTGCCCATCTCCACGTGGACCTCGTCTCGTCTAAGCCTAAAGTGGCTTACGATTCCCCGTCCACCTTCGCCCAGCACTCCTTCACCGTGCGCGTCGTCCACGTAAACGCCAGCACCATGCTCCTTTGCAATTTTGGCTATTTCTGGAAGTGGCGCCAAGTCTCCGTCCATGCTGAAAACGCCGTCTGTTATTATCCAAATGTGGTTGTATGGCGGGTCATGTTTTTCAGCTTCCTCCATAACCCGCGCCAAATCTTCAACGTCCTTGTGTTTATATATAGCTCTGTCAGCTCTACTGAGCCGGCACCCGTCGATTATGGAGCCGTGGTTCAGCTCATCTGAAACAATCAAGTCGCCCTTATCGGCAAGCTGTGGAATAAGCCCTTGGTTAGCCATGAACCCGGTCTGGAAGGTAAGCGAAGCCGGCGCCCTTTTGAATTTGGCTAGGCGGCGGTCCAACTCTTCATGCAGTATCATGTTGCCAGCGATGGACCTGTCGCTTCCCGCCCCCGCGCCGTACTTGCGGGTTGCCTCTATCATGGCGTTGACAACTTTTGGGTGAGTTGCAAGGTTTAGATAGTTGTTAGCGCAGAGCATCAAAACCTCTTTGCCGTTCACAACGCATATGGGTTCGCATGCAGACTCCAAAACCTTAAGCTCCCAGTTGAGGTTTTCGCGGACAAGCCGCTCATACTCCTCGGCCAAATAGCGAGT
>JAWBXD010000002.1:0-38867 GCA_038868055.1 Bathyarchaeia archaeon
CCCGCGAAGCCGTCAGAAAATTGAAAGAAAACGGCGTCAAGGTTTACATGTTAACCGGAGATTCTGAAGAGGTTGCCGTCGACTGGAGGATTTCCCGCCTCTTGACAACTTCTTCGAAGCTTATGTAGTCTCCGCCCACAACCTTCAACTTCGCCTCAACCCTCCCATCCTTTATTTCTATGACATTGTACGAGTTTAGGAAGAAGCCTCGCAGCCTCTCGCATGAAACGCTTCCAGCATGAATCACTTGCATATCCTCTATGCGCCACCTCCACGGTCTGTGACGGTGTCCACACAAAACTAGGTCCGCCCTACCCCTCACGAGGCTTCTGAGGACGTCGCCTGCATCCACTATTGTGATCTGGTCTGCTCCGGTGTCTGGCACCGGGATTATGTGGTGGTGTATAGCCACAATTTTCAAGCGGTCCTTATAGTTTTCCAGCGTGTTCTCAAGCCAAAGGTTTTGTCTATGTCCAACTTCACCGTCATCCCTGTCTGGGCGGGCGCTGCTCAACACGATTATGACGGCGGCGTCTATTTCGGTGACCTGGTTGAATGGGAAAAACTGTTTGAAGAGCAAGTAGCCCGTAGACTTGTAGTCGTGGTTTCCGCTGATGTAAATGACGTTTTTGGCTTTCAACCGCTTAAACTCGTCGGCAGCCATCTTAAACTCGGAAAGAATGCCGTTCTCGGTTATGTCGCCCGTCACCACCACGACGTCCGGCGACAAAGCGTTGATTTCGTCCATGGCGGTGCGGAAGCTCCCATAGTTAAACATGGGTCCACAGTGTATGTCTGAAATTTGAACAATAAGCATGGCAACCACTTAAGGCTCAAAATGGAGCCACCATTAATAAAAGTTATCTTGACAAGTAATTCTACATTACACTTTGCAGCAGACCCCTCTTGCTGGAAGCGGCTTAAATTGCGTGATGGTTGGTGTGTCTGGATTACGGGGCTGCCGGGAAGTGGCAAGTCCACCGTAGCGGAAACTCTAATTAGGTTTCTGCTTCAGAGGGGGATACGCGCCCAACTTGTGTCTTCTGACGAGCTGCGTAAGGTTTTAACTCCAAAGCCAACTTATTCGCCAGAGGAACGCGACATTGTCTATGCTACGCTGGTTTATATTGCAAAACTACTGACTAAAAACGACGTGAACGTGGTGATTGATGCCACTGGCAATTTGAGACGTTACAGAGACCATGCCAGAAGCCAAATTCCAAAGTTCATGGAAGCCTACTTGGAGTGCCCCCTTGAAGTATGCATTGAACGCGAATCAAGAAGGGTGGACACCCGCCAAGCACCCCAACAAATATACAAAAAAGCCCTAGAAGGCAAAGCGCCCACAGTTCCCGGCATAGGGCAACCCTACGAGCCTCCTCTAAACCCAGAAATCGCCATAAACACTGCAGAATGCATTCCGGAGCAAGCAGCCCAAAAAATCATGGAATCCATACTCGAAAAGTGGTATGCGAAAATCTAGAGAGGGGTATCAATTTTGTGCCTAAACGCCAACCACAAAATTGACATAGCCCTTAACGGTAATGTTTATAACCTTAATGTCTATTTCCTAGAAGACGCGAAGCGGAGAAGCAAATGGTCAAAGAACACGCCCCAAAACATGGTTCACTTGCATATTTGCCTAGAAAACGTGCTAAAAGCATACTTGCCCGAGTAAGGTATTGGCCAGAAATTAAAGCTGACGCACCTAGACTTTTAGGCTTTATCGGCTACAAGGCAGGAATGACCCATACCGTTGTAATAGAAGACCGGAAACGTTCTCCAAACTTTGGAAAGGAAGTTGTCCGCGCCGCCACAGTTATTGAAACTCCTCCCCTCCTAATTTGTGGAATAAGAGCCTATGTCAAAACACCTTATGGTCTGCAAACATTCACGGAGGCATGGATGGAAAACCCGCCTAAAGACCTTGAAAGGCTCCTAACCATACCAGAGAAGTTTAACACTGCTGAAAACTTGAAAAAGATAGAGGAAAACCTCGACAAAATCGCAAAAATCCGAGTCATCGCCGCAACTCAGCCGAGATCAACGGGCTTGTCAAAGAAAAAGCCAGACGTAGCCGAAATAGAGATTGGCGGAGGAACAATCCAGCAACAGTTTGAATACGCCAAAAGCCTCCTTGGAAAAACAGTGTCACCAGCGGAGATTTTCAAGGAAGGACAATACGTGGACATTATAGCCGTAACAACTGGAAAAGGCGTCCAAGGGCCAGTGAAACGCTGGGGAATAAAAATCCTCCAGCACAAGAGCAGAAAAGCAAAGCGGAAACCCGGGACCCTCGGGCCATGGAACCCCCACCGTGTGCTCTACTCCGTTCCACGTGCAGGACAAATGGGCTTCCACCAAAGAACAGAATACAATAAGCGTATCCTCAAAATAGGCATGGACGGCAAAGAAATCACGCCAAAAGGAGGCTTCATAAGATACGGCATAGTCCGCGGACCCTACATGCTCATAGAGGGAAGCGTACCCGGACCTGAAAAACGCCCAATAAAACTGCGTTATCCAGCGCGACCACCTAAGGAGGCTCCGGAAGCACCGCCACAAATCACGTACATATCGCTGGAATCCCCGCAAGGCAAATAGCGAGTGGTGAACATTCATGGCTAAAACAGTGAAAGTCTTCGACCTCGACGGAAAACCCGTCGAAAAAATGACACTTCCACCACTTTTTGAAACGCCCATAAGGCCTGACGTAATTAAAAGGGCTGTGCTTGCAATTCAATCCAGCCGCTTCCAACCCAAAGGCAGAGATCCCATGGCTGGAAAAAGAACAACGGCAGAATCGAGAGGGGTAGGCTTAGGCCTAGCCAGAATACCCCGCGTCAAGGGCCCCACCGCTAGAGCCGCCTTCGCCCCCGGAACTGTTGGCGGAAGACTTGCCCACCCGCCTACGCCAGAGAAAAAGATTGTCAAAAAGATTCCGAAGAAAGAGAAGCGTTTAGCCCTCTTTTCAGCCATAGCTGCCACAGCCTCAAAGGAGATGGTGGTTTCCCGCGGCCACATCGTTGAGGGTGTCCCTCAAATTCCCCTAGTAGTTGTGGACGCGCTTGAAGGCTTAAAGAAAACGAGGGATGTGGAGGAAACCCTCATAAAGCTCGGCGTTTTAGGCGACCTTTACAGGGTTAAAGAAAGCAAAAAAGTTAGAGCTGGAAAAGGGAAACTTCGTGGAAGAAGAACGAAACAGGCGGTTGGACCGTTAATCGTCGTGGCTGAAGACCGGGGCATAGGGGAAGCTGCAAGGAACATACCGGGCGTAGACGTTGTTTCAGTTAAAGAATTAAACGCTGAAATTCTGGCGCCCGGCACGCATCCAGGCAGATTAACGATATGGACGAAGGGCGCCATTGAAGCTTTAGATAAAATGTACTGTAAAGGTGAAGCAGCCTAATGGACCCTTATGAAGTTATCCTTTATCCCTTGATGACGGAATCCGCAAGCCTCATGGTTGAAAAAGAAAATAAGCTGGTCTTCATTGTGAACCTTAAAGCCACGAAAGCCGACGTGAAAAGGGCTATTGAACAACTTTACGAGGTTAAAGTGGAAAAGGTGAATATTGTTATAACTCCGGATGGGCGGAAAAAAGCCTTTGTTAAACTTAGCCCAGAATACAAGGCGTCAGACGTAGCCATTAAACTGGGCATCCTATAACCGTTAAGGTGATTAAAATGGGAAAGAGGATCCGTGTCCAACGGCGTGGGCGCGGCGGACCAACCTTCAGGGCAGCCACCCACAAGAGGGTAGCCCCAGCATGCTATCCGCCACCACCAAAGAACCTCTATGACACAGTGGTGAAGGGCGTTGTTGAAGATATAGTTCACGACCCCGGTAGGGGTGCACCATTAGCCCTAATACGTTTTGAGAACGGCGAGGAATGCTATATTGTTGCGCCTGAAGGCATTTACACCGGGCAGCAAATCGAGATGGGTGGAAACGCCCACGTGGACGTTGGAAACATAATGCCGGTAGGCAAAATTCCAGAAGGAACTTTAGTATGCAATATAGAGCTTAAACCCGGCGACGGCGGGAAAATCGCGAAGTCTTCAGGGGCATACGCAACGGTCGTAGCGCACACTCCACAAGGCACAATGATAAAGTTTCCTTCCGGCAAGACAAAATATGTCAGCGACCAATGCCTCGCCACAATAGGTGTTACCTCCGGAGGCGGCAGAACGGAAAAACCGTTCCTTAAAGCCGGCGCCAAACACCACCTAATGCGGGCGAGAGGCCGAAAGTACCCGCGGACAAGAGGAAGAGCCATGGTTGCAGCTGTCCACCCGTATGGAAGCAGCAAAAGAAGTGCAAGAAAAGTTACAACAGTGTCGCGGAACGCACCGCCGGGGCAAAAGGTTGGGCTTATTGCGGCTAGGAGCACTGGGCGCAAAAAGAAGCGCGTAAAGGAGGGCGAATAGCTCCAGAAAGTTTATAGCCTTTCCACTCAATTAATGTTGGGATAACATATGCCGAGGGAATTCACATATCGCGGTTTCACCCTTGAACAATTGCAAGAAATGTCTATGGACGAGTTCATAATGCTGCTTCCAGCTAGGCAGAGGAGAAGCCTAGAAAGGGGGCTGTCTCCGGAACAGCGAACTCTCCTAGCCAAAGTAAGGAAAGCAAAAGAAGCAATGCGCAAAGGACAAACCATCACAATAAAAACGCATGCCCGCGACATGGTTATACTGCCAGAAATGGTTGGCTTGACCATTCTCGTGCACAACGGCAAAGAATTCGTTCCGGTAGAGATAAAACCGGAAATGATTGGGCACTATTTAGGCGAGTTCGCCATAACCAACAAGCCAGTCAAACATGGAACACCGGGCATAGGGGCATCCCGCTCATCTATGTACGTGCCCCTCAAATAGCCTCCTCCCTTCCGTTCTAAAACTAGACTTAAATTTGGCCGATCCCCCTTTATAGTCGGGGTAGAAAGATGCATAAAACGCATGCTTTATTAAGCACCGTTGTGCTGTCAGCAGCAGTAACCACAGTTTTGGTGCTACATGCTTTGGGAGTGACAAATAATGGGGTTCGCTTAGAATTTCAAACAATAGGTAAGGGCGTGTGGTCCGGTCACACAAGCCATGCATATTACGTGATTCAAAACATAGAGGACTGGCAGCGCGTCTGGAATCAGCATCAACAATGCTTTGTTCCACAGCGTCCCCCTCCAGAGGTAGATTTTTCAGAAGCAACCGTCGTAGCCGTTTTCATGGGAGAATGCCCTACAACGGGCTACGGCATAGAAGTGAAAGAAATTATAGACACCGGGTTAACGGTGGTCATTAAAGTGGAAAAAGCTGGTCCAGGTAAAAACTGCGTGGTTGGGGAAGCTTTAACCCACCCGTACCACATTATTAAAACAAGTAAAATAAGCAAGCAAGTAATCTTTAAGACTTTTGAAAGAGAGGTGAGTTGCGGCTAAAACTTAGGCTGTGTAATCCACGCCCGAAGGCTTCTTCTCCGGTTCCTTGGCTGGTGGAATCTGCGGTAACGGGATTGGCGGTGGAATGTTCAATGTTCTTGAAATGATGACGCTTTCCACAAACACCACATTTGAAATAGACTGAATAAGCATGGGCGGCGGAGGCTTCTTCTCTTTGTATTCTTCGTAAATTTTTCCTATTTCGTCCTTGGTACCCGCCACGTAAGCTCTCCCTTTAAGGCTTATTTGAGCTACTGAAGGGTTATAGTTGACCGTCAAAACAAAGGGCACTTCAAGAAGCTCATCAGACTTTTTCTCTATCTCCACAAGGTTGAGGTTTGTGTTTATCTGGATAGGCGGAATAGGCTTGCGAATGTCCCAGAAACGTTCCCCAGAAACTTGAGTTATTAAGACGTTAACCCTAATCATTCTAAACCATCATAATCTAGAAGCGCAAACTGTGATTTAAGCGTGTTTATACCTCGTGAAGCCACAATGCCCACAAGTGTACCTGTCGCCGTGATCCGCCATAAAATATCCTGGACCGCAGCGTTCACATGTGGGGCGCAGCCTGACAATCTTATCTTTCTCAATTTTGTAAAGGGTGTAGGCGCCTTTCTCATTTTTCTTTCTTTTCTCAGTTTTTCCTCTTTTTGGTGCGGTGGCTGCTTCCTCTTTTGTTTCCTCAGACATTTACTCTTTCCCTTCCTCTTTCGGTTTTTCTGGCGGGATACTTCTGTCTATAACATATTTTGGCTCAATAAGCTTTGCCTGTTCAAGGGAGTCGTAAACGTTGGCTATTCCAATAGCTGTATGCGTTCCTGTCTTGGTCTCCAATTTTTTGATGAAAATTAAGTTTGCATCCTTTTTCAGCATTTTGGCGAGGGCGTTTTTTACTTCAAGCCTCGGCGGTGTGCTACCCGTCTGGTTATGATCAACTTGGAAGATTACTTCTTTTCGTTTCAAGAGCGCATTGTCATTTTCCGCCAATATTCTAACTTCCATCGGAGTTTCCCTGTAGTGTCTGACTTGATACGACGTTCTCTTTATTTAGTCTTTCGCAGAACCCTTCATTTCTTTCAAGATTTTAGCTACTTCAGCCTTTTTCTGCAGTGTAGCCTTAACCACAACTAAGCCTTCATGGGGCTGCCCATAAATAATAATCGCGTTTTCCGGGGCGTGCTGGATTGCTGGCAAGGCCAAGAGGTCCTCTTCACCATCAACAACCACCTTTACCCTGTGAGGTGTCTTGAAGGCTTCTTGTATCGCGTTTAAGGCTTCAAATGTTATGGTTCCCGGCGGATTCTTAACGTGTTTTTCTTCGTCAGCGTCAAGTTTAGCGGGCTCCACGTTTAACCGCATGACTCTGTTGTCAACGACTAAAAGTTTCGGGTGAAAATTTTTTTCAACAAGGTTTCTTGAAACAACATCTCCGACGGAAACTATGCATGGAGGCTTCTCCTTCTCCACTATAACCTTCAATTTCTCCATTGTCTCCTCATGTGAGCCTCGTATTAGCTCTCCGAGAGGTTTTTTGAGCCTTCTGCGAAGTTTTGTGGGTAGATAATATGCTATGCTCATTTATCTGACCTTTAAAGCGTAGCGTCCCTTCTCTTTAATGCTCATTGCCTTGGCAATGGCTGAACCTTCCGGATCAAATATAATTACAAGTCCGCTGAAGTCTTCGCTCAGGCTTGGGGTTTTACATTTTGGGCAAACGTTTCCGGTGGTTATTGCGCGGCATGTTGTGCATGCTTTTTCGCTCATTTTTCACCAGCCTTCCCCTCTTCTTTCTCCTTCTTTTTTGCAGTAGCTGGCTCCTTTAGTTTCTTTAAATCCTCTTCTATCCACCCAAGCTTGCCCAGAAACGGCTGTCTAGCCGTAACACCTATCTTGGCTGAACCTCCAGCCCTTGCCAGAGAAACAGCAGTTATCCGGACACGAACATGATCTCCCGTTGTAAGTTTTCTGTTTGTCTCCTTTCCAATAAGCACGCCTTGTTTCTCGTCATAAGATATGAAGTCGTCCATTAACTGTGAAACATGAAGCAGCGCGTCGACAGGTCCTATACGCACAAAAGCTCCGAAATCAGCTATTTCGACAACTTCCCCCTCAATCACTTCTTGGAGTGTTGGATAAAAGGTTAAAAGTGAAAACGTTACTTTATGGTAGGCTGCCCCGTCTCCGGGTATTATTTTGCCAACGGGACTGACCTTCACGTTTATCGCCGCTATAATATACCCTAAACTTTCGTCAACAACACCCTCATATTTTGCCTTAACCTGCTGATAGCCAACAGCGTCTAAAGGTTTCCCGAAAGTGTTTGGAGGTATGCGAATAGTATCTTCCATCTCTATTAGCTTGAACAAGGTTCACGATCTCCCATCAATTTCCAGCCGCGACTTTTGTCTCAAATAAATAACTGGCACATTTATATTTCTTAATCTCTTCCGTAACTCACTATCATTGGTGAAAACCGGGCACTTCCATTCACTAGCCGCCTTCACAATGGCTTCATCTGGGTCTCCAAACTCTTCGCCCAGGTCGATAATAGTGCACTTCTTGGCCAACTTCAAGGCGTAGGATGTTTCCCTCCGGATTTTGGGAGAACCCTCCATCGCCAATTTTTCCAACTCCTTCTTGACTGGCGAAAGCAGAATTGGTTCAAAATTTCTGTTCAAGAGAGCCTTCAACTCTTCAAAAATGTCAATTTTAAACTGTAAAGGAACAAACAGCGCATTCGAATCAATTATAACCTTCATTTTCTCCTTTTTCAGTGTTTCAGCCGTGGGCGTTCACCTGATCATTCCGTAGCCTATTAATCTCCATCTTCCCGCAATCTTTCTGCTTATGGCAACTCTTGAACCGGTCAAGGCGCATACGGGTCTTGTAAGCTTAAGTGTTGTCCTTTCACCTTTAACGGATACAACTTTGCCTATTGTTATCGCGGCGCCCACGTGAAGCAGCAGAGTTTCATCTTTTGTTATGTTCTCAACTTTAGCCAGTTCTTTTGTTCCAACAGCCCGCTCCAGAATGTAAGTTTCAAGGTTTAAATCTGTCAATATTGGCGGGAGCTGCCCAACTTTCCCGACAATGTTCCCAGTTAACCCGTCTGCCTTCGAAAGTGAAGGATCTAAAAGGGTGCCGACTCCAACTAACCCTCCACAACGGGCTTCTTTAACCTGTTTGCCGCCTGCATGCAAGCTGACTATTTGGGTGTTAAGCGGTTTGTAAGCGGTTTTGCCTTCTTCTTCGATGCTTATTCCGGGACGTAGTTCAATCTCATCGTTAACGGCGAATTTTCCTTGCAAGATTGTGCCGCCGATAACGCCGCCTTCCAGTTGTTCAACTGGCGTGCCAGGCTTATTCACGTCGAAGGATCGGACAACATACATTAGGGGTGGCTTTGTTTCATCTCTTTTCGGTGTTGGAATAAATTCTTCCATGGCTTGGATTAAGGCGTCTATATTTACGGAGTGCTGAGCTGAAACCGGTATTATCGGTGCATTTTCGGCTATAGTGCCTCGCACAAAATTCTTGATTTCTTCATAACTTTGCCGCGCTCTTTCCTCGCTAACTATGTCAATTTTGTTCTGCGCTATTATGATGTTTTTGATCCCGGTTATTTCGGCAGCGGCTAAATGCTCTCTTGTTTGCGGTTGAGGGCAAGGCTCGTCTGCCGCTATTACCAGGATGGCGCCATCCATTATGGCGGCGCCGGAAAGCATGGTTGCCATTAAAGCTTCATGTCCAGGAGAATCCACAAAACTTACCGCCCTTAAGAAGGTTGTTTCTGAACCGCAGTGGGGACAAATGGGCATCCTTGAGTAGCATTTTGGAGGCTCACATTTTGGACATTTATACACTGGCATGTCGGCGTACCCAAGCTTTATTGTTATGCCCCGCTTTAGCTCTTCGCTGTGTCTAGCCGCCCAGATTCCGGTCAACGCTTGCACTAGGGTTGTTTTGCCATGATCCACATGCCCAATCGTGCCAATGTTTATTTCCGGCTGCTTCGGCAAAGCCACAGTTTTCTCTTCGCTCATTCCATTCTCCTCTACAATTCATTGTTACTGAGGATGTTTCCAAGTTAATAAATGTTGAGCGCTTAACTTCAAAGGCTTTAAAAGAATTTTCAACAGAGAAATACAGTTAGGCGTTTAAATGGGCTACGTATACCTTTACACCGGCACTGGAGGCGGAAAAACAACAAACGCCTTGGGTTTGGCTCTGCGTTCTGTAGGGCATAAGCGAAAGGTTGTAGTAATTCAATTTTTGAAATGGTGGAAGAACACTGGCGAATACAAGATCCGCAAACTTTTGGCGCCCTACTATGAAATCTACCAGTTTGGCAGAAAAGGATGGCATGGGCTTGGCAACTTGGGCGAAGAAGACAAAAAACTTGCTAAAAAAGCCCTAAAGTTTGCAGAGAAAATTGTTAAAGAGAAAAAGCCCCATCTGCTGATTTTAGACGAAATCAACCTGGCAGTTCACTGCAAACTCCTAGACGTAGAAGAAGTTCTAGAATTCTTGGATAAGATTCCCAAAAAGACCGATGTTGTTTTAACCGGAAGATTTGCCCCCAAAGAGCTTATTGACCGGGCGGACTTTGTGAATGAAATAGTTGACGTTAAACACCCTCACAAAATGGTTACAACAAAAGGCATACAATACTAGCCTAGCTTCCAGAAGATTCAACTTTCTTAGCCTTTGGCTTTTCAACAATCTTCATGTTCACTTGAACAATATCATCAGTTATAACGTTTCCACGAACCATTTTCCGTTTTCGTTCCCCCTCCCTTTTTTGATAAAATCCCACACCGCCGCTTAAAACAACGCTCCTCCGCACTCCACCGTGGACATCTGGCCTCATAGGGAAACCATCCTTATCTGAACCACCGGTTATCTGCACCTTGTATCCAGCTAGCCCCAAAACAGCTCCATCAATTACATCGCCTATTTTTTTGCCTATCAACGGAACTGCGCGGGCGTCTTCCAACTCCATAGTTTTTGAGGTTCCATCTTCTGGATCTGAAACTATGACCTTGAACTTAGCCATGCAGTGACTCTCCGATGGCAATATGAAAGTTTAACATCTAACTATTAAGGGTTATGAAAGCCTTTGTTGGCTTGTGTTCTATTCTACATGAACTCTGTAGACGTCAATGTCCTCCCGCATTTCCGGCGTTAGCTCAAGGAACTCTCGCACGGCTCGTTCAATGTCCTTTGACTGTGTGACGTAACGTCCAACGACAACTATGTCTGCACCTTTTTCAAGGGCTTCCTTTGCTGTTTCAGGAATTATGCCTCCCGCCGCAGCTATGAGGAACTTCTTGTCCTTGAAAGTTTGTCGAAGTTCTTGGATAAGCTCTAAACCTATCGTTCTGCCCGTTTCCTCGTCTATTCCCCGGTGGATTATGACAATGTCTGGAAACTCTTTGAGCGCCTTAAGCTTCCTAATAGGGTCTTCAACGTTAAGCATGTCTATGGCAGCATAAATCCCAAGCCTCTTCGCTTCATAAATGAAAGCGTCAAGGGTTTCAGTTGGCGCCAAACCAGCGGCAATCACACCGTCTGCAGTTTCCTCATAGGCTATGTCCACTTCAACCTTCCCAACATCAAGGGTTTTCAAGTCTGCAATTATGAATATATCCCTAGCCACTTCCCGGAGTTCGCTTATAACTTTGGCTCCGTAACGCTTAATGAGTGGGGTGCCAGCCTCCAATATGATTCTGTCGCTTCTTGGAATCTGCATTATAATCTTCTTGGTCCTCTCCAAGTCTGGAATATCTAAAGAGATTTGCAGGTATGGTGGCCTCCAGAGACGGGGCACCCTATAACCAAGTATTGGATGTTTAGCTCTATCCTTATCGTAGAACACTTTTTCAAGAGGAGGATACTTAGCCAATGCTCTCTTTAAAGCCAACTTCGTTGCACTATAGTTATAATGGTATATTTTCCTATAGTCGCTTGCCTTCGGATGGACAAAAACACTGCAGACCACAACCCAATCGTCAACCTTATCCTTCGGAATAATCCCCTCTTCCACAGCGTCCGCAATAGCCTTTGCAACAGCTGCCTGTGCAGGTCCAAAAACTTTGTTAGCGTCCTCCATACTCCTCACGGTGACTTTTGGCACAAGCAGAGTGTGAGGCTTCGGCGGAAGATTAGGTCTAATAACCGCCAAAAGCGGCGTATGCCCCATGGAAAGATGCGCTAAACCATTTGCAAAAGCTTCCCCAACAGGGCCATCCTTGTCGCCTATAAGCAAATCTATGTGTGCAACTTCATTTCCTTCTCCGACAAGAGCCTCGCCAATAAGATATGTGTATCCCTTAAAAGGCTGTCGGACCTCCGACACTGGCACTGCCAAAACACCCTCGGTAGCCTTTTCAAAATCAACATCAAACTCTTTAAGCCAAGAATAAAGAGTGTCTCTATGCACCCCCAGAACCTTAGCGGTGCCTGAAACCGTAGGCTTTGCAGGCTTACCCGACAAGATGCTGCGGGCTTCAACTTCCTTTTTAGCAGCTTCCGTCAACATTCTAAGAAATTCTTCCCTAGACTCCGGTTTTTTAATGTCTTTACCCGACATTTTTATACACTCAACGAAGAGTTTTCTGTTCAGAGAGCTATTTAAACTTGTCGGGTACTCTTTTTAGTCGAAAAGAAATGCTTAGCTTTATCGACATATTTCCGACATGAAAAATATTTCAAGAATCTAAGATTGATTTTCTACAATTTTTGGATGTACAAGTTGTCGACAGTGTGGACAATGTACTAGTGCTTTGTCTCCGACAGCTTTCCACTTTTTCCTACAAAATGGGCATTCATACCACGTAATTTTTTCGGGCACAGTAAGCCATTGTCGGCTCAGGAGCCACAAAATGAATCCTAAAACGAGGGCGATGTCGCCGAAAATCACTAAATATATGAGCTTGAATGTAATTAAGTTAGGTACGCTTATGTTCTCTTCCCAAAGAAGCGACAGAAAAGTTGAGAGGGGGTTTTGGCTTACGGAAAGCTTAGGGTAGGTTTTCCATAAAACCGACGCCAGCGTCACTATTCCAGCCAGAATCAGAAGTAGGCTGAAAGCGTAGAGGGATCCTTGTTTTCGGAGAATTTTCTTCATTAACCTATCCTACCATGCCTATAACGTTTCGGTAATTCGCATTTCCAACTCTGAATAGCACCTTCGCACTTCACTTTTCAAATTGTCTATTTCTAGGCGTAGTCTGCTTTTTGACTCCGGGGCTAAATCCTTTGATTTCACGATTTCTTCTTCAATCTTTGCTATTTCACGTTCAGTGTCATGCTTCATTTCCTTAGTCTTTTTTAGCAAATCCACCTTTGCCTTCTCAAGCTTCTCAAACTCACCCTTAATATCCTTAGCCTTCTTTTCCAGTTTCTGCTTCAACTTATCCAGCTTCTCCTTGTAATCCCTTTCAGAAGGGCCACCCATAATGTGACACCGCAAATAACATCACCAGCTACAACCCTCTAATAAAACTTGTTAATCCAAAATAAACAACGACGACAGATTAATGCTCCGGCCGGGATTTGAACCCGGGTCCGCGGCTCGAGAGGCCGCTATACTTGACCGGACTATACTACCGGAGCATGTCTGTTTGCATCATATTTTTCAACAATGGCTTCTATTAATTTGTTTTGTGCGGTTTTTGGTGCGGCCGCCGGGATTTGAACCCGGGTCGCCGGCTCGGGAGGCCGATGTCCTGCCAGGCTAGACTACGGCCGCGTGGATGGGCAAAGGGAAAATAGCGGGCTTAAACTTTTAATCATTACTCTCGTTAAACTGTCTGTGTGAGGCGTGCTGATGGGTATTGTTAAGCCTGGTGTTTACTTTTGGCAAGGAAACGAGGCGTGTGCTGAAGCCGCCATTGTGGCGGGCTGTAAGTTTTTCGCTGGCTATCCGATAACGCCGGCCACAGAGATTGCTGAACACTTAGCGAAGCGGCTCCCGCAAGTGGGCGGTATAGCCATTCAAATGGAGGATGAAATCGCCTCCATAGGGGCTGTTATTGGCGCCAGTTGGGCTGGTGCAAAAGCTATGACGGCAACTTCTGGGCCGGGCTTCAGTCTAATGCAGGAAAGCATTGGCTATGCGTTTATGACTGAAACGCCATGTGTCATAGTTGATGTGCAAAGGACTGGGCCGAGCACCGGGCAAGCTACGAAATGTGCGCAGGGTGACGTTATGCAGTCTCGTTGGGGTACGCATGGCGATTACTCGGCTATTGTGCTTTCGCCAAATTCGGTTCAGGAAATGTTCACGTTAACTATACGGGCCTTTAACCTTGCAGAAAAATACCGAACACCGGTGGTTCTTCTGTCCGACGAGGTTGTCGCTCACATGCATGAAAAGGTTGTGGTGCCTCCTATGGAAACTTTAGAGATAATTAATAGGCGAAGGCCCAAACCCGGCGACAAAGCTTTTTTCGGCCTCGAAGAAGTCCCGCCAATGCCTTCCGTTGGTGAAGGGTTCAACGTGGCTGTTACAGGTTCAACCCACAACGAGTATGGGGTTAGGTTTACCGCCGATCCTATTGTGCATAGACGTCTCGTGGAGAGACTTAACGGCAAAATCCAAAACCATGCTGACGAAATTGTGGACGTGGAGTACTATAACATTGAAAAGTGTGATGTGGGAATAGTGGCTTTTGGATGCTCTTCTCGAGCTGTATACGATGTGGTTGATGAAGCCAAAGCTAAAGGCATAGCTGTGGGGTATGTGAGGCTAAAAACGCTATGGCCTTTCCCGGAAGAAATCGTCAAGAAGCTTGCGGAAGCGTCCGGCCGAATAATTGTTCCAGAATTGAATCTTCGTCAAATTTACTATGAGGTAAGGAGAGTCGCTGAAGGTTTAGCGAAAGTTGTTTCCATCAACAAGATTGGCGGTGGAGAGCTTATCACTCCGGAGGAGTTGCTTGAAAGGATTTTTGAGGAGGTCAAAAGCGGGTGAATGCCGCTTTTTCCGTAAAAAACTATCTTAGGGAATTGAAGCTGCCGTTCTGCTCGGGTTGCGGCGCTTTCACAGTGATAAATGCTTTTCTAAGAGCTGTTTATGAGCTTGGCTATAAAGACTTAAGCAAATTTGTTTTCTGCAGTGGAATCGGATGTTCTTCGTGGATTCCCTCGCCATATTTCTTGGCGGATTCCATTCACACCCTCCATGGAAGAAGCATTCCAGTAGCGACCGGTGTGAAACTGATGCGTCCAGAACTTAACGTGGTAGTTTTCGGCGGAGACGGCGACGTCGTTGGCATAGGCTTAAGCCATTTCGTGCATGCGGCAAGACGGAACCTGGATGTTCTCGTGATAATGGTTAACAACATGGTTTACGGAATGACAGGCGGGCAGGTGGCACCGACAACTCCTTTTAGGGCAAAGACGACTACAACGCCCTACGGCTGTTTCGAGTACCCTTTGGATGCTGTTAGACTTGCGGTTGTTGCCGGAGCGAACTATGCAGCTCGTTGGACAACAGCCCACCAAAAAGAGCTCAAAGAGGCTATAAAAAAGGCGCTGCAGCTTAAAGGTTTCCGCTTTATAGAAGTTGTAAGCCAATGCCCCACAGCTTTTGGAAGACGTGTCGGCTTCAAAAGCGCTGTGGAAATGGTCAAATGGTTTAGGGAAAACTCAATAACGCTGGAGCAAGCTGAAAAGTCTAGCGAGGAAAATTTAACTACAAAAATCGTCGTCGGCGAGTTTATCGAGAGGCATAGGTCGACCTTAACAGAAAACGTTTATGCCGTAATAAAGGAGGCGCAGAAAATTGGGCAGAACTGAAATAAGGATATGTGGGCTGGGCGGACAGGGCGTAGTGTTAGCTGGGCAAATTCTCGGCAGGGCGGCGGTTTACGACGGCTGGAACGTTGTTCAAACCCAAAGTTATGGGGCTGAGGCCAGAGGTACTACAGCCAAAAGTGAGGTGATAATTTCCGAAAAACCCATAGGTTTCCCGATGATAAGGAGATGCGATATACTGGTTGTCATGAATCAAGAAGCCCTAGACATGAATATCAAAGACCTAAGAGAGGGCGCCCTCCTCCTGATTGATGAAGGAATGGTTAAGGATGTACCCAAGGTGAATGCTAAAGTTTACGTTGTGCCCGCAACCAAAACTGCAGAAGAAGTCCTCGGAGAACGATTGTACGCAAACATGGTTTTTTTTGGCGTCTTAAACAAGCTGGCTAATCTAGTCCGAGACGAATCCATGGAAAAAGCGATAGCAGACACTGTGCCAAAAAACGCTGTTGCTCTTAACCTGCAAGCTTACAGAGAGGGAAGAATGCTTGAAAACTTTCACCTTATTACGTGAATTCTTTGGATCTCAGTCATATGTAGGAAACGAACACCTTTCTCTGTTATGATGTAGGTTTCTCTTTCGGTTATAGCCAAATAGCCGTAGTTGACTAGGTAGTTGAGGTACTTCTTTGTTTGGGCATAATTTAATCTGGCGAGTTCCATGATTTGAGTCTTTTTTGCCTCCCTTTTTGTTTTAACAGCCCTTAAAATTTCGCTCATTATTGTTATGCGGTCTCTGTATTTAAACATCGACATTCTTGGGGGCGATGTTTGGAGAAAATTCGTGCAGAACATAAGCCTTCCCCAAATAGTTTACTGTGGTTAAACCCATATTTGCTTTTCTGTTTAAGAAATTTTTATCTTCTGAATTGTTGTTGCTATAGCCTAGAGGAATTAATTTGAAGCGTTGGGTAACTTATGCCTCTGCTGGTGTTGATAGAAAGCTGAGGGCTAAGGCGAAGAGGGCTTTACGCCTTCTAATGAGCACTTACCGCTTAAGCCGTTATGGGGAAATTGTCCAGCTTCCATTTGGTAATGTTTTTCCATTTCGCGGTGATTGCTATTTGGATCTTGTTATTGAGGGTGTTGGTACAAAGGTCCTTGTTGCCCAGTTGGCTGGCAAATATGACACTATTGGCGTTGATGGTGTGGCGGTGGCTGTTAACGATGTTATTCGCTCTGGTGCGCGACCCTTAGCTGTTGCGGACAATATTCATGCTCAAGTTTCTGATCCAGAGCTTGTTAAAGACTGGATGAAGGGAATTGCTAAAGGAGCAGCTGAAGCTGGGTGTGTGGTGCCAAGCGGCGAGATAGGTGATGTGGCAGAGTTGATTAAGGGCTTAGTGGAGGGGAAGGGCTTTGACATGGTTTTCGCGGCGATAGGCGAGGTTTCAAAAGACAAAATCATCACAGGCAAAGATTTGAAGCCCGGCGACGTGATTATTGGTTTGCGGAGTTCTGGCATTCACAGCAACGGCGTGACACTGGCTAGAAAAGTTCTGTTTAAACAGTGGGGCGGCATGTATGAACCCTTTGATGTTCCAGAGCCCTTAGATCGTGAACTTGTCTACGAAGTTTTGGAACCAACAAGAATTTATGTTAAACCGGTTTTAAACGTTGCTGAACACGTGAAAGTTAAGGCTGCGGTGCACATAACCGGGGACGCGTACTTAAAGTTTAAGCGCTTAACCTTATTTTCAAGGGGCATAGGATTCAAGTTTAACAATTTCAAGCCTCAACCAATCTTTGACCTTATTCAGAAAACAGCTTCTGAGCTTGGCGGTGAATTGTCTGACGAGGAGATGTTTAAAACCTTTAACATGGGGTGGGGCTTCGCAATAATAGTTGATAAGGCGGACGCCGACAAGGCTCTCGATGTTTTGGGAAAAGCGGGGATGCATGCGGAGGAAATAGGTTGTGTAACAAAAGCGATGGGTATCCGAATTCTGTACAAGGGCAAACGGATCATTTTAAGATAGCGTGATTTTGCATTGCTTGTTGTAAAAGTGTTTAAATCTTTTTGGGTCGAAGATTAGCCCATGAAGTTTCGGTTGAAAGTTGAAGTTGGCTTAAAGCCGGGGCACAGCGACCCAGAAGGCGAAACTACAGCCCGCCTGTTAAGAGAGCTTGGCTATAAGGTTGAGCGGGTTAATGTTAGCAAAGTGTACACGGTCTTTCTTGAGGCGAATTCTAGGGATGAAGCGCTTGCGAAGGCTGATGAATTGTGTAGGCGGCTTTTGGCTAATCCTACAAAGGATAATTATAGGATTATTGTTGAGGAGGAGAAATGAGCTCAAGTCTCTACATTCGCAGGGATACGCCTTTCCCGTTTTATGAAATAAATCTTTTGGAGGCTTCGGATCAACAGCTTCTCGACGTTAGCCGGGAGCTTGGCTTAGGCTTAAACCTTCAGGAAATGAAAGCTTTGCAGCAGTATTTTAGGCGGAAGGGCAGAAACCCCACGGATGTGGAGCTTCAAATCTTTGGTCAAACATGGTCTGAACACTGTTTTCATAAGACTTTCAAGGGCGTAATAAAGTTCAACAGTAAAGAAATTGACAGCCTTTTCAAAACCTACATTATGAGGGCGACGAGGGAAATAAATGCCAAATGGTGTTTCTCAGTTTTCGAGGACAATGCTGGCATAATACGCTTCAACAAAGATTGGGGAATAGCCGTTAAAGTTGAAACCCACAACCACCCGTCTGCTATAGAACCCTTTGGCGGGGCAGCCACCGGTGTGGGCGGCGTAATCCGCGACATTTTAGGAGTCTGGGCTGACCCTATTGCTTGCACGAATGTTTTGGGTTTTGGTCCGCTAGATTATCCGTATGAGAGGCTTCCGCCGGGTGTGAAGCACCCGAAATACATTTTCATGGGTGTTGTGGCTGGCATTGGGCATTACGGCAATAATATGGGTATCCCAACGGTCAACGGCGCCATTTACTTCGATGAAAGCTATGTTGGAAACGTTGTTGTTTACTGTGGCTGTGTTGGGCTTTTGCCGCTGAAAAAGTTTAAGCGGAACGCTAAGCCCGGCGACATGATCGTTTTGGCTGGTGGAAAAACTGGGAAGGATGGAATTCACGGCGTCACCTTCGCATCTGCTGAACTCACGGAAAAGTCAGAGGAAGTCTCAAGACCAGCGGTGCAGATTGCCAACCCCATCGAAGAAGAGAGGCTCAAGAGGGCTATAATTACAATTCGAGACCTGGAGCTTGCCTCAGCCATAACAGATTTGGGTGGGGGAGGACTTTCATCTGCGGTTGGGGAAACAGCCAAGAGATTCAACTGCGGCGCCGTTGTCTATCTTGAAAAGGTTCCATTGAAGTATCCTGGGCTAGCTCCTTGGGAAATTTACATTTCTGAGTCTCAAGAGCGAATGCTTTTGGCTGTTCCGCCTGAAAACCTCAGCCAGGTACTAGAGATTTTCCAAAATGAGGATGTTGAAGCCACAGCTATAGGCAAATACACGGATGACGGGGTTCTGCGAATCTTCTATATGGGTGAAAAAGTTGCGGAAATAGATATACCATTCCTTTTTGAGCCTCCGAGGGTGATGCGTGTCGCCGAGTATGTCCCGCCACAACTAGAGGAGCCGGAATTTCCAGAACCGGAAAACTTGACAGATGCTTTGTTGCGGCTGCTGGGTTCGCCGAACATTGCCAGCAGGGAAAACGTTGTGCGTACCTATGACCACGAGGTTAAGGGCAACACGGTTCTTAAGCCATTGCACGGTGAAGTTGGTGGACCAAACGACGCCGCTGTTCTTAAGCCTCTAAAAGATTCTTGGCGTGGTTTGGCAATCTCTTGCGGCATGAATCCCCGTTATGGGCGCATAGACCCATATTGGATGGCTGCCTCTGCCATAGACGAAGCTATTAGAAACAATGTGGCTGTGGGTGGCAGAAGAATCGCCTTACTTGACAATTTCACGTGGGGCAACCCTGAAAAGCCCGATAGGCTTGGCAGCCTTGTAAGAGCTTGTGAAGCGTGTTATCGCTTCGCCAAAGCTTTTAAGACGCCTTTCATATCTGGAAAAGACAGTCTCTATAACGAGTCGCCTGCTGGTCCAGTAACACCAACTTTGCTGATAACCGCCGTGGGCGTTGTCCCAGACGTTCGCATAGCAGTTTCGTTAGACGTTAAAGCACCGGACGACAGCATATACCTTGTAGGAAAAACCCATCATGAACTCGGCGGGTCGGAATATTATAGGCTTATGGGCTTTCTGGGGAAAACAGTGCCAAAGGTTCGCCCAACCCAAGCCAGAAAAACCTTCAAAGCTATAACAAGGGCTATTGACTTGGGGTTGGTGAGCGCCTGCCACGACTTGTCTGAGGGTGGTTTAGCCGTGGCGGCGGCTGAAATGGCTTTTTCAGGCGACTACGGGTTAGCACTTGATTTGCGGCTTGTTCCAGCTAAGGGAGTTTGGAGAAACGATTTTCTCTTGTTTTCAGAATCCAACAGCCGTTTCCTCGTGGAGGTTCCAAGCGGGTGCGAAAAGGACTTTGAAGCAGTAATGGGCGACGTTGTTCATGCACGAATAGGCAAGGTCACTAAAGATGCGAGACTTTGCATTTATGGGTTGGACGGCGATGTCGTCGTGGACGCTGATGTTAGCGAGCTGCTAAAGGCTTGGAAAAGTTTTCTCGGCGAGTGGTGATGGCATATGAAACGTGAGGAGATACGGGTTTGCATTTTGCGGGTCGGTGGCACCAACTGTGACGCTGAAACCCAAACGGCCTTTGAGGCTTTGGGCGTTCAAGCTGAAATACTACACGCCAATGAAATTGTGAAAAGGAAAAATCTCATGGAATATGACGCCCTAGTATTTCCGGGAGGATTCTCTTTTGGCGATTACGTTAGGGCTGGAGCCATATGGGCGAAGTGGCTTGTCGCCAAGCTTGGCAAGGAGCTTAAAGCCTTCGTTGATGAGGAGCGTCCAATCCTCGGAATCTGCAACGGCTTCCAAGTGCTCGTGGAAGCTGGTCTCCTTCCGGCTTTCGAGGGAATTTCAACATACCCTGAGGCGGCGCTGGCTACGAACCACCCGCCGGGCTACAATTGCCGCTGGGTTTACCTAAAACATGAAAATCATGGGAAATGTGCGTTCACGTTTAAGATTCTGAGGGGGAAAGTTTTGCGTATGCCAGTAGCCCATGCCGAGGGGCGTTTTCTATTTTCCAAAGAGAAAGAGAAACAATTTTTAGAGAGGCTTTACGAGAACGATCAACTGGTCTTTCGCTACTGCGACAAAAATGGAAACTATGCTAACGGTGTTTACCCCATAAACCCGAACGGTTCGTTCCACGACATTGCTGGAATCTGTAACCCCGAAGGAACAGTTTTCGGCTTGATGCCCCATCCAGAAAGAGCCTTTTACTGGTGGCAGCAGCCCGACTGGACAAGACAGACACTTATGCCATTTTACGGCGATGGAAAACTAATCTTCGAATGTATGATTGAATATTTAGAGAAGAAGTTTTAGCTCTTCGAGGCGCGGTAGCCCTGCTCGGGCGCCCATTTTCGTTATGCACCTTGAAGCCACAAAGTTGCCCAGTCTCCCGCAATCTTTCAAGCTTTTATTGTTAAGTAAACCGTAGAGGAAGCCTGCACAGAAGGCGTCGCCGGCGCCGGTGGTGTCCACAACCTTTACCTTAAAAGCTTCAATGTGGTGGCTTTCTCTTCCGTTTGTGACATAGCATCCGCGGCTGCCAAGCTTGACGGCGACAATTTTCACCCCCGCGTCAAGTAGCGTTTTGGCTCCAATTACATAATCTTCTTCTCCGGTCATCAGTGCTAGCTCTTTTGCGTTTGGCATCAGCACAAAACACCTGCTGATTATGGGCTTTAGTTTTTGGAGGCCCTTCCTAGCGTATAGTTCACCGGGGTCCAAGCTAACTTTCACCTGCTTCGGGAGACTTTCCACAAGTTTTTTCTGGCTTTCAAAAGATTCCTCTCCAACAAAGGATGTTAAGTGTAGGAACATGGTTTTGAAGGCGTAATCCAAGTCTATTTCTTCAAAGCTTATCGTGTCGTTTACGCCAGGAGCCACGTAAAGAGCGCGTTCGCCCTTCTGGTCTACGAAACCCATGACAACGCCGCTTCGCCCAGTTTTAGCCTTTATAATGCCTTTCGTGTTTACGCCTTCCATGCGGAAGTCTTCAAGCAGCATTTTGCCTTCGCGGTCGTTGGCAACTTTTCCAATGAAGCCGACTTTACAACCGAGCCTCGCCAGCCCCACAATGGTGTTGGCTGCTGAACCGCCGCAGGATTCCTCGCAGTTTATGATGAAGCCTTCTTCTTCTGGGCCGGCTATCTTGTCTACTTTGTATAATTTGTCCACGTTTAGGGCGCCGAAGCCAATCACGTCGAAAAGCTTTTTCATGGGAACAACTCGCGCAGGTAAATTTTGTATTCGCCAAGTTTTCCGCCATAGTTTCCCGCTGAAATTTTCACGACGCCTTTAACGGTTAAGGCTGCCTCTATGCCCGCCTTCATGGCTTTCTTGACAGCCTCTAGGGAAACACCGTTAATCACGATTTCGGGGATGTACCCGACGCCTTCCGGAACTTTGGACTCTTTACCTAAACGCTGTTTCAGCGAGGGACAGTATGGGTGGTTTGTGGTTGGGCCTATCCACGGGAAGCGGGTTTCAGGCTTCGAGCCAGCGGAACAGACTTCAAAGGGTGTAACGACGCCCTCAACCTTGTGGATGGCTTCGAGCGCTCTTGCTCCGGCTTCTTTAACGGCCTCTTTTGTCCGGCACATTATCCAGAAGTTGGCGCCCATGACGCCTCGGGCGTAGCCCAGAAACCTTTCTATCACGAAGTCTGGAACCATTACTGGCACAACGATAACTTCACGGCCGTAGCGTTTTTCCGTCCACTCGTAGCCGTCACCGCAGTGACCAACCCGCTCCATCATGTCAATTTTGCCCAACGGATTCGGCAAGGCGTCAAAAACAGCTGTGAAGGGTTTGACGAGAATATCCTGCCTTATTCTGTATGAGAGTTCAATTTCAAATTTTTTAAGAGACTCGGAGAACGGTTTTTTGGGGTCTATTCCTCCCCAGAACTGGAGCACTGCGCCCTTGCGTCCGTCTGGTGTTTCCTTTTCGCTTAGCCACCTTTCTATTCCGCCTTCGATTCTTCCGATAACTATGGAAGGCGTGGCGGTGGCGTGCAAAGCCGCTTTTCGCAGCGTTTCTTCGTCGTCTGCTGTTACTATCACTCGGCAGTAGATGCCTTCAAAAGCCTCGGCGTAAGTGTCCTCTACATGTTTTTCTTTCATCAAACAGTTTCCCGCCAATAGAGTTGTGGATTTTACTTTAATGTTTTCAGCTATTAAATTTTCAATGAAATCATCCAAGTCTTCCTATGGCTTCGCCCCTCACGGTTTTCCGAAAGTTGGCGCTCTCTTTTATCAGCCTTTCCACGTTATCTTTCTTGACAATTTCGACTGTTGGCAGCCTGTCGCCGTGCACCTCAAAAAACATGTCTTTCAGTTTTGGGTTAATGCCCAACTCCTTCAAAGCGTTGCGGCCCCAATCCTCAACAAGTTTTAACGCTTTCTCCTTGCCATGTTTACAGAAAGTCTCCGCTAACACTGCGGTAACCAGTGCATTTTCAGCCATTATGACAATTTCCGCTTCTCTGACGGCGTACTCGTTGCCATTGAAGGATATGGTTAAGCCATCTTCTCGGCGAACAGCTTTAAAGGCTTCCACGTCCGTTATGCTGTCGCCAACGTAAACAACCTCTGAAAGATCTAAGCCCAACTGTTCGGCTATGCGTTTCACTGCTTTCGCCTTTTCACGTCCCCCAACGGGGTTAACCTCGCCGAATATTTTTCCAATTTCCATCTTTGCTATTTCGTCCCAGAAGATTTCGTCTAAGCGTTGAATAGCCCGTCTGTGTTTCTCTGGAAAGTCTTTAAGGCTTTTTGCGCCTTGTGGAATTTCAATTATCGGCATTTCGGCTATCTCAGCTGCCAACTCCCTGAGCCTATTCTTCTCTTCCTCCGTCAATTTGTACTTGTCAATTTCAACCTTTGTGCAGTAAGTGTTTTCGAAAGGAAAATCTATTGCACGGCAAAGCGCCCTAATATAATGCTCGTAACTTGTGCTCACTATGTGGGTGTCTGCATTTTCCCTAATGAAATTGAGTGTTTCCCTAACTTTTGGAATCAAAATAAGGGTTTTAGCTGAAAAAATCCGCATTTTCCTATCTGTAACGCCATAAGCCTTGAGGAATGGCAGTATCAGCTTTAAAGTGTCTCCTGCCTTGTATCCGGGTTTTTTGAGCGCATCTGCAAGCACGTCGTCGTATCGGCTAATCACCGTGAAAAAATGTGCGCCGTTTGGCACATAGCGGGCTGTCAACTCAAAAGCATTATCATTTTTCGATATTGGTCCTTCGCAGTCTGAAATGTAAGCCTTTTTCATTTTCGTTTTCGAAGCTCCTCCATGTGGCGTACGCTCTTTTCTATATGCTGTTTGGAGGCTATGTCTGTTCTATGCCAGAGGGCGCCGCCTCTTATGGCACTTATCCCCTCCAAAGAAATGTTTCTGGCGGCTTCTATATGGTTGTCTATGCCGACAACGCATACAGCCCGCGACTTTAAAGCGTAAACCTCTTTTCCGCGAAGCTCCATGGACGCTGGGTAAACGCGAATTCTATCGCCATATTTTTTGCTTAGATCATACGCCTTCGACAAATCCACTGGTGCGCCAACTTCCGCCCTATTGACGCGTTCGGGAAAAGCCTCTTCAAACCCGCCGTAGCTCGGCGGCACCTTGTAAGTCACAACGGTGGCTTCTCTCTCAACTTCTATGCGGGTTAGGTTTCCCTCAAGGATTTTGAAGCAGACTTCAACAAAATCGTCTTTCAAAATTGGCAAAATGTTTATTATTTCTGGGTCTCCGGGCCGACTGTTGTTTTCGAGGATTTTTGGCTGTTCACCAGTATGCATAAAAGCCACATAAAACGGCATACCCCGCAGTGCTTGGTTGTCGCCAGTCTTCCATCTCTCAAAAATTCTATTAACGATGGCAATTTCCTCTTCCCGGTCTGCTGGTGTCATAAAGGGCAAAATGTCGCCCACATCCTTATAGGAGCCCATTCCGCCAGTGTTTGGTCCCTTGTCGCCATCAAACGCGCGCTTATAATCGCGGGTCTCTGGCAGCGGCACTAAATGTTTGCCATCACAGAAGGCTTGGAAGCTGGATTCTTCGCCCTCTATTTTCTCTTCAACTACGACGGCGCCATACTTCAGGTTTTCCCAGAAATGCTCAAAAAGCTGCTCGCGAGTTGTGAAGTGGTCTCCCCACACACCTACGCCCTTGCCGGCGGCAGGTTTGTCCGGCTTAACAACCGCCAAGTCATTTAGTTCGTCAAGCCACTTGTAAAGCGCCTTTTTAGCATTCTCCATCGTTTTATAATCCTCCAGCTTGAAAATCTTGAACCGCGGGTTCACCTCCGGAACCGCTTCTTGGAAAAGCAGACGCTGCTGAACTTTGCTTGCTTCTATGGCATATTCCTTTGTTGGGCAAATCATGGGAATACCGGTGCTTTTTTCCACGATGTCGCGGACCCCTTCAATGATGGGTTTTTCCGGCCCGACAATGCCGAAATCTATTTTGTCCTTGTGGGCTTCGGCGAACTTGCATATGTCCTTCACGTTCAAGTCTGGAATAACGACATGTTGAATCGCCTTTTTTACATTGAACGGGTTTCGCTGTTTATCCGCCACGTAAACCTCCACTTGATAATTAGTGCTTCTGGTGAAGGCGTCCACCATGGCGGCTTCTCGTGCTCCATAAGAAACAACGAGCACGCCGACCTTCTCAACCAAAGGCTTCACCCTTAAACGCTAAAATTGCCAGTAGCCACTAATCTATTTTTCAGAACTGATCTCGCCGAAGAGCTCTGGGATCTCATAAAGCCTTCCGGGTTCCTCGCTTCCCTCCAGAAACCGTTTCTTCATTATGTCGGCGATTTTCTGGGCAAGCGGTGTTGGATATTTACCCGTCAAACATCCAAGGCAAAGCTCATTCTTTCCGAAGCCTGTAGCCCTCACAAAGCCGTCAATAGACTGGTAGCAAACGGTATCCGCCCCTATTATTTTGGCTATCTCCTCAGGTGTATGTTTAGCGCCTATCAGTTGGCTGTAAGTTGCCATGTCTATTCCATAAAAGCATGGTCCAATTATGCGTGGAAACGTCACGAACATGTAAACCTTTTTGGCACCCATCTTGCGAAGCTTTTCAATTGTAACCCTTGTTGTGTCTCCTCGCACGATGCTGTCATCCACTACAATAACCCTTTTACCCTTAACCTTGGAGGCCAAAATGTTGATTTTCTTGTCTATGGTCGTGTAACGCTCCTTTTCGAGAAGGATAAAGGCGCGCTCTGTCACGTACCTATGCCTTCTAGTGGCTCTTTCCCACCGCAAACCAGATTCCTCATGCACTCCAAAGGCTGCATCGTCCCCGGTTTCAGGCATAGAAATCACGATGTCGGCATCCTTCATAATTTCAGGGTTTTCCCTAACAAGGTTTCTACCAAACTCCTCGCGAATCTCGTACACATACCTATCGTCAAAGAAGGAGTCGGGTCTAGCGAAATAGGCAAACTCAAAAGCGCAAAAAGCCTTTCGAGCCCTCGTAAGCGATTTCCTCTCAAACCTCTTCTCTGAAACGGTTACAAGTTCACCTGGCTCCAGTTCAAAGTCCCTCTGAAACCCGTTTATATCCAAGCCCACGGTTTCAGACGAGAAAGCATATACATCCCCATCTAAGCTGTGACCAGCGCATAGGGGCCTTATTCCATGGGGGTCTTTGAAGGCGAAAAATGTTCCGTCTTTTGTTATTCCCGCTACGGAGAAGGCTCCATCGAGTTCCTCCATGCACTTTTTAACAGCTTCCTCTAGGTTGCCTTGCCTAGTCAACTCGATTAACAGTTTATGACATATGAGGTTAGCGTCGCATTCATAAGTGAAGTCTGGGAAGTACTTGCAGATTTCCTTTTTAAGCTGAAAAGTGTTAACAATGTTTCCATTAAAAGAAACAGCCACTTTAAAGCCATCCTTTGAAGCCGTAACCGGCTGAGTTCCAGCTAAAAGCGACTTTTCATCAGTTTTACCAGAAGTCGTGTACCTAACATTCCCGATTCCAATAGAGCCGGGCAAACGTCCAAACCACTCGTGAATGGCGCTTGCCCTAATTTTCGGGACAAGGTCCAAGCTTTTGTGAACATAAAATTCGCCGTCTAAATAAGTGAGAAAACCATGCGACTGATGTCCTCTGTGATTCTGAGCTCTCAAACCCCAATAAATGTATGGAAATACGGGCTGTTTCCCGAAGCTTACCGCGCCAAAGACGCCGCACGCTATTTTGAGCTGTTCTCCCATGTTCGGGATAAGGAAAACTGGTTCTTTATCAACTTTTAGAACAAATTTAAGTAAAACGCAACAACGCTTCCGGTGCATGAAAAACTAGAGAGGGAAGGGTAGGGAAAATAAACTGAACAGCGCAACCAAACTCTGGGGTGCATCAAGTTATGGTGTAAGCCTAAACTTGTCCCGCGGGTACAATGTGACTTCTCTGATGTTTTTCTTGCCAGTCAACATCATCGTAAGCCTCTCTAACCCTATCGCCCAACCAGCGTGGGGCGGCATGCCATAATCGAAAGCCTGCAAATGATACTTGAAAGACTCCGGGTTTAACCCCTTCTCCACTAAACGTTTTATGAGAAGCTCCTTCGAGGATATTCTTGTCCCACCAGAGGCCAATTCAATCCAGCTCCACATAAGGTCAAAGCCTTCGCAGAGTTCGGGGTTGTCGTCACGTGGCTTTATATAGAAAGCCTTGGAGCGTGTGGGCCAATCAGTTATGAAATAAAAGTATGGATGAATTTTGCCCAAAGTTCTAAAAGCGGGGGTGGGTATGTCTTCACCCCACGGAATTTCAATGCCTTCCCTTTTCAAGTCTTCTAGAACCATGTCATATGTCAACCGTTTGAATGGAATTTCAGGCACCTTAAGCTCGTAATTTAGCAGGGTCAACTCCTTGCGGCATTTTTCGTTTACGGCCCTACATACATGTTGCATGAGTTGTTCCAGCAACCGCATAACATCCTCTGCTGTGGCGAAAGCTTGCTCAATGTCTATGGAGACGAATTCGCTCAAATGCCTCCGCGTGTGGGACTCTTCTGCCCTAAAAAACGGGCCGATCTCGAAGACCTTCTCCAAGCTCATTACAAGCTGCTCCTTATAGAGTTGGGGGCTTTGGGCTAGGAAGGCTTTTCTTTCAAAATAGTCCACTGGAAAGAGTGCCGCGCCTCCTTCCGTGGCTGAAGCAATTATTCGTGGAGTGTGGACCTCTATGAATCCCTTTTCGAAGAGGAAATCCCTTATGGCTTCGACAGCAGTGTGCTGAATCTTGAAGATTGCAATGTTTTCTTCACGGCAAAGGTCAAGTGCACGGGCATCCAAGCGTACCTCCAGTTTTGCTGGCACTTTTCCAGTTATGTCGATGGGCAGTTGTGGTGAAGCTGTGCCAAAAATCCTTATCTCCTTCGGTATAACTTCGACGCCTCTTGGAGTTATTTCTGTCTTCTTAACGATTCCTTTCACGCCGATGCTATACCTTTTCTGCAAGGCGTCAGCCTTCGATAAAACTTCGCTGCTAACTTTTTTCCGTTGGACAGTAATCTGCACGGTGCCCTCTCTATCCTGTAATATTATGAAGCGTATCCCACCTAAATCTCTAATTTCCTGAACCCAACCGAAAAGGATCACTTCTTGTCCGTCCAGTTCCGGTTTCACATCAACAGAGTAGTGGGTTCTCCGCCAATCTCCAATAGCATCTAACTTCATACTTGCGACAGCCCCCGGCTTAATCGGTGAATTCCACACGTAACGTCATGTTTCGAACTTTACGGGCAATCTCCTTTAAAGCCTTCACATCAAAAGGAGGCTGTCTACCCCCCTTCCTCCTCAAAATTACTCTAGTCTCGGTTGTTCCATCAGGAAGCCAAATGGTGTTTATGGTGACTATGCTTAAGGGGGCAAACAAGTCTTCCAAAAACTTGCGATCATCAACACCATGTTCCAACACGCGAACGGATTTTCCAGTCTTCTCGCTCAAAGCTTTAATTATTTTTCCGCCGTATCCAAGTAAGCGTGGGACATCTCCTTTACCAACAAGAACAGCTAAGGTTTTCCCCGCATCCACCGCCTTGTAAAAAGTAATGTTTTGAAGGCTTGGATAACTCTCCTCTAAAGACAGAAGCAAACGGGCAACTTTCAAATCCAGCTCTGACACTTCACCAGACTTTATTTTCTCCGAACATTTTTGGCAGAGTATCCCACTTTTCAAACAGAAACTGCATAGTACCGTTTTCACCTAGGAAAGCGCCCTCCACAAATAAAGGAGGGGCGGCGGAGCATTGAAATTGAACGGTGTTCACTGCCTACTAAGACTTCAGCGTTCCAACGTTATCTCAATGGTGCTAACGTTTGTAGGTGTGCCTCCCTCTTCTCTAGGTGGCACTGTTTCTGTCCCGATGCCCACTTTCTTTATCTTGACGTCTGGAAGGAATCGGCGTCTCACGACTTCAACGACGTCGACGGCTCGGCTTATGGCCCTTCCTCTGGCTTTAATATTTACCTCTTTTGCTCCGCCGTGGAAGAGGGTTATGCAAGCCAGTACATAGTTCATTACTGGCTTCTTCCCGATCAACACTGAGTTGCTTTCAGACATTTTGTACCGCCTCACTCCTTGTTCTCACATCTTCTATGGCTTCATAACCTTTTTTACCGATAAATAAATACATTACGGTAAAAGGTTCTAGAAGGATCCTCTTTCTGCGAAAGTTATTTAATCGGTTTTAGGCTTTCTCTTTCCAAATGCTTAAATAACCTATACCATTGTAAAGGAATAAACCAAAGCAGAAGTGCTTAACCCTTGGAAGCCCTCACGAAACGCTCTATCCAACTGCTTAAACTGTTGTGCGAAAAAGGAAAGCTGACAAGCTCGTATACTGTGCAAATAAAACAAAGTGACCTTGCAAAAGAGTTGGGCATAAGCAGGCAAGCCCTAAACCTTCACCTGAAAAAGCTTAGAAACTTAGACTGCATCAGAACTGGAAGAGGCTTTATAGATGTCACGGAGAAGGGGCTCAACGTCCTCGGCTTCTCCTCGGCGCCAGCCTTCATATTCATCAAGGTTTCTCCGGCTAGGCGAGGCGATGTTTACGGTAAAATCAAAGAAATAAAAGTTCAGAAAGCTTTCAGAGTGGCAGGTGACATGGATGCCATTCTCGTCGTGGAAAGAGACAGGCTTAACGAGGTTTTAAGGTCTCTTTCCGAAATTGATGGCGTAAAAGATACAAGGTCCTATATAGCAATAGAGCCCATAAAGTAAGAGGGGCGTTATTATGAAGCTTTTAGAGTATGAAGCAAAAGGAATTCTCGCAAAATATGGGATTCCAACACCCAGAGGGGGATTAGCTGCAAACGTAAAAGAGGCTCGTGAAATAACCCAAACCCTAAAACCTCCATTCGTCGTTAAGGCGCAAGTTCCAGTTGCCGGAAGGGGAAAGGCCGGCGGGATTTTGTTTGCTGAATCTGTTGATGACGTAGAGAAAGCCGTCAATAAACTTTTCAACACGCAAGTAAGGGGCATTCCGGTTCGAAGCGTTTGGATTGAAGAAAAGGTTAACGCCAAAAAAGAACTCTATTTTGGGATGACCGTTGACAGACTCAGCAGAACCTATTTAGTGATCGGGTCAACTGAGGGAGGAATAGAAATAGAAGAAGTGGCGGAAAAAGCCCCCCAAAAAATATTGAGGTTTCCAGTAGATCCGCTTTACGGCTTTCGACCATACCATGCTAGGCAGATGGCAAAACGCATGGGATACTCTGGCAACCAACTTTCAGCCCTTGCAAACATCTTTTACAACTTGTACAAGGCTGGAGTTGACTACGATGCAGAACTGATCGAAATGAACCCGCTTGCTGAGACTCCGGAAGGAAATTTTGTGGCTATGGACGCAAGAATAATAGTAGATGATAACGCGTTGTTCCGTCATCCAGAGTTCAAGGAAAGACCACTAGAAGGCGAGTTTTCACCCCAAGAAATTGAGGCTGCTAAAAACGATTTGGCCTACGTAAAACTAGATGGAGACATAGGTGTAATAGGCAACGGCGCCGGGCTGGTTATGGCAACATTAGACGCCATACAACTTTACGGTGGAAAACCCGCAAACTTCCTTGACGTCGGCGGAGGAGCACCCTCCGAAAAAATAGCCGCTGCCCTGCGAATAGTACTTTCAGATCCAAATGTTAAGGCGCTTTTCATGAACATTCTTGGAGGCATAACCCGATGCGACGAAGTGGCTAAGGGTATTCTTCAAGCTAGAGAAAAATTGGGCACAGAAAAACCCATGGTAATCAGGCTTGTAGGAACAAACGAGGAAGAGGGAAAACGGATACTAACGGAAGCAGGAATCCAAGTTTTAGACAGCATGGAAGAAGCAGCCCGTCAAGTTGTAGAAGTTGCGAGAGGCTGTAAACCATGGGCATAATAGTTGGGGAAGAAACAAGGGCAATAGTTCAAGGAATAACCGGGACTCAAGGAAGCTTTCACACAAAACTCATGCTTGAGTATGGAACAAAAATAGTTGCAGGTGTAACCCCTGGAAAAGGCGGGGCAACAGTTCATGGCGTTCCAGTCTACGACACTGTTGAAGAAGCGCTGAAAGAACACGAGGCAAACGCTTCAATAATTTTTGTGCCAGCACCATTCGCAGCCGACGCTGCCATGGAAGCTTTAGAAAACGGAATAAAAACCGTCGTTATCATAACGGAGCATATTCCCATCAAAGACGCTATAAACGTTATGGCTTACGCTCGCCAAGTTGGCGCAACCATAATTGGACCAAACACACCCGGGATAATAACGCCCGGTGAATGCAAGCTTGGAATAATGCCCGCCCACATATTCAAACCCGGAAAAGTAGGTATGATTTCAAGAAGCGGAACATTAACCTATGAAATAGCCGCAGGGCTTACAAAAAAAGGGTTGGGGCAATCTACATGCATAGGACTAGGCGGAGACCCAATAGTAGGCTTAAACTTCATTGACGTCTTGAAACTCTTCGAAAAAGATTCACAAACAGAAGCAGTGGCAATAATAGGGGAAATAGGTGGAAACCTCGAGGAAATTACAGCAGAATATATAGCCAAAGAAAAATATCCAAAACCGGTTGTCGCCTTTATTGCTGGACGCACGGCGCCACCGGGAAAACGTATGGGTCATGCAGGGGCTATAATAATGGGGAAAACTGGGACGGCTGAATCAAAAATTGAAGCCTTTAGGAAAGCTAATGTTGAAGTTGCTGAAAAACCAAGCGACGTAGCCATCTTGCTGGAAAAACGCTTAAAACAATAAAACACGGCTTTCTCCAAAAAACATATTTAGATGAATTAATGTCTCTGTAGGGTGCAGGGGTTTCAAACAATGCCGATAATGGATCCGTTTAAAAAAACCTTGGCTCAACAGCGTAGGCTCTATATTAAAATATGTAGGGAGTGCGGTGCCAGAAATGCTACTACGGCAGTTAAATGTAGAAAATGTCGCAGCAAAAACCTCCGTTGGAAGAAAAGAGAAATAATAAAGTAGACCGGCTACAAACATTTTCCTTTGAAATTTCATAATTGCTTGCACCCTATTTTGCACAAAAAGTTAAAAAAAGCATATTAACGCATAGTTTGCAACAGTCATTTACTGGTTTTGAGGTGTGACTCTAGTGTCTTGCAAGAAGAAAGCGACCAAAAAGAAGACCAAAGAAGAGAAAAAGAAGTAACAACCGTGCACTGCGTGCGCTCCAACACCCCATTGTTTTTTACAAAACTTTCAACAACGTTTCCATATTAAAGACAGTGTTTGCGCATCCGTTTTTTAAAAGGGGTATAGCCTGTCCCGCAATATTCATTTGACTTAAAATTTCCCCGGCAAGTTTTAATTCTTCACCACAAGCAACCCCAACGACACCGTCATAACGTTTCATTTTCAAAATCTTTGAAACGCATGACCCTCCGGGTAAAACGTATACATCGTAACCTTTCTTTTCAGCGATGGAAGTTGCTTCATTAATCAGGCAGTCCGGAGAGCAGTGAGCACAAACATAGGTTGGGACCTCTTGTTTGAATGTTGCCTTGCAGCGGTTGTCCATAAACTTTCTCGAGCAATGTGGCAGAAAAAGCACCCTTTTCTTTGTTTTTCTGAACTTTTCCCTTTCCAGAAAATTTCTAGTCTCAACATCAACTAAATCTTCTAAGAGATAGATAGCATCTGACAAATTTAGCCCTGTCAATTCTTCGATCCTAAACTTTTTGATAATGTCTTTTAAAGCTTCGCTGACCCTTCTGTGCATCTGCTTTTCATAGCTTATTCTGGCAACTTCCATGAAGAAAAACTGCGGAATTCTTGAAAGGTCAAATGTAAACTTATATGGCATAAACCTAAAAATAACAAACAAACCTTTAAGATTAACTGTTCTAACTAAATTGAAAATACCTATTTAAAAATGTGAGAGGGCGAAAATGGGCTTGCTTAATTTCCTTAAAGGGAGAAAAAAGGAAGAAGCAAAAGTCAGTGCTAAAACAGAACCTCAAAGGCAGATAACAGAACTTGAACAACTATGCGGTGATGATAAAGAAACCTATGAAGCTTTATTGAATACAATGTTCCTTGACCCTAGGAAAATCGGAGTTTCAATGAAAGAGGCAGAGGAGAATGCCAGGAAGTTCGAAAAGGAAAAGGACTTAACAAGGGCAAGAGTCTGGTATCAAATTGCCGGGGGTTTGGCCATTTACGAGGGCAATGTAGAAAAAGTTATTGAATACTTCAGTAAGTGTGAAAAATTGTCCGGTGTCAGTTACCCGATTTTGAAGAATCCGGAAAAAGCTGTTGCCAAAGCACGAGAATACTACGAAAAGTTTCTCAAATCCTAAAGTGTAAAATACGGCGGACGAACTGCGTTAGGTTCTCTGTTATTTTTCTTTTTCCTCTGTGTAACCAAGCAGTTCTCTTAGGGATTTTACTTCTTCCCGCAGCATGTTTACCTCGCTTTCGAGGGCGCTAACTCTGGATTCCGCAACCTTCTTCAACTTTTCAATTTCAAGCATTAGGTTAGCGCGTTCAGTTTCAAGGGTTTTTATTTTTTCTCGCAGATTCTTCAGAGTTTGCATCAGCTCACCTTTTATCACTTTTATTCTTTCAACCATGTTTTTAATGCTTACTGTTTCCTCAACTTTTTCTTCTACAATAGCCCTAAACCTTGCCTTACAATTTGGACACTCGAAAAGCCCCATCAACTTATGTGGTCCTTCTGAAGGCCCACGTAAAGACACATTCCAAGTTTTAACAGCCATGGGTACATCATTTCCACATTTTGGACATTTCACCAAATTTTCAACCCAATAGTAAGGTGTTTTCGGAAACTAAAATGTGTTTTGTTGGTAAACGCCTGGTTTTGCTGCTAGAGGCTTATGTTAAACATTAAACGTTCGACAAGTTCTTTGTAGCGATTTCGAATAGTGACTTCTGTTACTTGTGCTATTTCGGCTATTTCCCTTTGTGTTTTTCTTTCTCCGGTTAAGACGGACGCTATATAGCTTGCAGCCGCAGCTATGCCCGTTGGGCCTCTTCCTGAAGTGAGTTTTAACTCTTTAGCTGCTGCTATAATCTTGTGGGCTATTTCCTCGACTTTACCCTGCATTGTAAGCTGGTTTGAAAACTTTGTTATGTACTGGCTCGGCTTTAAAGGCGGGATGAAATAGTTCAACTCTTTTATTAGGAAGCGATAGCTGCGGCCAACTTCTTTTTTGCTTACGTTTGATGCTTGTGCTATTTCTTCTAACGTTCTTGGCAAACCACATTGTCTACATGCCAAATAAATCGCGGCGGACGTTACTCCCTGTATTGATCTGCCTCGTATGAGTTTTTCCTTGACAGCCTTTCTGTAGATGAGGGATGCTGTCTCCAGTATGTTTTTAGGCAAGTTCAAAGTGTTTGCAATCTTAGTTATTTCAGAAAGCGCGAAGGCTAAGTTACGTTCAGTTGCGTCAGAGACTCTTATGCGACGCTGCCATTTTCTAAGTCTATAAACTTGAGCTTTTTGTCCAGGGGACAAACCTTTTCCGTAAATGTCTCGGTCGTGCCAGTCAATCATCGTGGACAAGCCTTTATCATGTATAGTGTAGGTTAATGGTGCCCCGACGCGAGTTCTTTTTGCCCTTTGCTCGTCGTCAAAGGCTCTCCATTCTGGCCCCCTGTCCGCTATTTTTGCGGCAATAACATACCCACAACTCATGCAGACAAGCTCTGCACACTCGTAATCACGCATGAGTCTTGTGCTGCCGCATTCCGGACATACTTGAACTTTCGCTTGTTGAGTGTGTGATGTGGGATTTTCATCCTCAATTTCCGTGTCGCTCATTTATTTTTCCCTTCTCTTTTTCGAGGGGAACGTATACAACACCTTACCAACTAAAACATCCGGTTTGGAAATTTTTGGTTTTACAGCCACGTAGGGCGAGGAGATGGGACCAAAAATGTCAAAAACAACCCCTACAGGTTTAAGTTTTTCATCAACAACTGTCTCGCCTAGCTTAGGCAAGTTTTCCATTTTAACAATAATGTTTTTGTTTGGGCTTACGTGGAGTGCACGGCCTAATCTAATCAAGCTTTTAAATTCCCCTCGAAAAACAAAAAGGTTCAAACGAGACATATTATTTAAACCTTTCTACGTTGTATCGCGTAATGAAAAGACTTTTCACATTTTCTAGTCGAAACATTGATAAATAGGTGTTGTTGATTAAGACAGTGCGTTGAGGGTGAGGCTTATGTCCAAACCGTTCTACGTAAAATTTGATGTTCCAAAGGAAGTTTCAGATGCGGCCTATGAAGCCCTGCACGTAGCTGCAAGAACTGGAGCCGTGAAGAAAGGTACAAATGAAACAACTAAGGCTGTTGAAAGGGGACAGGCTAAGCTTGTTGTTATAGCGGAGGATGTAGACCCACCAGAGGTTGTTGCTCACTTACCACTGCTCTGCGAGGAAAGGAAAATTCCTTATGTCTATGTTCCCAGCAAAGCGAAGCTCGGTGAAGCTGTCGGCATAGAGGTTTCGGCGGCTTCTGCATGTATAATCAATGAAGGTGAAGCCGGGGGACTTATTAAAGAGATAGTGAAAAGAGTTGAACAGTTAAGGAAAGGAGCTAAGCAATGAGCAAGGAAAAGGAGACAACAGCGGCGGAAGAAGAGCTTACACCTGCAGAAGTCATCCAAATTATCGGCAGAACTGGTGTAACTGGAGAAATCACACAAGTTAGAGTGCGAATTTTAGAGGGAAAAGACAAGGGGCGCATAATAACCCGCAACGTAAAGGGCCCTGTTCGCTTGCAAGATATTCTCATGCTGAGGGAGACTGAAAGGGAAGCAAAGAAAATAACGAGGTAGGTTTAACATTAAACTCCGGAGGGTTACAACAAATGCCAAGAACAAGGAAATGCTCATTCTGTGGGCATGAGTTTCCACCCGGCACAGGTTTAATGTACGTTAAAAATGACGGGTCCATCTTCTGGTTTTGCTCAAGTAAGTGTAGGAAAAACTCTTTAAAGCTTGGGCGGGACTCCCGCAAACTTAAGTGGACAGCATATTTTGGTAAGGAAGAGAAAGGTAAAGCCTAAACTTTATGGAGAACTTTCTTTATCATCTTTTCCCATAATAGCCTGTTATGTATACACCCAATATCCGGGGCCTTAACGTTTCCATTGAAATAACTGTAAGCTCTTGCTCGACAGCCTCCACAGATATATTTGTCCGGGCATCTTCCACAACCTACCTCTGTGCCGTTTACAATGTATGTTTCAAGATTTTCTCTAATTCGCAGTTGCCAAAGTAACGGGTCCCTGTCCCAAATTTCCTCAAAGGGGTCTCTTAACATGTTGCCGAGAACTGTTTTATCGTTTGTTGGGAAGAAAACACACGGTTTTATATCACCGTTTGGTTCTATAGCGCAATATAAACGTCCAGCTCCGCATCCACCTAAGAAGTTGGCAACGTTTTCCACACCCTTTTTCGCCGCATAGTGGGCTTCAACCATAAACTTTTGACCAACTTGTTGAGACAACTCTTTGGTTACGCTTGCATATTGGGGGCATGTGCTAAAGAATCTGTCTACCTTTATGTTTGACTTGCCAGTTTTCAACTCCTCCTCCTTGGCTTGTAAATATAGACTGACTATCTCTTTGCCTATAGTCTGTAAGACATGAAGCCTTTCCTCTGGTGTTAAGTCAAGTTCAACATACATTTTTGCCCGTCCCGTTGGAATGTAATTGAAATGCATAAATCTAACATCCAGCTCCTTGGCTAACTGAAGAATTTTTTCCGTTTCGGCAAAGTTGTTCTTATGTAAAACTGTTGCTATGCATGTATCTATTCCTTCTTCTACACAATTTTTAACGCCCTGCAAGGCCTTCTCAAAAGCGCCGGGTATCCCCCTAAACTCGTCATGTACGCTTGGTGATGCCCCGTCAATACTTATCTCCACGTAGTCTATTCCAACATCCTTGATCTTCCTAGCCATGTCCGTGTCAATCAGCGTTCCATTTGAGGCTATGCTAATGTACGGTATGTGTTTTTTGGCGTAGGATGCCACTTCAAAGAAATCCTTTCGTGCCAAAGGCTCCCCTCCGCTGAAGGAGAGGGCTGGCAAGCCGACACCCGCAACCTTTGAAAGGTTATCAATAACCTGTTTAGCTTCATCCGTAGATAATTCTGGAAGTGTTCCGCCGCCCGCATCTTCGTAACAGTGTTTACATCTCAAATTGCATTTATACGTGAAGTTCCAGACAACCTCGAAGGGACCTGCGGGCACGAACGGTATGCGAATTCCATACTTTTCTATGCCCTTCATCATTAAACCGAAGCCCTTAAACCAAGCTTTGCCATACTTGCCTTTAATGAACTGTTTTCTCATAAAGTTCTTGTCGGCCCTCAATAGGCGGCTTCCAATCTCATAAAACGGTTTAGCGATGTTGCGACTTATACTACTACATGTAGGGCAGAGAATAACTGGTTCACCTAGGAAGTCTCTCAAAGAGTTTAAGAGTAGACTTCCATCTTGAGGGCATTCAATGTCAAAGCGGCCAATAAGCCCCTTCAATAAAGGATTTACTGCAACGGCAAACAAAGCGTTCTCCAAGGCTTCAGCTTGCATAATCAATCACACTTTTGTAATATTGTTTTACCAAACACTTGCTTCTTTAACTTTTCCCAGAGCATGCTGATTTCCAGAATATATCGCTCTTTGAAACGTTTTCCCGCTCGAAGGAACCAATTTATTAAGATATACGATAAAATTTCACAAACGAGGGAAACTGTATGGCAGTAAAAAACGGTAAAACACGTAGAAAAATAGACCTTCTCGATATGTCTGATGCTGAAAGGACAAGAGTTATAGAGCAGATTAAACAAAACTTTCAGAGGTCTATAAGTGAAGCAAGATTATGGAAGACTTTGCTTCAATATGACGAACTTACAATAAATGGACAAGTGATATTTTCGAATGATATTCCGCTGGAAGGGTTTTCAATGCGGTTTGACATGGGCAAAGTTTAAAGCCTTCAGCGTCTCTATTTTATCTGTTATGAGATTTGGAGATAAAATCAGTTATGGATTGTTTGCCTTGGCTCTTTTGCTAGTTTTCTCTTTGTTGGTTTCGAGCGTTAGCTGTGCTTCTGAGCAAGAGATTAGTTTTGAAATACTTGAAATGGGTGATTGCAGTGGTTATGGTGAAGAAGCATATATCGTTGTGAGAGATGAGGATGAATGGATTAGCCTTTGGGAAAGACATACGATTATTCGCGAGTCTCAAGTACCTCCTCCTTACATTGATTTTTCCAGGAGTATTGTTGTTTGCGCTTTTATGGGCAAACGTTCCACAACTGGCTACTCTATATTTATCGAGAGAGTTTGGATTGATGGTGGACATGTTTTTGTCGAAGTGGCGAAACGTGGTCCACCTGAAGGTTTTGCAACCAATCAGATGGTAACTTACCCGTATATCATGGCTGTTATGGAAAGGGTTGACATGCCGTTTGTTTTCCGTGTTGTTGAGGAGGATGGAAAAATGAGCGAGTATGTTTTAACCGAATACGGTGCCGCTTTGTTCCAAAGCTTTTTGCTCGTGTTTCTTTTAGTTGTTACCGTGCTAATCATAAAAAGGTTGAATCTTAGTTAAGAAAGCTAAGCTTAATGTAAAAATAAAAAGTGGATTGTGCAGGAAATTCTAGCAGTGAAATTGCGGTTTAAGTAGTCTTGCAATGATGGCGGCTATGCAGTTGGCTTTGTCCGCTAGGGTCCAACCGGCTCCCCAGTCGGTCCACTTCCACTCAAAGTAAAGAAGATCGATGTATCCAGTTGCGTTTATGTCCCATACCCATGCGCTGTTGTAGCATGGTGGAATGCATTGGGCTGAAAGTTTAAAGATTGACTCGATAAGAGATTGTGTTAGGCGTGGATAT
>JAWBXD010000003.1:0-36974 GCA_038868055.1 Bathyarchaeia archaeon
AAATCAGTAATGGCTTATTTTCTTCAAAGCAAATATGACCCTTCAGTCCGAGAACGTTATTGAAAATAATCGATACCAGCCTCATTATTCCTTCACCTTCCTGATTAGTTTCTTCAAATCCTCGCCAAACGTTTCGGGTTTGTTAACATTCTTAAGTTCTTCAATAACTACTTCAAGCAAACTTTCCAATCGGGTAGTGGTTCTTGAGGGCATTTTTTCAACAAGTTCACCGCCGCGGATGCCTTTCAGGATGTCCTTCAAGGTTTTGGCGTCAATTTCGATTCGCAACTCAGCAGTTAGTTTTTTGCTGATTTCAGAGATCTCCTTTTCTACATCTTCATAGACTTGTTCAGGCGTGAGCAAAGGCGGTGCTATGACTTTGCCTGAGGCAGTCAAAAATCTAGTTACCGTGTTGATCCTTAACTCTTCTACGTTAAGATCAGCGTGCTCCTTCAACGCATCATTTATAAAGCTGGTGATGAAGCCCGCTTCGCCATGTATTTCTGGCAAAATTATCAGGGAATCCTTATCATCTCTTTTTCTGACCTCTTCTAGAACAAAATTAAATCGTTTGATGACTTCTCCAAGTGACAGACCCGTTGTTTCAATGGATACTTCAACTATCTTCATTGATGGATAATACGGCCGAAATTCTATCAAATCTTTATCGGTGTCAAGGACAACATGGCCAAACGGCGAATCCCGGCTCTCAAACTTAGGTCTTTCATCTTTGGACGACCAAACATATTGTTCCATCCAATATTTTCCTCGGACAACTCTGGACGGCAGAACCGCTGGCAAGGTCACAACGTTCCGGATACCATAAGCTGAGTCGCACCAAAGATGCATATGCCCATCGATAATCCAATCAAAAATCTTCTTTAATTCCTCTATTACTCTCTTAGGCAGACAGTTTTCAAACGGAGCAAAAGTTTCATGACACATAAGAATTTTAGCCCTTTTATCCGTCTCCACAATTGCGGTGATCTTCTCAAAAATCTGAGAAACAACTTCAGGCTCGTAAAAGTCCCCTTCAAAATGTGAATCCATAAAATATACTGCCACATCCTCAAAAGTTTTCCAGTCATTTTTTACATAGTGAAAATTTTCAACAGTTTGATTTAGACCTAGAAGCACCTCCTCCTTTTCATGGTTGCCTCTTAATGCAAAAACAGGAACTGTAAAATCTTTGAGAATTTGCCGCAACGGTATTGTTAATCCTTCACCCTCAAAATGTCTAAGGTAAGTGGTGGGCGTTTTTTTGAAGTCAAACATATCTCCCACCATCAAAAGTACATCAGGGTTATCCTCGCGTTTTATCTTCTCCAAAACAGCCTTAAAATCTGAGATTGGATCATAATTTTTTATAAAGGTTTGAAAAAGGTGACCATCCGCAACGATGGCCAGTTTCATTTACCAAATCCCCTAGAAATGAAATCCCATACTAGATATTCTTAAGAATTGTTATCCATTAATTCACACATTCACACCTGAGATACACGTAGTTTGTGCATTAGAAAATCTTGAAGTCAGCTATACAATTTAGAGGGTAGAAACGTCCCAGTTGAAGAATCAAGACGACTGTAAGACCTAATCAAGATCCACCTTCATCGGGATCTTGAAGAATTCAAGATTTGAACTGGACTTTTGAGCACTCAATCTGAACACTTAAGTCAGAAATAAGTTGGCTAAGACCTTGTCGTCAGCTTAACTGCATCTTGATGTTCAAGAGAGGAGGGGCTCCTCCCACCCTCAAAAAGGTTTTCGCATGTTGTTTTGTTCATCAAAAAGCAAAATCTTGAGCACGTTGCTTGAGCTTCAGTATGAACTCTATTCCTTTCAGAAAGAGCTTTGACTCAATATCAAGTTATAGCTTATTCAAACCGAACCCCCTACTGAAGGTAAAATACTGGTCTCAAAATTCAGCTATAATTGAACAGTTCGAAGTTTTTCAAGTATCCTTGAAGTCCATTCCACTATTATATTCAGCTCTTCATTGCTTGGTTCGTAACCTTCATGCACAACTTTGTTCCTTAAATTCCAGAAGGGATCAGGCAACATTCTTTCGAGCTCTAAAAACTTAGAGTCACCAATTTTTTCGACGAGTTTCTTAAACTTATCTTTGAAACCTCCTTCCGCCTTGACATTTAGTTTTTCCAAGGTCTTGTTGATAGCTATCTCTAGTGCTTGAAGATGTATCATCGAGGTTGCCCAATTCTCCCCCAAACCCCATGTAGACGTGAGATCCACGATAGCTCCTAGTCTTGCACTGATGCTTATACCATACCCGGTTGCTATAGAGACTCTTTCTATTAGCGATTCTATCTTTGGTATGAGGGCGTATAGTTTTTCACGGTAATACTCATCGCTGAGCTTGGCAGAAGCGTGAGCAAAGAGGGTAAGTAATGTCTCTGAGTATGAGCTCAAGTAACTTATCTCATCTACAGGAATTTTGGGCGAAATTGATAATTTGAGTAACTCTTCAAAAGATTTGGAGTCGATCTGCCCTTGAGCTTTTTGACCTAAAGCTAGTAGCTTAAAAAATTGGCTGAAGGAAGAAGTATCACCATAATACTTAGCAAGAACAGCCAGCCTGTCGAGATTCTCCTTTACATTCAGCTAATAACCGGTGAACTCCATCCTTATTAAGGCTACTTTTGGAGAGTTCAGCTTTCAACTGTTTTACAACAGCGTCTAACCTGCCCAGACGATAACCGATTTCATCTGTTATGTCAATGCTCATAGTTTACCCTCTTTCGTTTTCAAAGCGACCTAAACGGAAAGATATAATTAATATTTTTCGGGAAAGGCTCCTATCGTGAAGAAACACTTGTTTACTTTGGTCCTACTCGTTAACAAAATCATTAGGGATGGAAATCTCGCGTGCTCCATTGAGGGTGCTCCCAGTAAAATATGCTTCATAACCTCTACCTTATGGAAGCAGAAAAAGAGGGGATTTGCGGAGAAATCTCCACGCCGTGGCGGGTTCAAATCCCACCCCCGGCGCCTCCAACATTGTTTTTAATGAACCCCCGCTACTTGCGTTTTCTGAAAAGCCTTGCGCCAAAATCTTCGACTACTGTGAAGCTGAATTGTAGAACTTAATACGACGTATTAAACTTTGGGCGACCTATTTTAATCTCTTATTTCTTTCAAGCGTTACAAAGCTGAAAACTTCGTGAGATCGATGCCTTTTATTTATATGGAATTGTTAATTCTGGAAACTCCTATATACCGGGCTTATCTCGAGTATTTTGCACTCGCAACTTTAAAATGGGCTGGTGATTGTTTGGAAAGCATAGCCGTTATAGGGGCCGGCATGATTGGTGGAGCCATAGTCAAAAGTTTGTTAAGGAAAAGGTATGAAGGTGAAGTTATTGCCACAAGACGTGACTTGGGAAAGCTAAGGGAGCTCGAAGTATTGGGAGCAAAAATAACCACAAATAACAGAGAGGCAGCAGAGAAAGCTGACGTCATCTTTCTATGCGTAAAACCTGGAGATGTTGAAAAAGTTGTTAAGGAGATAAGCGGCGAAATTAAAGGGAAACTTGTGATATCAACAGCAGCCACAATTCCTTTAAAGTTCTACAAGAGGATTGCTCCCCACGCAAAGTTTATCAGAACAATGCCCAACATTGCCGCTCTAGTTCAAGAATCTTTCACGGCTTATTGTTGCGACGAAGACGTTACGGAAAGCGACAAGAAAAAGGTTGAAAAACTATTAAGCCTCATGGGAGCTTGTCAAGAAGTTGAAGAAAAATACATGGACGCCATTACAGCCCTAAGCGGAAGCGGACCAGCATACATATCCATAATTATTGAGGCTTTAATGTATGCTGGGTTGAGGGTTGGTTTGCCGAGAAACCTTGCCCTCTATAGTGCAGCCCAAACCGTTCTGGGAACAGGAAAATTAATTTTAGAAACGCAGGAGCATCCTGCCAAGATAAAGGACATGGTGACAACCCCGGGCGGAACAACCATTGAAGCCATTTACGAGCTTGAGGGAAGCCAAATCAGACAAGCCTTAATGAGAGCTATAAAAGAAGCGACAGATAAGTGTCAAAGGATTAGAAACGAGTTAATTAAAGATAAAGGTTAACACGAGTCTTCCAATTATCTGTTAGAATTCCTTGCTCTCTAGCTGGTTATGGAAACATGTTCTTTGCCCGATGTGGCAGGCGTTTCCCTTCTGCTCCACTAGGAAGAGCAACGTGTCACAATCGCAATCCACCAGGATTTCCCTCACTTTCTGAACGTTCCCGGAGGTTTCACCTTTCATCCAAAGTTTCTTTCTAGATCTGCTCCAGTAGTGGGCATAACCTGTCTCCACAGTCTTTTTTAGGGCTTCGAGGTTCGTGTAGGCAAGCATTAGAACCTCCTTGGTGTTTATTTCCTGCACTATTACCGGGATTAAGCCGCCGCCTTTTTGGAAATCCAACTGCTGAATTTCAATTTTTTTAGCGTTCAAAGTCGGACCTCAACCCCTCTGTCTTTTAAAAACCTCTTAATAAACCGTATTGAATACTTGTTGTAATGGAATATTGAGGCGGCTAAAGCGGCGTCGGCTTTTCCGGTGGAAAATGCTTCTAGGAAATGTTCAGGCTTGCCTGCTCCCCCGCTTGCAATGATGGGGATGTTAACATTTTCAGAAACACTTCTGGTTAATTTTAGGTCGAACCCTTTTTCAGTACCATCTCTATCCATGGAAGTTAGGAGGATTTCTCCGGCGCCTAGCTGCTCGACTTTTGCTGCCCATTGGATTGCATCCAGCCCTGTAGGTTTACGCCCGCCGTAGGTGAACACTTCAAACCAACACGTTCCCTCATCTGTTTCAACGGTGAACTTTCCTTCCTTTTCTCCATATCGCCTCTTAGCGTCAATGGCGACGACAATGCACTGCCGCCCAAAGGTTTCTGAAAGCTTTGTGATTAAGCTGGGGCGCTCAACCGCCGCCGTGTTTATTGATACTTTATCCGCGCCGCTGCATAGAACGGTTCTTGCATCTAAAAGACTACGGATTCCACCGCCAACCGTGAAGGGGATATCTATTTCCATGGCAACCCTTTCAACGACATCCTCCAATATCTTCCGCTTTTCAGGCGAAGCCGTTATGTCTAGGAAGACTAGCTCATCTGCGCCCTCTTCAGAGTATCTTTTGGCTAATTCTGCAGGGTCTCCCGCATCTTTCAAGTTTAGGAAATGTACGCCTTTGACAACTCTTCCATGGTCAACATCTAGGCATGGTATGATTCGTTTCGTTAGAGGCATCAATACACCGCCTCCTTAGCGATTTTTAAAGCCTCTTTTAACGAGAAAACTCTCTCATACAATGCTTTCCCAATCACTACACCGTAAACGCCTATACTTTTCAAAAGCACCAAATCCCTTAAACCTTGCATTCCGCCCGCCGCTATCACCTTTGCCTCTTTATACATGCAAGCCTTCCTTACAATGTCAACGCTCACTCCCTTAAGGGTTCCATCTCTATTCACCGAGGTCAGCAAGAACGTTTTAACTTTAAGTTTCAGAAACCTCTGCATAGCGTCCTCTACACCAAGTTCAACGGCCTTCCTCCATCCCTCAATCATAACTTTACCACTTTCTTCATAATCCAAAGCTATAACGATATGGTCGCCAAACCTTTCCACCAGCCTTGCGAGAACTTTTGGCCTCTTGAAAGCCAACGTTCCAATTATGATCTTGTCTATTCCCATGTTGAGAAATTTTTCAGCCTTTTCCTCGCTTCTTATTCCTCCCCCAACATGCACCGGTATTTTCACGGCCTGAGCGATCTCGAAAATTGTGGCGGAGTTGTCCCCCCTACCGAGGGCGGCGTCCAAATCCACAACGTGAAGGCCGTCAGCTCCCTCGCTCTCCCATTTTTTAGCCACAGCCACGGGATCCTCCAAGCCTGTGTATGCTTTGGCTGTTTCTGGAAGACCCTTAAATAATCTTACAACCTTGCCGCCCATGATGTCAACAGCTGGAAAAACTTTTACCAGCATTCTCACCTCTTGACGAAATTGAAGAAGTTCATGAGAAACCTTAAACCAGCGCCTCCGGACTTTTCTGGATGAAACTGTGTTCCCAAAATGTTTTGTTTCGCAACAACGGAAGCAAACTTTACGCCATAAGTGGTTTCGGCGCAAATAATGTTTCTATCTTCTGGGACTGGATAGTATGAGTGGGCAAAATAACAGTAAAATGGATTTTCTAGGCCTTCAAACAGCACTGTCGGCTTCACCACTGTAACGGTGTTCCAGCCCATGTGGGGAACCTTAACGGAACATGGCAACCGAACGTTCTCGCCCTCTAGAAACGCCAAACCTTCGCCGGGTCCCTCTTCACTTTTTTGAAATAAAAGCTGCATTCCCAAACATATGCCCAAAAAAGGAGTCCCCCTTTTAGCTAAGTCTGCCAGATATTCCTTTACCGTGGCTAGCTTTTTAGAAGCTGCTGAAAAGTTTCCAACTCCGGGAAGAATCGCCGCATCCGCCCGTTCAAGGAGCGCTTTGGAGAGCCCAATTAACGGCGCGAATCCAATTTTGCTTAATGCGCATTTGAGGCTGTAGAGGTTTCCCGCTCCGTAGTCCGTGATGACTGCTTTGGGCATTAAATCACTCCCTTAACGCTTGGAGTGCTTTTTCTTCTAGGGTCAATAGCGATGGCTTGTTTAAGTGAGAGGGCAAGGGCTTTGAAGGCTGCCTCAGCTTTGTGGTGATCGTTGGCTCCATATTGAGTCCAAACATGGATGTTGGCTTGCATGGACGTGGCCAAGGTTTCTAGGAAATGATTGATATCCTCACATGGCATGTCCTCGATTCTCTTGCCCTTGAGTTTCAAATCAATCTTGGCGTAGGGGCGCTTTGTCAAGTCGACGGCAGAAAAAGCAAGAGAACAGTCCATTGGAACAGCTGCAAACCCAAACCGTGTTATCCCATCACCATTTCCAAGGGCCTTCCTGATCGCTTGGCCCAAACATATCGCCACGTCCTCAGTTATGTGGTGTTTAAGATCTCCCTTAACAGAGAGTTCGATGTCGATTAAGCTGTGAAATGCCAGTGTAGCAACTAAGTGATCGAGGAAAGCTATTCCAGTGTGCACGTTAGCCTTCCCAACAGAATCTAGATTTACCTTGACGTGGACTTCGGTTTCAAGCGTCTTCCTATCAACCTCGGCGGTCCGCATAACAGCGCCTCCGATTAGGAGCATATTTCCTTAAGCGCGTCGATAAGTTTGTCGTTCATCCAAGGCAAACCTACGGTGGCTCTGAAACAGTTCTGAAAGCTCAAAACGTTACCTATTTTCCTCACAAGAACCTCCTTTCGCAGTAGACCGTTGTAAACGTCGTTCAAGGGCTTCTCCGTTCTAAACAACACAAAATTTGTCTTTGAATTGAAGGCCTTTACCCCATTAATGTCGTTTAAGGCTTTCACCAGTCTTTCTCTTTCCGCTCGAACTTTTCTGATGGCCTCCTCAACCATCGCTTTGTTTTCTAAAATTTTCGCGCCAACCTTTAGGGAAACTGTGTTAACGGAGAAGGGTGGACTAACGCTTTCGGAGAGTGCTTTAATGATCTCGATGTCCGCGATACAATATCCGAGCCTCAACCCGGCGAGGCCAAAGGCTTTGGAAAACGTTCTAACAACTATTAAGTTTTCATACTCTTTGGTTAGGGGTGCAACGGAGTAGTCGGCAAACTCTACATAAGCCTCGTCAACAACAACGACCCCTGGGAAACTTTCAACCAAAAATTTGATTTCATCGATTTTAAACTGGTTTGCCGTGGGATTGTTGGGTGAACACAAAAACAATAGTTTTGTTTTTGGTGTTATATTAGACAGCAAACCGCTAACGTCTAATGAAAAATCATCTTTTAAAGGGACTTCAATGAGCCTCGCCCTTTGAAGGTTAACCACGAAACGGTACATGGGGAAGGTGGGCGAAATTGTTATGGCTTGTTCTCCCTTCTCGAGAAATAAGTGGGCAATTCTCTCTAGCAAATAGTCGCTTCCATTACCAACTACTATGTTATCAGCGGGGAGCCCGACGTATTCGCCGATTTTCTCTCGAAGCTTTTCGTCTTGAGGATAAAGTCGAGGATCCAGATCCTCCAAAGCTTCAATAACGAGTTCGAGAAGCTTTTCGCGGGGAATGAAGAAGTTCTCGTTTAAATTTAGCTTTGCTACTTTTTGGTTCTCAAAATTGTGCAAGCCCTCTATGCATTTATAGGGCTCTTTAAAGGCGTGACTAAGCTTCGCTTTTAATTCTCGCTTAATCCACTTTCTAGCTTGATTTTTCAACAGTTAACCTCTCCTCTACGGCTTTAAAGTGGCCTAGTAAATTTTCTGCCTCGGACAAAATCTTGATGTGCTCGTGGGCTTTTAACAAACCCTTTTTGGAACACTTTAAAACAGCAACTTTTTTCACGAAATCTAGGCAGGAAAGGGCTGAGAAGAATTTTCCATACCCTCCTGTTGGAAGTACATGATTTGTTCCACCATGATAGTCGCTTAAGGACGCGGGACTGTATGGACCCACCAAAATGATGCCCGCCGCAAATATCCTTTTAACAACTTCTTCTGGGTTTTTTAGCATCAATTCAACGTGCTCGGGAGCAAAGCTGTTTGTCAGCTCAACCATTTCGTCCAATGTATTGCACAAGGATATGAAGCCGTTTTCTGACAAAGCTTTTGTGACGACCTCACGTCTTGGAGTTGATTTCGAAATTTCTTCTATCTCCCGCAAAGTCTTTTGGGCAAGGCTTTTTGAGGTTGTAATTAAGCCCACAATAGAATCTGGTCCATGTTCAGCTTGGGCACACATGTCGAGGGCTATATATCGGGGGTTAGCTGTTTCGTCGGCTATTACCAGAAGCTCGCTTGGACCTGCTGGAAAGTCTATGGCAACATCCTTGGAAACCAGCATTTTCGTCACAGTCACATAAATGTTTCCAGGCCCCACAATCTTGTCCACAGGCTTTATGGTTTGGGTGCCGTAGGCCATGGCAGCTATTGCTTGGGGGCCCCCCACCTTGTAAATCTCGTTAACTCCGCATAGGTCAGCTGCAACTAAAGTTAAAGGACTAAGCGAGCCATTTCTACCCGGTGGAGAGCAAACCACAATGTTTGGCACACCAGCAACAAGAGCTGGAACCACCGTCATCAGCAACGTGCTGGGGTACGCGGCTCCCCCTCCTGGAACGTAACATCCAACCCTTTGCAGAGGACGTATTTGAAATTCTATGTGAACCCCGTCAACTTCCACTTTTAAGCTTAACCTTTCCAGAGCCTTCCTTTCGACAGCTTCCAGCCGCTCTTTTACAGCCTTTAAGGCGCGGATCTGATCTTCCGTGACTTTCCCATAGGCTTCGTTTATTTCTTCCCGGCTGACTTTGAGGCTTCCAGCGTCCAAGGAAACGTTGTCAAATTTTTGCGTGAACTCTATTAGGGCGACGTCGCCTTCCATTTGAACCTTCCTGATTATTTCCCTCACGTAAGTCTCCAATGCGTCATCTCTTTTTCGAAGCCTTTTTTGCAACAGCTCCTTCACAGATGCAATGTTGGATATGTCTAAAATTTTCATCACTGTTTAACCCTCTTCTAAAGCTAATACCTGCCTTGGCTCATAAACCACAAGTCCCTGAGCTAGCTTCCGTATCGTCGGGAGAATTTTGAAGAAGGAGTCTCTATCAATGACCGTGTTGACCGCGTACCAGCCTTCGTCAGCCAACGGAGATATTGTAGGCCTTTTCAAGGCCGGCAGCTCTTTTAGAAGCATTTCCAAATTCTCTTTCTTAACGTTTACAAATATGTGAAGCCTCTTTGAACCGTCAACAACGCCCTTCAACATTGCTTTTATGTCAAAAATTTTCTCCCGTTTTTCAGATTGGAGGGAATTTTTATTTGCTATTAAATACGCGGTGGATTCCAGTAAGACTTCGATAACCTTTAGGTTGTTTTGTTCAAGACTTGTTCCAGTTTCTGTTACATCAACTATTGCATCCGCAACCTCTGGAGGTTTAGCCTCTGTAGCTCCGAACGATAGAAAGATGGCTACCTTTGAATTTTCACCTTTCCTCCACCATGGTGTAACGGTTAGCGGCTCTAAGTCGCCGAAAAACTTACGATAAACATGGTTATTTCGAATGTAACGCGCTGTAATATTCAAGTATTCCGTTGATATCCGAATACTTCTTCCGTTGGCCAAACATGTTTCAAGTAGGCTTGAGAGCGAGTTTATGTCAGTCCAGCTTTTCGGCACGGCAGCCACAAGTCTCACTTTACCATACTCAAGGTTTTGAAGCAACTCAACGTCCGCGTCGGTCTCCTTAACCCAATCGTAGCCGGATATTCCAACATCGTACAGCCCCTCGCTTACAAGTATCGGAATCTCTTGCGGCCTCAGAATTCTCAACTCTATTTCGGGGTCATTGATTATAGGCCTATAGCTTCTCTCTTGCCCAAAAACGCGGTATCCTGCTTTTTCAAAAACTTCAAATGTAGCTTTTTGCAGAGAGCCAGCTGGAACCGCAAATTTCACCTTCAAAATTTCACCTCCTATTATTACAAAAGAATTCTTGAACAGAAGATACTAGGTCAGTTAGCCTGAGGACCAAAAAGTTGAGTTTTAAAAGGCGACTCTGATATTCAGCAATGAAGACAATCGCCCTTTATGAACAGAGCCCCTCACTTACACTCACTCCTCCATAGAAGGAGCCCCGGTCCAATATAAACTTTATTGTAGCTTCGTGAACAAGCACCTCCAATGCTTCCCCGTTATTGTAGGAAACTTTCTAAGATCCTTTGATGCTTATTTTGGTAGCGGTATTCCAGTGGAAATATTTGCAGACATAGCGGAAAGTCCCACTCAACGTAAAGTCAGTTGAGATGCTGTGCACTGAGTTTTGCCCTAAACAACTTTTGGAAAAGAGCCTAAAACTTTCACGAACAAAGTTTTCTCTTGGAGTTCCTTCAAGGCGTCAGCACATCGTGTTTCAATTCTGTGGCCTTCAAAGTCGAGATAGAATATGTACTCCCACGGTTTTTCCCTAGTCGGCCTAGACTCTATCTTTGTTAAATTGATCCCTCTTTTGGCAAACACGCCTAAAGCTTCATAAAGGGCTCCCGGAGCATGTTTGACTGAAAAGATTATTGACGTTTTGTCGTTGCCGCTTGGCGGAGCATCTATTCCTGATAATATCACAAATCGAGTATAATTGTCTGGGTAGTTGGATATGTCCCTTGCAAGAATTTTCATTCCGTATATTTCTGCGGCTTTTTCGCTGGCTATTGCAGCCTCGTTTGTTAACCCTCTCTCCTTAACAATTTTGACGCTTCCGGCTGTATCGTAAGCCGGTATTACCTCGCACTTCAGTCTCTCTAAAAAATCGGAGCATTGGGCCAGAGCTTGTGGATGTGAATAAACCCTTTTTATGTGGCTTAAATCAGAGTTTGGGTTTCCTATTAGGCAGTGTTCTATCTTGACGACAATTTCTCCGCAGATCATAAGGTTGTGCGTTAATAGTAGGTCATAGACTTGATTCACACTACCTTCAATCGAGTTTTCTATTGGGAGGACACCGTAATCCACAAGTCTCGAGTCAACTTTGCTAAAAACTTCTTGAAAACTTTTGCAAGGAATAGTTTGAACTTTAGCACCGAAACGTTTATAGACGGCCATTTCGCTGTAAGCTCCAATCTCTCCTTGAAAAGCAACCTTCAGAAGTCTTTCTTCCATAAACCCCACTTAACATGGCTTTTCCTTAAAAACTGCTCCTTCATCAGCCGTTCCAACGAGACACGTGTATCTTCGGATGTATCCTGAACAGATTTTTGGCGGTTTAGGCTTCCAATGGGCAGGACTGTTTCTGATAACTTCGTCGCTTAACTTCACGTTTACTTTCCTCTCGGGCAAGTCGATCTCGACAACGTCACCGTCCTCTAATATTGCTATTGGTCCTCCATCCGCAGCTTCCGGTGAAACATGGCCTATGCATAGCCCTCTGCTGGCTCCAGAAAATCTTCCATCAGTAATTAAGGCAACTGATCCAACCAGGCCCATGCCAGCTATTGTTGCTGTTGGCAAAACATTTCCCTCCTTTGTCTTTATACCTTATCATGACAACGTCACCTTTAACTATTTTTCCTATAGCTTCAAAATTGTTGTCACTTCCACAATTCTTCCTTTCCTTTCAACTTGCCTGAAAGCATAGGCCCCTGTGGCAACTATTGAGGGAATGTTCGGTTTTGCAGTCATGAGCATGCCCCAGTCCACGGTTGAAAGGCTTTACACTCTATTCGTAACCAGAGACTATGTTTATGGAGTGGCTGGAGAACGGAGCGAGGAAAACTCAGGATAGAACACGCTGAAAATCGCCTGAACCAAAAATGAGAAAGCAAGTTGTTTCCTCTATTGCTCTGCTCGCCGTTACTGTAGCATATAATCCGTAAAGCTTATATAGAAAATTTTGAGAGATTTCCGCTGTGGCCCCGCTTTGAAAGCGTTTGGTCCCCTAACACGTGCTACATTGACCGGTACTACGACCACTGGAACCGGAACTAGTTAGGGGACCAGACGAGGGCGCGAAAACGTTCTCCCGGTTTGGGGCTCGCTTTCGTCTGGTTTTTGGAGGTGAAATGGAAAGTGAGCACGGTTTTCAGGTTCCAGTTCTCTGCTATCGCTTATAGGAATAGAAAAGCAAGAAAATTGCCGGTTTTCAGCCATGTAGAGGCTATAGCCCCAGCGACATCAGCAAATCTAGGTGCTGGATTTGATGTTTTTGGAGTCGCGTTAGATGCGTTGTCTGACAAAGTTTCCGTTGATGTGGTAAAGGGAGAAAAAAAGGTTCAGCTGATTGTGAAAGGAAAAAATTCAGAGCTTATCCCAACGAGGCCCGAGGAAAATACTGCTGGGGTAGTTGCGGAGGCCCTTCTGAAGGCTTCTGGGAAAAGTTGCGGGCTAATTATAAATGTTGAAAAGGGCATAAAGCCTGGAAGTGGATTAGGCAGCAGCGCAGCAAGTGCAGCTGCTTCAGCGTTAGCCATAAACGAAGCCTTAGGGCTTGGCTTAACCTACAAAGAGCTCATAAAATTTGCGTCGCTAGGCGAAATCGTGGCGGCTGGCGTCCCCCACGCCGACAACGTATCCGCGTCCATCATGGGATTCTTTACAGCAATAGTTTCACATGAACCCTTCGAAGTTATGCAGCTTTCCATGCCCCACAACGCCAAATTCGTCATAGCCACTCCGGAAATGGTGCTAGAAACGCATAAAGCCCGCTCGGTTCTCCCCAAGCATATTGCACTTTCAGATGCTGTGCACAATATTGCGAAAGCGACAGCATTCATTTCCGGTATTTTGACAAACAATTTAACTCTAATGGGGATGGGAATGAACGACTTAATCGCTGAACCATATAGGGCTGGCTTAATTCCAGGATTTTCTGATGTGAAAAAGAGAGCCCTTGAAGCTGGAGCGCTAGGCGTCGCAATAAGCGGGGCAGGTCCTTCCATCCTGGCACTTGTTGACGCTTCAAAAAACGTGGAAAACAAGGTGGCAGAAGCCATGAAAGAAGGCTTCGAAGTTCACGGGATACATTGTGAATCAATAATCACGAAACCTGGACCGGGCGCTAGAATTGTTGAGAGGGAGGAAAAATGATTTCCATGCGATGTATCGGATGCGGTGCGGAATATCCCATCAACGAGATAATATACGATTGCAACAAGTGCGGCGACTTAATTGAAGTGCGAATTGACGAAAAAGCGTTGAGGGAAAAAATTGAAAAGGAAGACTGGAGACTAAGGCCAATTTCGGTGTGGAAGTACAAGGAGTTTCTGCCAATTTTTGACGAAACCAAAATCGTTACTTTAAACGAGGGGGGCACACCGCTGTATAAATGCGAGAGACTCGCCGAGGAGTTGGGGATCAAAAACATATACGTAAAAAATGAGGGGGCAAACCCCACAGGTTCTTTCAAGGACAGAGGCATGACCGTCGGCGTTTCCAAAGCTTTAGAGCTTGGCGTAAAAGCCGTCGTTTGCGCTTCGACAGGAAATACCTCCGCCTCTCTAGCTGCATACGCCGCCAAGGCTGGACTGCCCTGCATAGTGTTAATTCCAGCTGGAAAAATAGCCCTCGGAAAGCTTGCACAAGCAATGATGTACGGAGCCGTTGTAGTAGCGGTGAAAGGAAATTTTGACATTGCCCTTCAAATAGCCACGGAAGCAAGCAAGCAGATTGGCTTATACCTGTTGAACTCAATAAACCCCTTTAGAATAGAGGGACAAAAAACCGCAGCCTTCGAGATATGCGACCAGTTTGGGTGGCAAACCCCTGACAGGGTGATTCTACCAGTTGGAAACGCTGGGAACATAACCGCCTACTGGAAGGGCTTTAAAGAGTTGAAGGCTTTAGGTCTCATCGAAAAACTGCCAAAAATGGTTGGTGTACAGGCTGCTGGAGCCAGCCCGATAGCAAAGGCCTTTGTAGCCAACAGCGCCACAATAGAGCCCGTCAAAAACCCGGAGACCATAGCAACAGCCATCCGCATAGGGAGCCCAGTCAACTGGAAAAGGGCGTTAAACGCTTTAAGGGAGTCTAAAGGCAAAGCCCTAATAGTTACAGATGACGAAATAGTTAATGCACAGAAGCTTCTCGCCAGAAAAGAGGGAATTTTCATTGAACCTGCCAGCGCGGCAAGCATAGCCGGACTTAAAAAGCTTGTTGAAAATGGCGAGGTTGACGTGGACGAGAATATTGTTTGTGTTGCCACGGGCCACGGTTTAAAGGATCCGGAGGCTGCTGTGAGGGCTTGCGAGGGGATTATCGAAATCGAATCTAGCCTAGAAGCGTTAGAGAAGGTGATAAAGTCATGAAACTGAGAATCATAATTATCGGATTTGGGAACGTTGGTCAAGGGTTCGCTAAAGTACTCAACATGAAGAATAACTTTTTGATGGAAAATTTCGGCATATCCCCGAAAGTTGTAGCTATTGTTGATAGCAAGGGGGCAGCCATAAACCCAAATGGACTTAACCTTGAAAAGGCGTTGTACATCAAGAAGTTGAAAAGAACCGTAGCGTTTTATCCCGAATACGGGAAGTTGGGTGTAAATGGCTTAGAGATCCTAGACAACGTGGACGCAGAAATCCTAATAGAAGCCACTCCAACCAACATCGTAGACGGTGAGCCCGGCCTCTCTTTCATGTTGGAAGCCATGCGGACAGGCAAACATGTAATAACAGCCAATAAGGGACCGTTGACCGTTGCCTTTAGCAAACTATGGGAAGAGTCGGAAAAGCATGATGTTCAATTAAAATTTGACGCCACTGTGGGTGGGGCTGCACCAGTGATAAGCCTAGCTGAGCATTGTCTTTCAGGAAACCAAATCGTGTCAATCCGGGGGATATTAAACGCAACAACCAACTTCATACTCACAAAAATGGATGAAAACAGCTTCTCTATAGAAGAAGCCATAAAAGAGGCAAGGGAGAAGGGCATATGCGAAACAGACCCAACATACGACTTGAAGGGGATAGATACAGCGTGCAAAATAGTGATTTTGGCGAATGCGCTGCTAAAAAGAAGAGTGACATACAAAGACTTACAGAAAGTTGAGGGCATAGAGAAAATAGAGGTTAAGGACTTAAGGGAAGCCCACAAAAAGGGTTGCACCATTAAGCTTGTTGGACTAGCGGACGAAAGCAGACTGCTTGTCGAACCAATGCTTATACCATTCAACGACAGAATATGCGTTGGCAACACGCTAAACGCTGTAGAATTTAAAACGGACTTGGCAAAAGAAATCATAATCATGGGACATGGAGCAGGCCCCATCGAAACCGCAAGCAAAATGTTAAACGACATGATTGAGATTCTAAAACCAAACAAATCGTTAAATAAAAGCCGAAAGAGCCATTGGCGTCTCCTGTATGAAACTAAAAACCAAAAAGTATAAATATGATTGGCGTTGTTATTGTCGATCCGATGGATAAACCAATAGCCACACAAAAACCATTCGAGCTCCCTTTTAGTGGCTATTGGTACACCTTTAATTATTAGGAGAAACCGCGGCCTCACTGGGTTCCGGTTTCTCCTTCTTGGGGGTTGGTTGTGAAAGAGAATCAAAACGGTGTTTATGGCTCCATTCTTGTTGTGAAATTCGGAGGAAGCAGTTTAGCAAATGGCGAAAAAATATCCAACGCTGTCAAAGCTGTCATAAAAGAGTTGGGTAGAGGAGCGAAGATCGCAGTGGTTGTTTCCGCTATGGGCAAAACTACAGATTTTCTGCTCGAAGCCGTAAAAGAAGCTACAAACAGCGAAAAAATGACTTGTAGCACGGACGTCGACGATGTTTTAGCCATGGGTGAAAGGACCAGTGCAAGGATATTCTATGCAGCTTTGAAGGCAAATGGTGTAAGATGTCGCTACTTTGATCCATTGGATCCTGACTGGCCGATAATCACTAACGATGTACCAATGGATGCTGATCCAATGCCGGAGATATGCGAAGAAAGGATCCGCATGCACGTTCTACCACTACTCAATGACGGTGTTGTGGTTGTTGTTCCAGGCTTCGTCGGCAAAACATTGGACGGAAAAATTACAACAATGGGAAGGGGTGGAAGCGACACAACAGCGTTTGTCCTGGCGCGAGCACTAAAAGCGAAACAGGTAATACTTGTCACCGACGTGGACGGCATAATGACGGCTGACCCAAAACTTGTGAAGTTTGTAAGGAAAATACCTCAAATAGATGTTAACTCACTGATTGGGGTTGCAAGTTCCTCCCAAAAGTTCTTGCAGAAAAAGGCCTTGAAATACAAGGAAGACTGGATGGATGTCAAAATCATAAATCATGCCCACTGCGACTTAGACGCTGAAGGAACAGTCATCAAAGGCTCCCTTACGAGAAACGTTGCCAGCGTTGACTTTCCAGAAGCGATAGCATCCATAACCATTGTTGGGAAGGGGCTTTCCCAATCCCATGATGTCTTGCACCAAGTTATCCAGAAATCGAAGAGTTCGGGGACTCAACTTTTGGGATTTTCAGCCAACCATGACTCTTTAATAATGTATGTTCCCGAGAGCATGCTTGACAAAATCCTTGAGCCCCTCCACACGGTCATTCACGATAACCCGGAGGAAGCAACAGCCATGGCTGTTAGAAAAAACCTCGCCCTAATCAAGATTAAAAAAGCGGAGCTTGAAGAAACCCCTGAAGTAATAGGTGGTTTAGCTAAGGCGTTAAGCATGGAAGGCATAAATATTTACGGACTGTTTACGGTAGCCTCTGGAATTCACGTCTTTGTTGATAGAGCCAACGTTGAAGAGGCTTTAACCATTGTTAAAAGATCTTTAGAAGAAAACTGGAAGTGCAAGGAGCATGCTAGAAATGTCCACTGGAAAAAGTAGGAGACTGCGAAGGATATTCGGCGACGACGGCAGAACCGTGATAGTGCCCATGGATCACGGAGTTACAAGCGGTCCAATACAAGGTCTCGTAAACATGCAAAGCATAATTGACAAGCTTGCTGCCAGCGGAGCAGATGCCGTTGTTCTACATAAAGGTATAGCTAAAAATGTGGACATCCGAAGACTTGGGCTCATTATTCATGTTTCTGCAAGCACCAAAATGGGCCCGGATGTGAATTGGAAAGTAAACGTTTGCAGCGTTGAAGAAGCTATTCGCTTGGGATGCGATGCTGTTTCAGTTCACGTGAACTTAGGCTCGGATCGTGAACATGAAATGTTGGTTGAGCTTGGCAAACTGGCGGACGAATGTGACAACTGGGGTGTGCCGTTGCTCGCCATGATGTATCCCCGTGGAGCAAGAGTTGGAAATGAACATGATCCTACCCTCGTCGCCCACGCAGCAAGAGTTGGCGCCGAACTAGGTGCAGATGTTATAAAGACGAACTATACTGGAGACATTGAATCTTTTAAAAAAGTTGTTGAGGAATGCCCCGTTCCAGTAATAATAGCTGGCGGTCCAAAAATTGATTCACCTAAAAGTTTGTTGGAAATGGTTTACAATGCCGTGAAAGCCGGCTGTGCAGGAGTTTCTATTGGAAGGAATGTTTTTCAACATGAAAATCCAACAGCCGTTACAAGGGCGTTGGTTGGCATCGTTCATAAAGGCTTGGATGTTGAAAGCGCCTTGGCCCTATTAAAGGGCAACAGCCAGTGATCTGAAATGGAAGGGTTGCAACACGAAATAGAGGAATACCTTGAAGCTTTACGTTCAAGAATGGACTTAAAGGACTACGCAAAGCTGCAAGTCATAAAAATCCCAAGCGTTCATCAGTTCATCTTCGAAGCCGCAGAGCTTTGCAATCCAGAAAGAATTTTCGTTTCTGACGATTCACCTGAGGACATAGCCTACATCAGGCGGATGGCCATAGAAGCTGGCGAAGAGAAACCTCTGGCCATCCCAGGGCACACTGTTCACTTTGATGGACCATACGATCAGGGAAGGGACCGTGAAGCCACAAAGTACCTTGTACCAAAGGGCGACTACTTGAGTAAGGCGTTGAACCAAATTGACAGGGACGAGGGGTTAGCTGAAGTCAAAAGTCTCCTTAAAAACTCCATGAAAGGGCGCACAATGATTGTCCGTTTTGTATGTCTCGGGCCTCTTAACTCCGTTTTTTCAATTCTGGGCCTACAGTGCACAGACTCATGGTACGTCGCCCATTCAGAATACCTCCTCTTCAGACCAGGCTATGAAGCGTTTATGAAGGCGAGTCCTGAAACCCACTTTTTAAGGGTGCTGCATTCCAGTGGAAGACTTAACGGAAACATGGTGAGCGTGGACCACGACAAGAAGAGAATCTACATAGACTACACTGATGGCGTAATATACAGTGTAAACACTCAGTATGCTGGCAACTCTGTGGGGTTCAAAAAGCTGGCCTTCAGACTTGCTATAAGAAAAGCAAACCAGGAAGGCTGGCTCGCTGAGCATATGATGATTATAGGAGTGCGTGGGCCGGGTGGCAGAAAAACGTATTTTGCCGGTGCTTTTCCAAGCGCGTGTGGAAAAACTTCAACAGCCATGCTTCCAGGGGAGACCATACTTAGCGATGACATTACCTACATACGCAACATCAATTCTACAGCTAGGGCTGTGAATGCGGAGTGCGGTATTTTCGGCATTCTTCAGGGCATAAACCCGCAAGATGACCCAGTGCTATACAAAGTACTCACAAGTCCCGGAGAAGTTATTTTCTCAAACGTTCTAGTGAAGGATGGAAAGCCCTATTGGCTTGGAATGGGTTGCGAACTTCCAAAGGACGGAGTGAATTATAGCGGGTATTGGTGGGAGGGTAAAACAGACGAAAACGGTGAACCCATACCGCCTGCCCACAAAAACGCCCGATACACGGTGTCTCTTAAAGCCTTGGAGAACTGTGACCCAGAGCTGGACAACCCCATGGGCGTTGAGCTTGGCGGGATAATGTATGGAGGCCGCGACTCAAAAGCTTACGTGCCCGTCCAGCAGAGCTTCAACTGGGAGCACGGTATAGTCTGTTACGGAGCCGCCTTAGAAACCGAGACAACCTACGCTATAGTTGGGAGGGAGGGCATACCGGAAATAAATATGATGAGTATACAGGACTTTATCTCTATACCTATGGGTCAAAACATACGGAACAACCTAAACTTTGGGAGAAAACTCAAAAAGCCGCCCTTAATATTTGGAGTGAACTACTTTCTACGAGACTTGAAAACATGGGAGTATCTGAACTCGCCCAGAGACAAGCATGTTTGGGTTAAGTGGATGGAGTTACGCGTCCACAACGACGTGGGCGCAAGGGTAACCCCGACAGGGTTTATCCCAAAATACGAGGATCTGCACTGGCTTTTCAAGCAAGTGCTGGACAAGGAGTATAGCAAAGAAGACTATGTTAAGCAATTCACCATTCGCATACCTGAGAACCTTGCCAAAATCGAGCGGGCTGAAAGATTTTATAAAGAGAAGGTTGCAGACACGCCCGAAGAACTTTTCACAATATTGAACCAGCAGCGTGAACGCCTCCTCAGAGCAAAGGAAAAGTTTGGAACAGACTATGTTCCACCAGAATGTTTTGAAGAGGTGTAGAGGAGATAACTGAAATTTGAAGGAACTTTGGCTCAAAATCGACGAAACAGTTCCTAAAAGCGCTGTAGAGGGCATACTCTGCTCTGCAAGTCAAACATGCGATGCCATTTATGTTGCAGACAAGCGGCGGGTAAACGACATTAGGAAAAAAGGCGTAAAGGTTGCTGCGAAAGGCGGCGAATGCGACGTTCAAGTGCTTGAGCCTTTCAATGCGGAAGAGCTAACGAAAATCAAAAAGGCTGGAACGTCTGTGGCTGTTAGGGTGGTCGTTAAGAGCGCGGAGGATGAAATGGAAGCCATTAAAGCCGCGAATCTTTCAGCCGACTACATAATAATTCATTGTTTAGACTGGAAGGTTATACCGTTGGAAAATTTGATAGCCAACGCTAGAGGAAAAAGCAGGCTTTTGGCAGAGGTTTCATCCTTTGAAGAGGCAAAACTAGCCCTAGAAACCCTTGAACTCGGAGCTGACGGAGTGGTCCTAAAAACGTCTGACCCAAACGAACTCGTGAAAGTTGCTTACTTGGTTAAAAAGCAGATTCCACGAGTTAAGCTTGTACTGGTGAAAATTGTTGAGGTTAAACAGATTGGAACCGGAGCCAGAGTCTGCGTTGATACATGCGACTTGATGAAGGAGGGAGAAGGTCTCCTTCTAGGCTGTCAGTCTGCATGCCTATTCCTGGTGGAGGCGGAAGTTCACGAGAATCCTTTCGTTCAACCTAGACCTTTTAGGGTGAACGCTGGCCCAGTATCCCTTTACGTGATGTGTTCTCCGGAAAGGACAAAGTACCTTTCAGAACTCAAGGCTGGAGAAGAGTTGATGATTGTGGACAGAAACGGCAACGCCAGATTCACAAACATTGGCAGAGTCAAAATCGAGTGGCGGCCATTATTGCTCATCGAAGCAGAACACCACGGAAAACGTTTCAAAACCATAACGCAAAATGCGGAAACGATCAGGCTTGTAACGGAAAAAGGCTCTACATCGGTGACGGTGCTGAAGCCCGGCGATGAAGTTTTGGCGTGCATACTTGAGGGTGGAAGGCACTTCGGAACACTGGTCAAAGAGGAGAAGGTTGTAGAGCTTTGACCGTGAAAATATGTGTATCCATTATGCCCAAAACTCTCAACGAGGCGTTAAGTCTTATTGAAAAATCTGAACAGCACGGAGCAGACTTCATTGAAGTAAGACTAGATTGCATTAACAATTTTAAAGGTTTAAAGGACATAGCTGAATGCGCAAAAACACCGCTCATCGCAACCGTCAGAACATCAAAATGTAGCGGAAAATTCCTGGGAAAAGAAGAGAAACGTGCAAAAATTCTCTTAAATGCCGCTTCACGTGGGTTCAAATATGCGGATATCGAGTTGGATTCCCCCTCGCTGAAAAACGTTGTTGAAAATTTGCTAACTCTGGGCGTCAAGCCCATAATATCGTTTCACGACTTTGAAAAAACACCGGGAAAAGGAGAGCTGCAACGGATTCTGAAAAGCGAAATAGAAAAGGGAGCCGACGTTTGCAAGATAGTGACAACTGCCCAAAGCCTACAAGACAATTTGACGCTACTCCAATTCCTACATGATGAAAGCGGGAAAGCTGAGATTGTTTGTTTCGCCATGGGGGCGCTGGGTAAACTGTCAAGGCTCTTGTCGCCGCTTTACGGGGGATATTTCACGATAGCCTCTCTGGAACGTGGTATAGAGACGGCCGCTGGACAAATGACCATTGAGGAAATGAGAGCAGCTTATAAGGCGTTGGGAGTCATGTAATGGAGGTTTCCGGAAAAACTAAAGTGTTCTGTGTTATAGGCGACCCAATTGAACATTCACTAAGCCCAATTATGCATAACGCAGCGTTTAGGCACTTAAAAATTGACGCCGTTTATGTTGCCTTCAACGTGAAGGAGGGCATGCTCGAAGACGCTGTAAAAGGCATGCGCAGTTTTGGTATATGTGGAATGAACGTTACAATGCCCCACAAAACCGCCATCATCAAACATCTAGATGAGAACGACACCGTGGCAAATTTTGTCGGCGCCGTTAACACCGTGCTTAATGCTGATGGAAAACTTCTAGGCTTTAACACAGACGGCATCGGAGCTTTAAGGGCTTTAGAAGAAAACGGCGTCAAACTAAAAGGCAAAAGAGTTCTTCTTTTAGGCGCCGGGGGTGCCGGAAGAGCCATAGCCTTCCAATTGGCACAGGAGACTGATGAACTAGTTATTCTCAATAGGGACCCAAACAAGGCTAGGCTTCTGGCGGATGCTCTCAGAAAAAGGTTTAACAGGAAAGTTGTCGGGAACAGTCTCTTGCACAATGTTCTAAAGAATTGGATTAAAGACGTGGAGGTACTTATCAACGCCACTTCTGTGGGAATGCATCCTCACCAAGATGAGACGCCCGTCGACAAAAGTTTGCTCAGACCTGAACTCGCTGTAATGGACATCGTTTACAACCCCGTTGAAACGAGACTACTTAAAGATGCAAAATCCGTTGGAGCCAAAGTGATATATGGAATTGAAATGCTCGTTTTTCAAGGCGCAACCTCCTTTGAAATCTGGTTTAATCAGCCGGCTCCTGTAAACATTATGAGAGAAGCTATCATGGAGAAGCTTCAAGCAAGGGGTTTGGATTTTGAGCAGTAAAGCCACAGCCATAAGTTATGGCGCTGCAACCATAATAAACGCTATTGCAATAGGCAAAGGGGCAACCTTTGGAGTGAAACTTTGGACAAAGGCGGAAGTTAGGCTAACAGACAACCCGCATGTTATAAAGGGCGAAATCACTTCAGACCCCTTTGAAAGCACAGTGCTCATAGAGAAAATCGTGAGAAAAGTCCTAGAACATTTCGGATTAGCTGAAAAATTTGGGGCGGAAGTTAAGACATGGTCCAACATACCCATTGCACGAGGATTAAAAAGCAGCAGTGTCGCCGCAAACGCTATAGCGCTGGCCACGGTAGCTGCCCTTCAAAAGGAGATTGACGACCTAACCATAGTCAACTTAGGCGTCGATGCGGCCTTAGAGGCAAAAGTGACCATAACCGGAGCTTTTGACGACGCCTGTGCATCCTACTTCGGCGGCATAGTCGTCACGGACAACTTTAAGAGGAAAATAATCAAACGGTTCAAGGCTCCGGAAAACCTTAAAGTCCTATTCCATATTCCAAAAACAAAGGTTTACACAAGCAGCATAAAAGTCGAAAAACTGAAAACAATATCGCCATTAGTTAAAATAGCGTATAGAGAAGCCTTGAAAGGGAACTTTTGGCATGCCCTAACTCTAAATGGGCTACTGCACTCCTTTGCGTTAGGCTATAATCCATCAATAGCCATGGACGCGCTTGCGGCTGGGGCTGTGGCTGCAGGACTATGTGGAAAAGGACCAGCCGTAACGGCGGTTGTCACAGAAGACAAGGTTGACCAAGTTAAAGATGCTTTAACGAAATATGAAGGCGAAGTTATAGAGACAGAAATAAACCATGAAAAAGCAAAGATATTGGAAGTTTACTCATGACGACGAACATTATAATTAAGCCTGTGGAAGCGTTGAAGGGCGAGGTTGAAGCTCCTTCTTCCAAGTCTTACACGCATAGAATGCTTGTTGCAGCGCTTTTGTCAAGCGGAAAAACCGTGATAGAGAAGCCCCTTGTTTCCGACGATACGCTGGCAACTTTGGAGGCGATAAAAGCTTTCGGAGCCGACGTGGAGCAAAAAGGCGACTTTTGGGAGACTGACGGACAACCAAAACTGAAATCACCCAAAAAACCCATAAACTGTCGGGAATCTGGAACAACGTTACGCTTCATGATACCCGTAGCCGCCCTCGCCCAAGGAAAAACAACGTTCACCATGGGGCCTTCGTTGAGTAATAGGCCATTAAAGCCCTTACTCCAAAGCCTAGACGCCCTCGGCGTTAAAGCACTGCATAAACCCCCAACGGTGGTGGTTCATGGCGGAGGAATTAATGGGGGAAAGACAACTCTACGGGGTGACGTGAGCTCCCAGTTTGTCTCAGGACTTTTGTTTGCGTGCCCCCGCGCAAAAAGGGACACTGAGATATTCCTCACGAAACCCGTTGAGTCTAAGGGCTACATAGACATGACTGTGGAAGTTTTACAAAAACATTCGGTGGGAGTTGAAATCTCAAACGACTACAGCCACATAAAGATCCCAAGCGAGCAAAGCTACAAGCCCTTCAAGCACAAAGTTCCCGGAGACTTTTCATCTGCAGCATACCTTTTGGCGGCCGCCGCCATAACCTCATCAAAAATAAGGGTTTACAATCTTGATTACACGTCAAAACAGGGGGACAAGGCAATTTTAGAAATACTTAGACATGCAGGGGTTGACGTGCATGTTGGAGAAAACTTCGTTGAAGTACATGGTGCGGTAAGCAACGCTATAAAAGTTGATGCTGGCGACATTCCCGACCTTGTGCCCGTATGCACAGCCATCGCATGCTACGCAAGGGGCAAGTCAGAGATAAGCAACGCCGGAAGATTAAGGTATAAGGAGTCTGACAGGCTGGCCGCCCTTTACACAGAGTTTAGAAAGATGGGCGCCGATATAAATGTGGAAGGAGACAACCTCATAATAAGGGGGCCGTGCAAGCTCCGCGGTGCAGTGTTAGATCCGCACAATGATCATAGAATAGCTATGGCTTGCATCGTTGCCGCTTTAGGCGCCGAAGGGGACTCGACGATTATGAATGCTGAATGTGTGAGTAAGTCTTATCCCAAGTTCTTTAGAGACTTAAGCCTGTTAGGAGCGAAGATAGTTGGTGGCGGCGAACTCGTTTGGTAGAGCCTTCGTCGTGACAACTTTCGGCGAAAGCCACGGGAAATGCGTCGGCACAGTCATAGACGGTTGCCCGGCAGGTCTACCCCTTTCTGAAAGTGATGTGCAAGCGGAGTTGGACAAAAGAGTCCCAAAAAAGCCAGAAATAACCTCTGGAAGAATCGAAGAAGACCGAGTGGAAATATTGTCTGGAATATTTGAGGAACACACTACGGGAGCGCCAATTTGCATGCTGGCTTGGAACAGGGGGGCAGTTCCATCAGAATACGATATCATAAAAAACTTGCCTAGACCTGGACACGCAGACTACCCCGCCCGCGTCAAGTATGGAGGCTTCAACGACTATAGAGGTGGCGGAAGATTCTCGGGAAGAATCACCGTGTCATTTGTTATGGCGGGAGCCGTTGCAAAAAAGTTGCTGCGGCTTTTCGGAGTTGAAGTGTTGGCGTACACTAAAGCTATAGGCGGCATAGAGATGAAAGAAACGCCAACTGTGGAAAAGATTAGGGAGGAAACCTACAAAAACCCAGTAAGATGCCCAAACCCGGTTTACGCAGAGTCCATGGAGAAGGCAATAATTGAAGCCAGAAAAGAGGGAGACAGCCTCGGAGGCATAGTGGAGTGCATAGCCCTAAACGTTCCAGTGGGCGTCGGCGAGCCCGTGTTTGATGCGTTGGACTCAGACATTGCAAAAGCCATCTTTGCTGTACCAGCCGTGAAAGGTGTGGAGTTCGGCGCTGGATTTAAAGTAGCTGCCATGAAGGGGTCCGAGAACAACGATCCCTATGCCATACGAGACGGCAAAGTGGTGACATTAACGAACAATGCTGGTGGAGTGCTTGGAGGCTTGTCTAACGGAATGCCAATAGTGGTTAGGGCAGCCATTAAACCTACGCCGTCAATAGCCAAAAAACAGAAAACCATAAACCTGTCGGAATTCAAAGAGGCTACGCTGCAAGTGAAGGGGAGGCACGACCCATGCATAGTGCCGAAAGCTGTGCCAGTAATAGAGTCTATGGTCGCGATAACCTTGGCGGACCACATGATAAGGGCTGGAGTAATACCGAGGGTTTTAGCCGGGGGGAAGTAATGTCGGGGAAAATAACTGAGTTAAGACAGAAAATAGACGAGATAGACGAAAAAATCCTCCTCCTATTAAAGGAGAGAGTTGAAATCTCCAGAAAAATAGGCGAAGAAAAGCGGAGGCAAGGAATCCAGTTGAGGGATTTTGAAAGGGAGAATGAAAAATACAGGCAAATAACAGAGAAAGCCTTAAAATTGGAGCTCAATCCCGAAGAGGTAAAAAGGGTTTACCGAGAAATAATTGACATGAGCGTGCATGCGCAAGAAGATGAATCATGTAAGTCTTAAATAACCGGCTTTTTAAATTCAAGACCGTTGTCAGCAATGTTGTACGAAATAAACGAGAAGATAATAAGACTTGAGAGGGAAGGGCGCAAAATCATAAAATTTAACCTCGGAGACCCTGACCAGCAAGCTCCAATGGAAATTATTGAGGCTGCCTTCGAAGCTATGAAGAAAGGCAAGACAAAGTATGCGTCCGCCGCCGGTGAAGCCAAACTAAGAGAGGCTCTAGCTGAAATCCATGGAGTTGACGCGGACAACATTGTGATAACCCCTGGTTCAAAGTGGGCGGTTTTCGCAACCATGTATCTCTTGCTTGACAAAGGCGACAACGTGATTATTCCAAGTCCCCACTGGACAGCTTATGACTTGGCGGCTAAAAGCTTGGGCGTAGACGTTAAACTCATAAAGACAAGGCTTGAATCAAACTGGGAGGTAAACATCGAGGAGCTTGAAAAACTCATTGAAGACAAAACGAAGCTTATAATATTCAACAATCCAAACAATCCTACAAGTAAGGTGATGAGCGAAAAAGTTGTAGAAGAGATGGCTAGTTTGGTAAATGAAAAAGGCGTAAAGATTTTGGCTGACGAGGTTTACGCGGACATAAGTTTTGTTAAAACCAAAAGCATTCTTGAGTATGAAGGCGAACACATAGTGGTTAGGAGCTTTTCAAAAACTTTTGCCATGACCGGGTGGAGAATAGGCTACCTTATTACAGACAAAACTTTAGCAGACAAAATCATCAAGCTCAACCAGATAACATTGACGAATGTTCCCGTTTTCATACAAGAGGCAGCCTTAAAGGCTTTAGAGCTAAGACATCAGATAATTAAAAACATGCGGGAAAGCTACCAAAAAAGGGCGAATCTAGCCCACAAAATACTTTCAGAAACCAAATTGAAGTTCACAAAGCCGGATGCACCCTTCTACGTTTTTCCAAAGCTTGATGGCTTAAATTCAGAAATGTTTACCTTTAACCTCCTAGACAAGGGTGTGGCCGTTGTGCCTGGAACCTCGTTTGGCGATTACCCTGAACATTTTAGGATTTCTTTGACAGCGCCAGACGACGAAATTGAAATTGGGCTTAAGATAATTGCAGAGGCCTTTAAATGAGAATTGCAGTAATAGGCGTCGGACGAATGGGAAGATGGTTTGCAAAATTCTTTCGAGAGCAGGGTTTCACAGTTTTTGCTTCAGACAAAGACCGTGAGAAGTTGCAAAAACTGAAAGAGGAGCTAAACGTTGAAATTGCCGATAACGTGGAAGCTGTAGAAAGCGCGGACAGAATCCTCGTATGCGTGCCCATAGACAACTTTGAAGATGTAATCAAAGAGATAAGCACCCACATTCGACCCGGGCAGGAAGTAATGGACATATGTTCCGTCAAGGAAACCCCCGTAAACATAATGCATAAATATATAAGTGGCGCCGTCATCTTGGGCACCCATCCAATGTTCGGTCCAGGCGCCAAGAGTCTAAAAGGCCAAAATTTCGTTTTAACACCAACAAGCGCTGAAGAGCAAGCTCTAGCTGAGGACTTTGGAAGATGGCTTGAAAGCAAAGGCGCCAACGTTTTCTTCATGACTCCACAGGAACATGACAAGATTATGTCGATCGTCATAGGATTGCCGTATTTTTTAAGCAACGTGGTCTGTGACACATTGCTGAGCATCGGAGAATTTGAAAAAGCAAAAAAGGTTTCCGGAATTAGCTACAAACTCTTATTGACTTTAACGGAAGCGGTTATATCGGAGGAAACTGAGCTTGCCGCAAGCATACAGATGAAACTTCCAGAGATAGATAAACTTGGAGAGCTCCTGCTAAAAAAGGCCAACGAATGGTTGGAAATAGTAAGGCGGAAGGAAAAAACAGCGCTTATTGAGAAAATGATACTTTTGAAAAATGGACTGGCAGAAGTGGATCCACAGTATTTCAAAGCATACGAATACATGTATAAGATGCTCGAAACTTTCGAAGATAAATGTTAAGTCAATAGCAAGCATCTGCCCCCTTGATAAAAAAGAAAAGGTTTTATTAGCCAGCATCATTACTGCTGGTTCGTAAATATACAACCAATCCTGATAAAAAGCTTTATGTTTGCTTAGCTTTAACGTTTAGATTTTGTGAGGCTATACCATATTTTTGTGAGTTTTGCGAGTTCTATAGGCGTGTTAAACACCGGTGTGGTAGGCTGCTCTCCGCATTTAAGCTCTGCTAAGCGCTTCTTTAAGAGCTCGTTTACTTCCTCGCTTATTGATCTGCCACGCGCAGACGAAATAGCCCTAAGGCTTTCGTAAACTGCCCTTTCAACACAGAAAGACTTGACAATCATATCAGAGGAAAAACATTAACTAATTAACTTTGAAACTCCTCCTCACCCCTTGAAGCATAAATTAAGATGTATATTCCAACTCTCTCTGCCTGTGCAAAGTTAATTGTTTAATAACGAATCCTATTAAGGAATAGGCCCGGTCCCCCTCTTTGACCATGGAGAGTATTGTTCTGTTAATACCTCCTAACAGAAAAGCCGAAACGCCTACTGAACAGAAAAATTTCAAAAAGCCTTGAAAAGCACCATGATATAAAGGGTTTGCCAAGCGTGTTTTCTTCTAACGAATGCGGCTCACTCCCAATATAGGACATGTGAAGCTTTTTATTTTTCATTTCCCCATAAACTGTTGCCGGATGATGAGAAGGCATTAGGTTGACGAAACGGATGAAGTCTCAGAGTTACTCAGACGGCCACAAATTATCACGGTGGCTTGTAATCCTTTGCTGAAGTTTTATAAAGTGGGAGAGACCCTCTTGTTAGATTATTGTTAGTTGGTCTATGCCTTTTGGATAGTGTGTAATGAGTTCACATCCATCTTTTGTTATGTGTACTGTGTCGGAGTGGCGGAAGCCGGCGAATCCCACTTCATATATGCCTGGCTCGCAGCTTACAACCATACCAGCTCTTAGCTTCTCCTTGTTTCCAATGTCAAGCCACGGAGGCTCGTGTCCCTCCAAGCCTAGCCCGTGTCCGGTGTGGTGTCTAATTAGGTGGGCTAGTCCGGCTTTTTTGAAAACTTCCATGGAAGCCTTGTCTATTTCGCTGCATTCCACGCCTTCACTCATTTTTTGGATTGCTGCTTCTTGGGCTTTAACCATAACCTCAAAGTAGCGTTTCTGTTTGGCTGAGGGCTTGCCTACGATCATGGTGCGTTCAAGCTCGCAGCTGTACCCGCCTATTTCAACGGCTGCCTCAGCAATCAGGACGTCGCCGCTTCTGATACGGCGTTTTGTTCCGATGGCGTGGGGGATGGCGCTCATCTCGCCGATTTGTCCCCTGAAGCAGACAGAAACTGGAAAAATGTTTCGCAGAGGTTCAAAATCAACGCCTAAAGTCTTCTTCATAATGCTGGTGGTGTCAAGCGACGCCGCTAGAGCTACTTCCACGTCCCAAGATCCTTCCGAGGCATATTCTTGCAGAAGCGAAACCGCCAAGTTCGCCCATTTCGCGCTCTCCCGTATAAGGGCAACCTCAGCCGGCGACTTAACAAGCCTCATTTTTGGCACAAGATCCGCCATGTCAACAAACTTTGCCTCCGGAAGCTGCCTAGTTATGGGTGGACCCTTATATCCCCACATGCTGGCAGCCCCGGCTTTGTTGTCTATGCCGATGCTTTTTTTCGCTAACCCCATTTCTTTGAGAAACTCGGCAAAATGTTCTATCGGGTGTCTCTCGCCTGGATAGTCTAGGTAAGTTTTAACATCCTCGATAAGCCTGGTCTTTAGTGGAACGTGATCCTTTTCAAGCAATGGTCCCATGAAGGTTATTTTTCCATCCAACGGGACAACCAGCGCCGCGGGTCTTTCAGTGGATATGAATGAATAGCCTGTCAAATAGAATATGCTTGTCGTGTTTGTCAAGTATAACGCGTCAAGCCTTTTCCTCTGAAGAATTTTCCTAACAGCTTCTATGCGCTTTTTATATTCGCTTTCGCTTATAGAAAGCTCCATAAACAATTTCCCCGTTTTGCTTGAGACTTGTATCTCTGTCAGTGCGGTTAAATGCTTTTCTAGAAAGTTAGGCGTTTAAGAGTACATGCCATAAAGGATTGTTGGCGGTTAAATTTGGCGAAGGCTTTTAAAAAACCGAAAGAGCTCGACCAAACGCTTTTGGAATCCATATTAAAGGGGAAAACGCTGATTGTTTACTGGTACATGGGCGCTTCATGGTTCCCCGCTTCTTATTTTATTCGGTTCTCTTCACGACCATGTTATCCACATACACCGTGCTATGTGTTTTAAGCCAAATCTGGCCGAACTTTTACGCTTTTATGTTTGGGCTTATCGCCACCGAGGCTTTCTGGGTTGAAACAATCCGTGTTTGGAGGGCGAAACCATTTTGAAAGGGCAATTTAGAACTGTTCTAAAGTTTAGCTTTAAAAGGGCCGTAAAATTTAGAAAACGTAGAGGCAGAGGCTCCGTGAAAAAGGGTTTAGCCTACGCTTTAATCGCAGTGGTTCTAGGAGCAATGGCAGTTTTGGTTCCCCGATGCAAGGCATTTTCCTTGGACTGTTAACGTTTACAGTTAGCTTCGCAGCCGCTTTAGCTGCTTAAGGCCAAGTTCTCCTGTTAGCCTCTCTTGTTCGGTACTTGTGTAATGGTGTTCTAAACTATGTGTTATGGGCGAATTCCAGCAATGTTTTCGACGTAAATGTTATTTCAGCTTGAACAAAATGACAATTACTCTTTTTGGCTTTCATGCTTTTTCGATTAAAATTAACCGCCAGAAGTTTTAGCATTTAGAGGATGTAAAAAGCGAAAATTTTTAAAATGAAACGCTCCATAGTTAACCATCATGTTATCCAAATCTTTAGTACTCTCTATTCTTTTCCAAATAGCACTGATACTAGTTGCTGCGACGCCATTAATAGGATGGCCCACACTTAACTTTACGCACACAACTACAGTCTTTGAAAGTCAAATAATTGGAGATTGGGTAATAAATGGAACCGTGTGGGTGATTAATAGAAAAATTTCCATAAGCGGAAGCGTGATTATCGTCGATGGGGGAAGCCTACTTTTAAGAAAATCCACCTTAACCTTTGTGGGTGTAATTCAGCCAGCGCCTCCGGAAGAGCCAGTTAGTATGAACTTGACGGTAAAAGCCGGAGGAGCCCTAAGCATTTTCCAGTCAACAATAACTTCAGATCGCTTGGGGGCTTACTTCATTTATGCTGAAAACGGCTCTTACGTGGAGATTTTTGAATCTAAAATCTGCAACGCAGGGTATAAAACGCAAAGAGAAACAGAGGAATATAAATGGATTGGGCCAGCCTACACAAATGATGTTTCTAAATATGGCCATGGAATTGAACTGGAAGTCCCCGTTTACCTTAAGAACAACGTGTTCGTGAACGTTACAAGCATAAGATTTTATGCCTCAAACAATATTGTCGAAAATAACACTGTCATAAATCTGAGACATGAAGGTTTTGCATTTATGAGCACTTCGACCAATAATGTTGTCAGATTTAATAGAATACTGAATGCAAGCGTTGACGGAGGAAATCCGGAGGGTTACAATTTTGATAGAGAAACACATGGGATAAGGTTTTATCCTCCAGTCATAGAAGATGTGGGAAGCGAAATCTATGGTAATGTGATACAAAATGTTACCTATGGAATATCCATGTCATGGGTTTCTCCATGGACTGCACGAACAAACATGAAGATTCATGACAACCACGTTCACCATACCATAGTATGCTTGGGTGGAGTCATAAAGAGCTCCACAATATTTCGTGAGCTTTACGAAAATTACTGGCACGCCGGAATATACATCGAAGGCGAAAATGTGATAATAAAGAATAATATAATAAGAAACGCTACCTTTGGGATTCCGTACGTATGGTCTGAGGATTATAGAATATTTGTAAATAAGACTGGCGTATATGGGGAAGCTTATTTCGATTACTTATTAAAATTTAGGGTTGGCATTGAACTTGGCGGTCCTCCTTACGAGAGCCAAGTCATACTTTACAACTGTTCAATCTTTAACAATGTCATAGAGTATATCCCCGCAAAAGGCGCCGCAATAAACACTGACATAGCATACCTTTTAGCAAACTTGGCTGTTTTCAATAACACATTTAGACATATTGCAGACAAGAATTATGCGTATCCCGCCCCAGTTGGCGTACGACATATAATCTACAATGAACAACCAGGAGGAGTAATCCAACTTGAGCATGTTGATAACGTAACGATATCAAACAATCTAATGGAACACATCGCTCAAGGAATCACTAACTGTTTTGTGGATGCGATTTCCTTCCGTGGAATTATCAATATTGAAAACAATGTGATAGTTAATGCCTCTTCTTATGCTATTCGATTTGAACTTACGTACGTTCATCTACAACCTCCCACTAGAAACTATACGATCGTCATAAGGAAGAACACTATAATCGGCGCGAACAGAGCAATCGCCATCTCTAATGATGAGGGATGGTTAAACAAAACGATAATTCGTGGGAACAGAATAATCAATTGCGATCAAGGTTTACAATTTGGTTATGTTTGGAAACCTATATCCAACTGCACAATCTTAGAAAACACCATCATTAATTCTTCTTGTGCAATTAGGCTATATAACCAGCAACACAAGATTGCAATACACCATAACAACTTCATTAACTACACTCAAGTTGTATTAGGCGCTAACATTTTAGAGTGGGATGATGGCTACCCCTCTGGCGGAAACTATTGGAGCGATTATATTGGGGTAGACGTGCACAGTGGTTCGTATCAAAATGAGACTGGAAGTGATGGAATAGGCGACACACCGAAAATTATTGGGAACTACAACAAGGACAATTATCCACTTATGGCTCCATTAAGCGTGTTTGATGGTGGTGTTTGGGACGGGGTAAGCCACACTGTCCACATAATAAGCAATTCTACAGTCTCTGACTTTAAAATAGACATCCAACAAAAAATAATAAGCTTTAATGTGGCCGGTACGGAAGGTACAGCCGCCTTTTGTCGGGTAACTATACCTAACGCGATTGTGCAGAGATTATGGCAAGGAAACTACACAGTTTTGTTAAACGGGGAACCTTGGCCCTATAGAGACTGGAAGGATTCGTCGGCGTCCTATATATATGTGGCTTATACTCACTCAGATCATCAAATAGCTATAGTTTATGAGTTCCCATCAGCTATACTATTGTTAGCATTTCTGGCTTTCATAGTTGTTTTCCATATGGTCTTAGTAAAACCTAAACCGAAATCCATGTTACCGCGTAGTTATAAGCGCACCGCGCGGTCCATCTTTTAACTTGACTCAGATTTATGAACGTAAAGGCGTACCGTTAGGTTAACGAAAAGTAAACTAAACTGGTGGTTTTAAGGTTTTTCTTGCAAGGGTTATGTAGCCCGTGTGTGCTGTCATAAGCGTCTGAGGCCTTGTCTTACCCCGTTCTGTTTGTATTCCCCGCACGAGGCATTCGAGGGTTTCTATGTCTATGAAGCCGTTCTCCTTCAAGGCTTCCACGGTTTTAACTGTCTGGTCTATGGTTGGGCTAAAAGAGATGAGTGTCCCGCAAGGCTTCAGGGCTTTGTAGGCGTGGGGGATCACAAGCCAAGGCGTCGCCATATCCAATACGACGGCATCCACGTCTGTTTCGTCTATCCCTGCCGTAATATCCTTGTTTTTAAGCTCCACAAAGTCAGCCAAGCCCGCCCGTTTAATGTTTTTCTCAGCAGTTTCGAGAAATTCGCTTCTGATTTCGTAGCTGTAGACTCGGCCGTTTGGCCGGACAAAGTGGGCTAAGGCTGTGGTTAATGCGCCCGTGCCTGTTCCAGCCTCTACAACACGGCTGCCTGGGCCTATTCCGCTGAAAACTATGATGAGGGCTATGTCTTTTGGGTACATTATTTGGGTTCGTCTCACGCTTTTCATTATGTAGTCGCGAAGCAACGGCTTGAGTATTGTAAATTGGACGTTGAGGCTGCTTGCCACCGTGGAGCCGTATTCTTTGCCGATTAACTCGTCGAGTTTTATGAAGCCCTTGTGCGTGTGAAGAACTTTTCCAGCTTCAACTTTGACGAGGTATGTTCTCCTCTGGTCTAAGTATAGGAGGACATGTTCTCCCTCAGCTACCTTTTGGTTCTGCAAGGTTTCTCACGGCTTTCTATGGCGAATACTTGAATGGGTGTTTAGCGCGTTCCTTGTTTTCGATAAGCTCTTCTATGGTTGGTTTTCCCTCTATAGCTTTTCTCAAGGCGTGGCGCATAGCCTTATAATTGTTTATGTAGACGCGTTGGCGGTCCACAGCTGACGGGTGGACGAAAACGTTTGCAATTATCACAAGGTCTTCAACAGCCTCTTTTGGTATGGTGCCGTCTGCAACGCTGTCCACCACAGCCTTGGCCACTGCCGTCTGGGCTGGACCATAAACCATGCTGGCCTGCCGCATGTTGGTTATCGTAACCGTTGGAACAATGAGTGTTAAAGGCTTAACGGTGAGGTTTGGCTCTAGTATGGCTAAAAGCGGCTCATGTCCAGGCGTAGGAGCAGCCTTAGCCTTAACGAAGGCGGCGCCTACAGGGCCGTCTTTTCTTCCTATCACCAAGTCTATGTGGGCTACCTCAGCGCCTGAGCCAGCCAAGGCTTCGCCTACCCGCAGGTTGAAGTCCTTTATCACTTCTGGTGTTATGTCAATGGCCATGAACCGCTGTTCTAAGGGTTTCTCTGTAATCTGGAAGGTTACAGGCTTCGGCTCTATCTTGCCAAGTTTTTCAAGCTCCAAACGGAGTTCCTCCCTGTTTTCGTAGGTTAATTCACCGCCAACGCTTAGAGGCGGTCTGGCAGGGCCAACTTTGATTTTCATCATGTTTAGGGCTGCTTTCGTGCCGACGGGGCCGCTTCCAGCAATTATGCGAGCTATCTTCTGAACCTTGTATTGGAGTTCTCGGGCTTTTTGCAGCTCTCCGTTTTTGATGTGGTTGTATATTTGAACCCAAATGTCTGGTATTACGTTGGCGCTGGCGAGGATGGCGCCTGAACATCCCGCAGCTAGGGCTGCCACCACAACCTCATCGTGGCCGCACAGCACATTTATCTTGTCTCTGACTTTTTCCAACACAGCCAGAATATAGTTGAGCTGTCCGCTGCTGTCCTTTAAACCCACAATGTTTGGAATTTGCGCTAGGTCCTCCACCATCTGCCAGGTTAGCTGAACACCCGTGCACTGGGGAATGTTGTAGAGGATTACAGGCATGTCCACCTTGCTTGCAATCGTGTCGTAATGCTCGTAGATTCCGCGGTCTGCCGGCTTCAGGTAATAGGGCGTCACAATTAGGGCGGCGTCTGCGCCCACATCTTTGGCATATTTTGCCATTTCAAGGGCTTGGTCTGTGCCGCTGGTCCCTGTTCCAGCAACTACTGGAACACGTCCATTAACTTCGTCCACCACAATTTTTATGACTTGTTTCCGTTCTTCAATGGTTAGGTTCACAAATTCGCCAGTCGTGCCGCACGGAACAACTCCGTGAACCCCCAACTCTATGCAGCGGTTCACGAGAAAGCGTAGTCGCTCCTCATCAACGGCCTTGCCGTCATCCGTGAAGGGGGTAACAAGCGCTGGCATGATTCCTTCTGGTTTAAACATGTTTTCGCCTCTGGAATACCATAAACGTTAAACAATTTAAGTCCTTTGAAAGTAGAGTAGGCTGTTACGTGGGGGAGCAATGTTTGAAAGAAAAGCAAAAACTCTTGATTAACGAGGAAAAGTTGGAGGAGGTTAACGATTTTCTACTGTTGGATAACAACCCGCTCGTGAATGGCGTCCTAGAAATCCTTGACAAGTATGGCGGCGTGGAAGAGATTAACCGCAAAGCCAGAGAAAACAGCCAATTGGAAAATATTATGAAACGCCTCGAAAAAATTAAGTCGCCATTTATCAGCGATCTTGAATGGCTTATCAAGCAGCGTGACAGAGAAGCCTTCATAAGCATACCTGAATACCGCAGAAGAATATTGGGAAGAAAAGCGGATTCCATGAAGTTTAACGAGGCTTGCGCAGTTACACTTGAAATAAGCGCGTGCAACTTTTTCCCTTGGCTCATTGAAGAGGCGAAAAGGGCGATTAAAAAGCAAGACCTTATGCCAGCCCGATATATTCGTGTCAGATCCATGAAGGAACAGGTTGAAGACGGAGACATTTTGGCTTTCGCCGCCGCCATGCAAGTGATTGGAGCTTCCTATGTGCAAACTTTGGACACGAAGGGAACCATGCCTGGACCAGACGGCAAACCAATTAACGTCCATTTAGGCGGACCTGAAACCTTAACGGGATATTTCGGCGGCGTGGGTGTTCCAAATGAGTATGCTTCGAAATGGGTTGAGGAATACCTTTACTATTACATGGAATACGGCGTAAAGCAGGTTTTAAACACGAACATTGGAACTGTTTTGCTGGGCTTTCTCTTGCACAAACTCGGCGTGGACATAGAGTTCAAAATCTCCGTTTTCCTAGGAGCCGACAACCCCTACTCGATTTTGTGGATTCTATTGATGGCAAAGCTTTTCAGCCGAGAAGACGGCACAACACCCTTGGCTGGATTCAATCTATCCAACTCGGTGAACAACCAAACCATAGAGCTGGCGGCTTACACCCGCAAAGCCCTAGGCTTCGAGGCTTCAG
>JAWBXD010000004.1:0-35541 GCA_038868055.1 Bathyarchaeia archaeon
ATGCGACTTGCATCCAAAATTCACGACAACAAAGCTTGCTCAAGAGTTAGCAACCAAGAATGGCTGGCAACTTATCCAAGTGCAACATCACTTCGCCCACATAGCCGCATTAATGGCTGAACACGGCGTTGACGAAATTGTAGGCGTATGCTGCGACGGCTACGGTTATGGAATCAACGGCGAAGCGTGGGGTGGAGAAATAATTTTCGCTTCACGCCGCTCCTCCGAAATAAAACGCGTCGCCCACCTTGAAGAGCAGCCCATGGTTGGCGGAGACTTGGCGACCCGTTACCCGCTTAGAATGGCGGCTGGGATTCTCCATAAAAGGCTAAACGTTGAGGATTGGCTTATGCAGAATAAGCGCTTTTTCCCGCACGGCGAAAGCGAAGTTTGCTTAATCCTTCAACAGTTGGAAAAAGAGCGAAGTGTAATTAAAACAACGAGTTGCGGGAGAGTTTTAGATGCTGCCGCGGCAGTTCTTGGCTTGTGCTATGAACGCACTTATGAGGGTGAACCAGCCATGAAGCTGGAATCCGCAGCTATAAGCTGCAAAGACGTTCTTCAATTAAAACCTATAATCGAAGGTGATGTTCTAGAAACAACAGACATGCTGCTTGAGATATTTGAAAAACGGGATAAATGCGCCCTAGCCGATTTGGCTTTCTCTGCTCATGCATATTTGGCTAAGGGCTTGGCCGAACTTGCCGTTGAAAAAGCCTTAGAAAAAGGCGTTAAGACGGTTGGTTTTTCCGGAGGGGTTGCATGCAACGAATTGTTCGCCAAACTTATGCGTGAAACTGTAGAGGCTGCTGGTTTGTGTTTCCTCGTCCATGAGGCTGTTCCGCCCGGCGACGGCGGCTTGTCTTTTGGGCAAGCCGTCTATGCTGGACTTTTCTACTTCTAAACGCAACCATTTTATCGAGGGACGCCTTCTTTTCAAGGAGAAACATGTGCTTGGCAATTCCGGCAAAGGTTGTCAAAATACAAGACGGCAAAGCTCAAGTGGACTTTGGAGAAGGCGTCCTAAGAGAGGTTGACATTTCCCTAGTAGAAGTTAAGGTTGGCGAATATGTTTTAGTGCACGCTGGCTACGCCATCCAAGCATTAAGCCAAGAGGAAGCCGAAGAAACCTTGCGGCTGTGGCGTGAACTTCTAGAAGCTGAAAGTTCGCACGGAACAAAATGATGTGTGTTGTTGATTGAAATGTCTGAAAATTTAAGGTTTAGAGATCCAGCCGTAGCTAAACGTGTAGTTGAAAAGATACGCGAAACAGCGCCTAGAAAGGACACTGTTAAAATTTGCCATGTCTGCGGCACCCACGAGTGGACCATAACCCATTATGGCTTGCGGAGCTTACTGCCTCCAACCGTTGAAGTCATAGCTGGACCCGGCTGTCCAGTGTGTGTTACCCCTGCCTCTGAAGTGGATGAGGCTGTTGCTCTAGCCCTAAAAGGGGTTGCTGTGACATGTTTTGGAGACGTGTTGCGGGTTCCGGGCTCTGAAAAGTCTCTTTTGGATGTCAAGGCTGAGGGCGCCGATGTTAGGGTTGTTTACAGCGCCATGGATGCCGTCCGCATGGCTGAAAAAGAGCAAAACAAGGAGTTTGCCTTTTTCGCCATAGGCTTTGAAACAACAGCTCCATCAACAGCCCTAGAAGTTCTGCGAAAACCGCCCGAAAACCTTAGCTTTCTGGTTTCTCATAGGCTTATTCCCCCAGCCATGGAACTTCTGCTGGGAGTAGGCGACCTCCACATAGACGGCTTCATCGCTCCCGGACACGTAAGCACAATTATAGGTTTGAAAGCCTACGAGGTTTTTCCAAAAGCCTACCACATGCCGACGGTTGTAGCCGGTTTCGAACCCTTAGACGTGCTCTTCGCCATCTACATGATTCTAAAACAAGTAAAGGAAGGCACGGCGCGGCTGGAAAACGAGTATGTTAGAGCTGTAAGCTGGGAAGGCAACACCAAAGCCCAAGAAATCATGTACAAAGCGTTTGACATTGTGGACAGCCAATGGCGTGGACTCGGAAAACTACCATCATCGGCTTTCAAACTAAAAGAGGAATTTACGGTATACGATGCAAGAGAAAAGTTTGGAGTACGCATTACGAAAGGCCGAGACCTACCGCCCGGATGTCAATGCCACCTCGTAATGATCGGAAAAATAAAGCCCACGGAATGCCCGCTTTTCATGAAGGCTTGCACACCGCAAAAACCAGTGGGCGCATGCATGGTAAGCATAGAAGGAACATGTCGAATCTGGGCAAAATCTTCATAACATAAAAGCTTTTATTTAGAAATATTAACATAACAAAAATCGCTTTAAGTGAGGTTTGAAAGGTGAGTCTTGAATCGAACAGAATTTTAGGCGGTGTTGGCGCATTACTAATGGTTTTAAGCATTCTAGGAGTGTTGGGAATCCCATACACTCTGTTTTTGCTGGTTGTTGGCGCGATCTTGGTGTTGATAGCTCTAAAAGGTTTTGCAGACCATTACCAAGACGGCGGCATTTTCAATAATGCCCTCTACGGGTTTATAACCATAGTAGTTGGCATAGTGGCGGTGATCGCTGTCCTTGTAATACTTCTATCGCCGCTGATTGCGGAATTGACAGGCATGGAATTAGATTTAGGTAACCCGATGGCTATACAGCAGATTATACAGCAGTTCGTTATGGAACACTTACCGCAAATCGTCGTGGCTTTTCTTGGCGCCTATCTGCTTCTAATCATATCAGTAATAGTCTCGGCGGTACTATTTAGAAAGTCGTTAAACGCACTTTCTGCTCGATCTGGCGAGAAAATACTCGGAACAGCTGGCATGGTCTGGCTCATAGGTGCGGTGCTGACAATAGTTCTAATAGGTTTAATAGTCATTTGGATTTCGTGGATCCTTATGGCTGTAGGCTTCTTTTCCATTAAACCTGCACAAGCTCCGCAGGCTCCGGTTCAGCCAACGGCGGTTCAACCGCCACCGCCGCCTCAGCCATAACCTCTTTTATTTTTCTTGTCGTTCACTGGTTAAGCTTAAACATTGGAAAGTCAAACTGTATAGAGGCGAGCTGTAATGAGTGTTGAAGGTGACCGAGCCTATTCGGGTAAATGTGTTGATTGTGGTTCGCCTTTGGTTTTATATGAGATGGATTTTGAGAAAAACCGTCGGGTTATGCAGTGCACCCGCTGTGGGCTGTTCCACTTTTACAGGAAGGATTTTTTTGGGCGATGGAAGCTCGTTAAGGTTGGGAGAGTCTCGGATTTGTGGAGAAAACCAAAATAGAACCTTTTTAGCAGATTCTTGGAACAGGGTCTCCGACGGGTCTAGGGATTATTCTTTTCCCGCCGACGACTGTTTGCATGGCGACGCCTGTAAACGCGTTTGTAGCTTCACCTATTATTTGGGCTTCTTTTCCCTCTTCTGTTGTTCTCAAAAATTCTAGGAGTTCTTCAGCTTTCTCTTTTACGACGCCTATGACTATTTTTCCCTCATTTCCCACCTCAAGGGGGTCTATGCCGAGCATTTCGCAAGCCGCCTTGACATCGTTCCTTATTGGAATCTTGTCCTCGTAAATTAGAACGCCAACGTTGGATTTTTCGCTGAACTCGTTTAGGGCGTCGGCTAAACCGCCTCGAGTTGGGTCTTTCATGGCTGTTATGCCGCCCACCTCGCCAAGCATGCGTTGAATCAAACGATTTAATGGTTTCACATCCGACCTTATGCTACTTCCAAAACTCAGCCCCTCTTGGGCGGATAAGACTGCCAAGCCGTGGTCGCCGATGGTTCCAGACAAAACTATTTTGTCTCCGGGCTTAAGGTTGGAGTCTAAAATCCACCGAGCTTTAAAGTCGCTTCTAAACCGTTTCACAACGTTCAGATTTTTTTCTAGGGCTTCGGTTCTCCTGCCTATCCCTGAAACGTTTACTACACAACCACCAAGACTGCCTTTCTCTACAACTTTAGTGTCGCCTGTAATTATGCCCACGCCTGCCTCTTGACATGTCTGTTTCATGCTTGCCAAGATTCTCTCAAAATCAGATAATGGAAGTCCTTCCTCAAGTATGAAACCGCATGCCAAAGCATATGGTTCAGCCCCTAAAACGGCGATATCGTTTACCGTGCCGGAAACAGCCAAACGTCCAACGTCTCCGCCTGGAAAGAAGATAGGTTTAACGGCATGGGAATCGCTTTTCAAAACTGTGTCGCCTACAACCGCCGCGTCGTCCAAGGCTTCCAGGGGGATTTCTGCACCGCTGAAACCACCAAAGTATTTTATGATGTAGTTTTTGACAAGTTCATGCATTACTGTTCCACCGGCGCCATGCAGCATGGTTATAACGCCCTTGCCAGCGTTCAAAATGCTTCACCTTCTCAATATCCAGATAGCTAGACCATGGCTGAAAAATAAATGAATCGCAACAATTTTTGGCTTTTGAATCAGCCAGTAGGGGGTCTCTCCTCTAGTTTTTGGTAAGAATTTTTGCTTCCAGCGGTCAGGTAAATGCTTTGATGTTTGTGAGCAGTCCGAAACGGCTTTAACTGGATGGAAAACCATATAAATCGCCATGTAGCTGTTCAATTGCACAGTTGGAGAGTCTATTAAGTGCCAGAATGGGGATACTCGATACCCGAAGAAGCGTTAGACCCGGAAAAAACAGTTAAGGCGAGCGGGCGAGAGGTTAGGGTATCCCATAAATCAGCCCGCGAAATATGCAAAACCATTAAAGGGATGAATCTAACCGAGGCTAAAAGATTCTTGCGGGACGTTATCGCCAAAAAGAAGGCTGTTCCATTCACGCGTTATAAAAAGAAGTTGGGACATCGCCATGGCTTGGAAAAAGCTTATGCGGGACGCTACCCAGTTAAGGCGGCAAAACAGATCTTGAAGATTCTAGAGGGGGCTGAAGCCAACGCTGAAAACAAGGGCTTAGACACTGAAAGGCTCAAAATAATTCATGCGTCGGCTTATCCAGGAATGAAGATTAAACGTTATACGCCAAGAGCTTTTGGAAGAGCCACACCAAAATTTGAAACGTTAACCCACATCGAGCTTGTTCTGGAGGAGCAGCCTGAAACCGTCGTGGAGGAAGCCTAAATGGCTGTCGTGAAGCATTTTATATCCAAATCCAAGAAGAGGGCAGAAATAGACGAGTTTTTGCAGAAAAAACTTGAAAAAGCTGGGTATGGCGGAGTTAATATTGCAGAAACGCCCCTTGGCACTCACATAGTCATTTATGCCATGCGTCCCGGTCTCGTGATAGGGCGAAGCGGCGAAACCATAAGGGAGCTTGCCAAAACTCTTGAGGAAAAATTTGGCATTTCAAACCCGCAGATTTCGGTTTCCGAAATTGAGGTTCCAGAGTTAAACCCGTACATCGTTGCCACGCGGATAGCCTCAGCTCTAGAAAGAGGCGTTCACTTCAGAAGGGCGGGTTTTTGGGCTCTAAACCAAGTCATGGAGGCCGGGGCTTTAGGGGTTGAAATAATCATTAGCGGTAAATTGAGAACCGAAAGGGCGCGTTATGAAAAGTTTAGGGCTGGCTATCTGCCCAAGTGCGGCGACCCAGCCATGAAGTACATGCGGAAAGCTGAGGTTCATGTGCAGCTTAAGCCCGGCATTTACGGCGTTAAAGTCAGAATAATGCCTCCGGAAGCAAAGTTTCCAGACAAAATTGAGATAGTGGAGGCTACACCAGCGGAAACGGAGACCATTGCCGAAGAAAAAGAGACTGCGGAAGCGCTACCCAAAGAATTTGAGAAGGAAGCCGAAGAAGCTGGTGGAACAAGCGACGAAGAGGAGGCTGCCAAGTAGTGCCAATAATCAGAGTTAAAGAGATAAGAGATATGACTCCTGAAGAGCGGGCCAAAAAGCTCAATGAGTTTCGAACGGAACTGCTTAGGTTAAAGACTATGGTTAAGGCTGGCGGCGCTGTGGAGAACCCAGCGAGAATAAGGGAGCTACGAAAGGCTATTGCTCGAATATTAACCATTGAAAATGAACAGAAGCTTGAGGCAAAGAAAACGCAGAAAGCGTCTGGAAAAGGCGGAGGTAGTGGCGGATGAAAGTGACACCCGACATAATACGTTACGAGTTCATTGGAACTGAGGCTAAAGTCGCAAAAAGCACAAATCCAAGCTGCGTTGGGATACGCGGCAAAGTTGTTGATGAAACTAAAAACACTTTCACAATACTTCATAACGGCGAAAGAAAAATGATTATTAAGGATACGTCTGTTTTCCATTTCAAATTTTCCGATGGAACCGTTGTGGAGATTGACGGTAAACTTCTTGTTGGGCGTCCCGAGGACCGCTTGAAAAAGCGGGTTAGGAGGTTATGGTGATGGCGCTGACCTTTAAGAATCCAAAGAAAACATGTAATGACCGAAACTGCCCCTTCCATGGAAGCCTCCCAATAAGGGGACGCGTACTGGAGGGAATTGTTGTCAGCGCTAAAATGGACAAAACCGTTATAGTGCGGCACGATTATCTACACTATGTTCCAAAGTTTATGAGGTATGAGAGGCGGCACAGCCGGATACCAGCCCATAACCCGCCATGTATAGATGCTAAAGAAGGCGACTATGTAACAATAGCCGAGTGCAGACCAATAAGCAAGACAGTTTCCTTTGTTGTTGTTGAGAAGAAGGAGGGAGCGAAGTAAAATGGCTGCGAAAGCGAAAACAAGAGGTTTAGTTGCAAAAGGAGTGATTGGACAGAGACCGAAAATTTCGCGAGGACTGCCAACAGGTGCAATACTGAAATGTACGGACAACACTGGGGCAAGGGAACTGCGCCTGATTCAGGTTATGGGCTATAAAGGGAGACGTGGAAGGCTTCCCTCTGCCGCTGTGGGAGACAGTGTCACCGTGTCTGTTAGGCGTGGAACCCCAGACATGCGCAAGAAAATCTTCCAAGCCGTCATAGTGAGGCAAAGGATGCCCTTCCGGAGGGCTGACGGCGTTTGGGTCCAATTTGAAGACAACGCCGCCGTGATAATAACACCAGAGGGCGAGATGAAGGGTTCTGAAATTCGTGGACCAGTTGCAAAGGAGGCTGCTGAAAGGTGGCCGAGGATAGCCAGCGCAGCCAGCATAATAGTGTAGTGTGGTGAGATAAGGCCATGCAAGTGGTGGCTAAAACGTCAAAACCCTCAAAGCAAAGGAAAAGGCTGTTCCAAGCTCCAGACCACATACGCTACAAACATTTCGCGGCTCCGCTTTCGCCAGAGTTAAGGAAAACTTATGGCACGCGAAGCCTGCCCGTTAGGACAGGGGACACGGTTCTTGTTATGCGAGGCGACCGTAAAGGGTTTGAGGGGAAAGTTTCCAGAATCGATAGGAAAAAATTCCGCATTTACATTGAAGGGTTAACTAGGGAAAGGGTTGATGGGACAACGGTGTTCATCCCAGTGCACCCGTCAAAAGTCATGATAACCAAGCTTAACCTAGATGACAAGTGGCGAAAGAAAATTTTGGAAAGGCGAAGAAAGGCTAAGGAAGCGGCGGAAGTTACCGAGAAACTTGAGGAAAAAGTCGAGAAACCTCCAGAAGCACTTGTAAAGGTTGAAGAAAAACCAGTGAAAGAAAAGGCAGCGGCCGCCGCAGAAGGACTTCCGCCCGCTGCGGAGGAGAAAAAGCCGAAAAGAAGGAGGGCGGCAAAGAAAACTGTGAAGAAAACCGAACCCAGAAGGAGAAGAAAAGCTTCGGAGGAATCAAGGGTTGGGTAAAAAGGGAGGTTCAACAACCTTAAAGCGTAAGCCAGCGCCAAAAATCTGGCCCATTCACAGGAAAGAGTATGTTTGGGTTGTGAGGCCAACACCGGGCCCTCATTCTCTTGAGAAATGTTTGCCCTTAACCATAGTGTTGCGTGAAATTCTTGGGTTTGCAAAGACTAGAAGAGAAGCAAAAATTATAGCGGCTCAAGGAAAGGTTTACGTTGATGGGAGGGTTAGACGCGAAGACAAGTTTCCAGTCGGGCTTATGGATGTTGTCTCTTTCCCGGAAATAGATAAACACTTCCGCGTCTTGCCGTCCCATAAGGGCCTAATTCTCCATCCAATTTCCAAGGAAGAAACAGCCTTTAAGCTCTGCCGAATAGAGAACAAAACAACCGTCAAGAACGGTCATGTACAGCTAAACCTCCACGATGGCTCAAATGTTCTCGTAAAAGTGGCGGACCCCAAAAATCCACAAGAAGACGTTTACAAAACCTTTGACACCATCCAATTAAGCCTCCCAGACAGACAAATCATTGGACACATAAAAATGAAGGAGAAGGATTTCGCCGTCATAACAGGCGGCAAAAACATGGGAAAGTATGGACGGATAGTTGACATTGAGAAGACTGAAGGCAAGAAACGCAAAGACGCCATAGTAACCATAGAAGACGAAAAGGGAAACCGCTACCAAACAATCCTAGAATTTGTTTTCGCGGTGGGTGAAGAACGCCCGCTAATATCGTTGCCGGAGGCTCAACCAAATGTCTGAGGACGAAATAAGAAAACGATGGGAGGAGAATCCAATGCTTAAACCGAGAATAGAAAAGGTTGTCGTAAACATAAGTGTTGGAAAATCCGGGGAGCCCCTTGAGAAAGCCTCAAAGGTCTTGAAGAATTTAACCGGGCAAACACCATGCAAAAGAAAGGCAAAGAAAACAATAAGAGACTTTGGTATAAGAAAAGGTGAACCCATAGCGTGCGTAGTCACGCTTAGAAAACAGAAAGCCATGGAATTTCTAAAAAAGGTTTTACACGTTGTCGATTACAAGCTTCCCAAAAGCTGCTTCGATAAACATGGAAATTTCGCGTTTGGCATAAAAGAGCACATAGAAATCCCCGGAGTCAAATACGACCCGGAGATCGGCATATTCGGCATGGATGTCTGCGTGTCGTTAAGCCGACCTGGCTGGCGAGTCAAGTACCGGCAGAGGGCAAAGTCGAAAATTGGCCATAATCATGTGTTGACTCCTGAAGAGGCCATGGTTTTCGTTAAAGACACTTTGGAGGTTGAAATAGTTTAGAAAGGTGTTGGGTATGGCTAAACAGAAGCCCAAAAAAGTGCGGAAGTATGGCAAGGGTTCAAGGCCATGCATAAGATGTGGATCTTATGGACCGATTATAAGGCGTTATAATTTATATTTGTGTAGGCATTGTTTTAGGGAAGTGGCCAAAAAACTGGGTTTCAAAAAGTATGAATGAGGAAAAGGGCTATGGATGTTCTGGCAAACGGTTTGACAACAATATTGAACAACGAGTTGCGCAACAAACGTGAATGTGTGATTAGCCCAGCTTCTAAACTTTTAGGTAAAGTTTTAAGGGTTATGCAGTTGCACGGCTACATTGGCGAGTTCGAGTTTATAGATGACGGGCGTGCCGGAAAGTTTAAGGTCCAGCTTTTAGGCAGAATAAACAAGTGCGGCGCCATTAGACCCCGTTTTGCCGTGGCAGTGGACGAAATTGAAGATTGGGAGAAGAAGTTTTTGCCCTCTAGAGACGTGGGATTGCTAATCATTTCAACATCGAGGGGTGTGCTGTCTCACAAAGAGGCTAAAGAGAAAAAAATTGGAGGGAGACTTCTAGCATTTGTGTATTAGCGGGGGCTTTGCAATGCGGGCTATAGAAGTTTCAAAGGTTCTTCAAATTCCAGACGACGTTGAATTTAAGTTAGAAGGCAAAAAAGTAACCGTTAAAGGCGCCCTTGGCACGCTTACGAGAGACTTTTCATACGCCCCCATCTCAATGGACCTTCAAGGAAAAACCCTTAGGATATGGGCTAACTGGCCCCGCAAAAAGGAAAGCGCCATTGTTGGCACAGTTTATGCACACGTCAACAACATGATAACAGGCGTGAGGAAAGGTTTCACCTACAAACTGAAAATAGTTTTCTCCCACTTCCCCATTTCGGTTAAAATTCAAGGCGACACAGTTTTAATTGAGAACTTTATTGGTGAAAGAAGCCCGCGAAAAGCGAAAATAGTCGGCGACGCTAGGGTTAGGGTTTCAGGCGACGATGTGATTGTTCAAGGAATAAACATTGAGGATGTTAGCCAAACAGCAGCAAACATAGAACAAGCAACCAAAGTAAAGCGGAAAGACCCGAGGGTTTTCTTGGACGGCATATACCTGTACGAGCGTAAAGAGGGGTTAGATTAAATGAGCAAGCCTAAAACCGCTGTTTTAGAAAGAGAAAAAGCTCTCCGCTTAAGAGCCAAAATAAAAAAGAAGAAGCCAGACTTTGTGAGGCAGGAAAGCTGGCGATATGACCGTTTAAAGGAGAACTGGCGCAGACCAAAAGGCATAGACAATAAAATGCGAAGAAAAATCAAGGGTTGGCCGCCCACCGTGAACGTTGGATATCGTGGACCCAAAGCCTCAAGGGGACTTCACCCTTCAGGCTATGAAGAAGTCATTGTTCATAATGTTGAAGACCTTAAAAATGTGAATCCCAAAACGCAAGCTGTGCGGATAGCTCACACCGTTGGTAAAAAGAAGCGGATGCAAATTATCCAAGAAGCAAAGAAAAAGAAAATAACAATTCTGAATTTGAGCGAAGTTAAAGAAGAGGTTAAAAAAGCGCCTGCTGAGGAAGAAAAACCAGAAGAGGCTAAAGAGGCTAAGGAGGGCGAAGGAAAGGAAGAAAAAGTGGAGGCTGCCGAAAAGGAGAAATCGAGGGCTAAACGAAAGAGGACTAAAAAACCCAGCAAAGTTGAAGGAGGGGAACAAGAACAGTGACAAACTTGAGAAGCCAACGGCGTTTGGCGGCGCAGATACTGAAGGTGGGACAAGACAGAGTCTGGATAGACCCAAATAGGATAGAAGACGTGGAGGCTGCCATAACTCGTGAGGAGATTAGAAAGCTTATTCATGAAGGCGTAATTAAACCACTAAAAGAGAAGGGGGTCAGCCACGCAAGGGCTCGGGAGGTTCATGAAAAGAAAAAGAAGGGTTTAAGGCGTGGACCCGGAAGCAGAAGCGGAGCTGCTAGAGCTAAGGTTTCCAAGAAAGAGGCTTGGATGAACAAGATTAGGGCTTTGCGGAAAAGGCTCCGTGAACTTAAGACTGAAAAAGTGATCACTGAAAGCACTTACCGGAAACTATATGTGATGGCGAAAAGTGGAAAGTTTGCCTCCGTTGCAGATATGGAGCGTTACATCAAGGCGCACGACTTGTGGAGGAAACGTTGATGGCAAGGGATTCCCGTTACAGTGTGCCATACCGCCGAAGGAGGGAAGGTAAAACTAATTATCGAAAACGTAAAGCGCTGATAATTTCTGGAAGGCCGAGGCTTGTAGTTCGCGGGTCGCTCAAAAACATTATTGTCCAGATAGTTGAGGCGAAGCCTAAAGGTGACGAGGTTTTGGTTTCAGCGCACAGCAGAGAACTCGTTAAGAAATTTGGTTGGAAGGCTCCGAAGGGTAATGTTCCCACAGCTTATTTGACAGGGCTTCTTTGCGGTTTAAAGGCTAAAGCCAAAGGCATAAAGGAGGCGATTCTGGATATCGGGTTGCATTCTCCCACCAAGGGCGCGAGGGTTTTTGCCGCTTTGAAAGGAGCCTTGGATGCTGGTTTATCCATCCCTCATGGAGAGGAGAAGCTTCCCGACGAGGACAGAATTAAAGGCGTGCATATAGCACAACACGCCAAACTTTTGTCCGCTAACACTGAAAGGTATATGGCTGCGTTCTCCAAATACTTGGAAAACAATCTTCCGCCCGAGCAGCTTCCAGAACATTTTGAAGAAGTTAGGAATGCTGTAGTGGCCGCATTTGAGGGTGGAGGTAAGAGCCGTGGCAGATAAACCAAGCAGTCTTGAACAGTGGGTTCCCAGAACCCGCCTCGGAAAACTTGTTCAAGAAGGTAAAATAACCAGCATCGAAGAGGTTTTCATGGAAGGCTTGCCCATAAGGGAGCCTCAAATCGTTGACGTTTTGCTTCCAGACCTTCAAGAGGAAGTTATAAACATAAACCTCGTTCAAAAGCAGACGGACGCTGGTGAAAGGTCGAGGTTTAAGGCCATCGTTGCCGTTGGAAACAGAGACGGCTACCTTGGACTTGGCGCAGGCAAAGCAAGCCAAGTTCGGACAGCCATTGAAAAGGCGGCCATGAATGCTAGACTAAACATAGTTCCAATTAGACGGGGATGCGGAAGCTGGGAATGCGGATGCGGAAAACCCCACTCTGTGCCGTTCCAAGTGGAGGGGAAATGTGGAGGCGTTAGGGTTGTCATAGTCCCGGGACCAAGAGGCTTGGGACTTGTTGCCAGCGAGGTTGCAAAGGTTATTCTCGGCCTTTCCGGAATAAGGGACTGCTGGACTAGAAGCTACGGCTCAACAAGGACTGTCCCATCCTTTGCCTATGCTGTTTTTGACGCTTTAAAGAAAACCTACAGTCTAATAACTCCGATGGACTGGGTGAGATAGTTGACTGATCAACCCCAAGAACGCAAGTGCATAGCCGCCGTGAGGGTCCGCGGGATTATAAGTGCTCCCCTAGAGGTTAGGGAAGCCATCCGAATGCTAAACTTAAAGAGGAACAACTATGCCGTTTTGATTGACAACCGCCCATCATTTCTTGGAATGCTGAAAACGGCGCAGAACTTTATTACATGGGGGGAGGTTTCAAAGAAAACGGTAGCTGAGTTGCTGAAAAAGAGGGGAAGACTTGTCGGAAACAAAAAGTTGACGGATGAATATGCGCAAAGGCTTGGTTTCAAATCGCTTGACGAGTTGGCGGAAGCCATATACGCCTGCAAAGTTGAATATTGGAAGCTTCCAGACATACAGCCCTATTTCCGCTTACATCCGCCAACGAAAGGGTTTAGGGGCAAAGTAAAGAAGGGCTATGGCATGGGCGGCGAACTTGGATACAGAGGCGAGGAAATCAACGACCTTTTGGAGAGGATGATTTAACTTCTTTAAAGCCACGTTGTGGGGCGATACCTTTTATAACCAGTTTACAGATGCCATTATGCTACGAGGGAGAAGGTTTAGAATGCGATGGAGAAGAAGCAACAAGCGTCCTAGATGGTTTAAAGCCGTGAGAAGGCTGGACGAGGCTGAAGGTAAGGAACGTTTTAAACCAGTTAGACTGAAAGAGTCTAGAATCAAACGAAGCCCATACACTCATCCGTATAAACGGTTGAATGTTGAGTGGAAAGCAGTTTCCAAATGGCGGGAACCCAAACCTTTGCTGGACGTTTTTAACGAGGAAGACTGCATAGTGATTGTTGCGGAACTTAAGGGTTTCAAAAGGGAAAACATAAAGGTCAACGTGGAAAACCAGCAGCTGACTCTTTCGGCAAAGTTTCAAAACCGCAGATACTATAAACGTTTAAATCTGCCGGACGTGGTTATTCCCGAATCCATGCATACAACTTATAAGAATGGAGTGTTGGAAATAAGGCTTAAGAAAGCCACAAAAGAGAGCGCCATAAGCAAACTGGCTGGTTAAAAAATGCCCCACAGGCTTAGAAAAATCCGGAAAAAACGTGGCTCCAGAACATGCGGCTACGGAAGAGTGGGCCAGCACAGGAAATCCGGTTCAAAAGGTTATAGACGTGCCGGCCGCCACAAGCATGGGTGGACCTATGTCATAAAATATGAGCCAGACTATTTTGGCAAGAAAGGTTTCACGTCCCCCCAAAGTTTAAGGCGGGCGGTTAAAGCCATAAACGTTGGAGAACTTGAAGAAAATATTGAAAAATTCCAGCCTAAAGAAGAAAACGGCAAAATTTTTGTGGACTTGGAAAAGCTTGGAATAACAAAGCTTCTTGGAGCTGGAAAGGTTTCAAAACCCCTTGTGGTTAAGGTTGCTTCATGCTCTAAGGTTGCGGCCGAAAAAATAAAAGAGGCTGGAGGACAAGTTTTAATTGAATCTTCCGAAGAATCTGAGGAGTAGCACTAGCCCATGGCTGGAAGATTCCTAAACGCCTTTAAACCCCTTGCAAGATTCATTCCGGAAATCAAGGCCCCGGAGCGGCGGGTAGGCTTTAATGAGAAGCTCTTCTGGACCGCTATGGCTCTAATGGTATACCTTGTCATGGCGAGCATTCCATTATATGGCCTTCGTGGAGAAGTGACCGAAAGCCTTGCCCCCCTGCGAATAATCTTCGCATCGACAAGAGGAACCCTAATGGAGCTTGGCATCGGCCCAATAGTAACTGCCGGCCTGATTTTACAACTTCTAGTTGGCTCAGCCATGATTGAATGCGACATGTCAAAGCCTGAAGACAGGGCGTTGTTCACGGCGGCAAGCAAAGTCTTAGCCTTAATTCTGACGGGTGTCCAGGCGTCGGCATACATTATAAGCGGCATGTACGGCCAACTGCCCGGCACAATAACGATAATAATATTTCTGCAGTTGCTGGCTGCTGGAATGATCGTTATGCTGTTAGATGAGCTTATCCAAAAGGGTTGGGGATTTGGCAGCGGAATAAGCCTCTTTATAATGGCTGGTGTAGCCCAACAAATATTCATGGAATGTTTCAATCCATCACCTCCCGTTGACGATTATGGAAGCGTGGGGATCTTCATAGCGTTAGTGCAAACGTTGATGAGTGGAAAACCGGTAACGGGTTTGTTGTGGAGGAGAAACTACCCGTCGCTAGTGGGGCTTATAGCAACCATTACCGCTTTCCTTGTGATAATTTATATGGAAGGTGTAAGGGTAGAGCTACCTATTTCATATGCTGGTTACCGAGGCTTCAGGAGCCGCTACCCGATTAAGCTGTTGTATGTTTCAAACCTTCCAGTGATTTTCGCTTCAGCCCTTTTCGCTAACATATACTTCTTCTCCTTCATTTTGTGGAATAATTGGAGCAGGCCCTATGGAGGGAACTTTTGGATAGACCTATTAGGCTGGTACAAGCAAGATCCGGATAGTAGACAATTTGTACCAGCCGGAGGCCTAGTTTATTATGTAACTTCTCCGGGCAACCTTTCAAACGTGAGGAATGAGCCTCTAAGGGCTTTCGGCTACTTAACAATTCTCGTAGTCTTCTGCGTCATTTTCTCGCTTATATGGCTTGAAGTTGGTGGTCTGGGGCCTTCTACGGTTGCGAAGCAGCTTGTGGATGCTGGCATGCAGATTCCGGGATACCGGCGTTCTGGAAAAGCCGTGGAACAAATTCTTAAGCGCTACATTCCAGCCGTAACGGTGCTTGGTGGAATAATTGTCGGGCTTATCGCTGGCTTGTCAGATTTCTTCGGAGTTTTCGGCTCCGGTGTTGGTATTCTCCTATCAGTTGGTATAATCTACCAGTACTACGAGATTCTTGTACGCGAAAGGGTGGCTGAAATGTACCCAGCCTTCAGAAAAATATTCGGGGGCTAGCGAATGCTGCCCATGACGCCTCCCGGGTCAACACTTTTCTTTCTTGCATTGGCTGTTGCGATCACGTTTCTGATGAATCTTGCAAATAGGCTTTCCGCAGATCCTGAAAAGTTGAAGGCTTGGAGGAAGGAAATTTCAGACTATTACAGACAGCTACGGGAGGCGCAAAAAAGTGGGGATAAAAAGCAGATGGAAAAGCTTATGAAAAAGCAGCAGTACATTTTGCAGCTTAACGCCAAAATTTCATGGCAATCAACCAAAGTTATGCTTGTTTTTCTCATCCCACTGTGGATTGTCTGGTTATTTCTCGGAGGAGAATATGGCGGAAAAGAAATTGCCTACTTTCCAGGTGTGGGGTGGAATTTGCCTATTCCACTATTTGGAGCATCCCTGTTTTGGTGGTATATGTTGTGTTCCCTTCTTTTCGGTACACTGTTCTCCCATTTATTTGGCTTAGCTAGCGTGGAGTGATGGATATGCCACGTCCAGCCTTGCGGACCAGAAGTCGAAAACGTGTTTCCAAAGCTTTGCCTGGAGGAGGAAGCGGCATACATATTAAGCATGAGATGCCCGGCAAAGTTACATGCAGCATTTGTGGCAGCCCTTTAGCTGGAATCCCTCGGCTGCTTCCATCAGAGATTAGAAAGCTCAACCGTTCAAAGAGAAGGGTTTCGAGAATTTACGGTGGACAGCTTTGCCCTAGCTGCTTGAAGACAGCTCTAAAAGAGGCTGTAAGAGGCATAAGTGCCACCAGCTGAGGATAAACGAAATGGCTGAGGAGCCCATAGTTATCTGCATTTGCGGCATGGCTGGAAGTGGAAAAAGCACGGTAGCCAAGAAATTGGCTGAAAAATACGGCCTAAAATATTATTCTGGAGGAGATGCCCTAAAGGCTCTAGCCATAGAAAAAGGCTACAAACCCGCCCAAAAAGGTTGGTGGGAAAGCCCAGAAGGTTTAGCCTTCCTAGAAAATAGGGACAAAAACCCAGAGTTTGACAAGGCTGTAGACCGGAAACTCTTGGAAGTAGCTGAGCATGGCAACGTCATATTGGACAGCTGGACGATGCCTTGGCTTCTCAAAAAAGGCTTCAAAATATGGCTAGAAGCCTCTCCAAGAAGAAGAGCTGAGAGAGTTGCTAAAAGGGATGGAATAAGTGTCCAAGAAGCCTTAAAAGCCTTGAAAAGCAAGGAGGAGAAGACAAAAGCTATTTACAAAAAGCTTTACGGTTTCAGCCTAGGAGAAGACTTTACACCGTTCCATTTTATATTGGATACGGACAATTTGACAGCGGAAGAAGTCTTCCAAACTTTGGTTGCAGTTCTAGATAAAATGGTTTTTAACAAGCCGGCTTCCCGCAATTCTTAAAAACGCTGATCTAGAAAAATTTTCTATAATATTCCTCTACATGACATGCAATTACAGTGGTTCTCTAGCTTCCGGAAAGGAGAAAAGCCATGGAAAACATCCCCTATTTAACTATAGGAAGCCCTATGACCATTGTTTCTCATTTGCTGCAGATTGCTGGCGAATCTTTCCAAACGCTACTAGTCTTCAACATTCTCTTTATATGTATATTCTTCCCATTGGATGGTTCTCTAAAGAGAAAGATGATGATTCTTGTTGCCGGGAACATTCTTTGTTTTATTTGGAGCGCTTTGTTTTCCATGCTTGTAGCTGACTTAATCGTTCTTATGGGTGACGCTTCTAAGGTTTTACTTGCTGTTTTAAGCCCGCTGCTTAACTTGTTATGGATTGTTTCCTTCTGGTCTGTAAGCTTAACATTTCTAGCAAAATCTAAACGTGGTAAGCGGTGAAAGAGAAAAATGTTTATCAGGATCTTGGAAGTTTTGTTCTTTCTTTTCACCACCGTCATATTTGCCTACCTTACTCGCCACTATGTCTTCACACTGGCAGTGCTTAGGAACAGTAGTAAAAGAAAAGAAAATTCCTCTTCGGAAAACATTGTTTATCAGCCGAGGGTTTCAATTTTGATACCCGCTCGCAACGAAGAACGTGTTATTGGAAGGCTTCTTCAGAGAATAACCGAATTAACTTATCCAAAGGACAAGTTACAGGTAATAGTTGTAGATGACGGTTCAACAGATGAAACTGGAAAAATAGCTGAACAATATTCTAGGGCTAACACCTACATTAAAGTGGTTCACCGTTGTGAATGGGAAGGCGGAAGAGGGAAAGCCTCGGCCCTAAACGTTGGATTAAAGTATGCTGACGGCGAGGTGATCCTTTGCTTTGATGCGGACTATTACCCCCAAAGAAACATTGTGGAAAAACTCGTAAAAGAGTTTGCAGATCCAAACGTCGGGGCGGTCCAAGGCAGAGTCATAGTTCTAAACGAGCCACAAAACATTGTTACGCGGCTTGTCACGTTGGAAAGAATAGGCGGATACCGTGTTGACCAAGAAGCCCGCGACAAGCTTGGACTAATAACCCAGTTCGGCGGCACCGTCGGAGGTTTCCGTCGCCAACTTTTAGAAGAACTTGGCGGCTGGGATGAGCAAATGCTTGCGGAAGATACGGACTTAACCTTCAGAGTTTACCTTGCAGGCTACAAGGTCAAGTACGTTTCGGACGCTGAATCTTATGAAGAGTCCGTTGATAGCTGGCGGGCCTACTGGAAGCAGCGGTATCGGTGGGCGAAGGGGCACATGCAGTGCGCCTTTAAACATTCATCAAACCTTTTGAAAAGCGACAAGCTTACACTAATCCAAAAAGTTGACGGGCTACTCTTGTTAAACATTTATTTCTTGCCAATTATAGTTCTTTTGTCGTGGGTTGTTGGCGTTCCACTTCTAATTTTCAAATTTTCTCAATTTTTATCTCCGTTCTGGGCTGTCATATCCCTCTCCCTTTACAGTGCCATTGGAAATTTTGCACCCTTCTATGAGGTGGGCGTAGGCGTGTATTTAGATGGTAGAATACGCGTTCAATGGCTTATACCCTTTTTAGTATTTACGTTCCTATACAACATTCCCATATGTGCGAAAGCTTTCTTAGACCTTCTTCTTTCAAGGCTTATGGGGAAAAATAGCAACCGTTGGGATAAAACGGCGCATTTTGGAAATGGAAACTGTTATATTGTGACTCCTTGTAAACATTGAAGAGGTAAGGATGACTCCGAATCCGAATATGTTTTCGATTATGACGGTTTTCTTCGGTGTATTACTCTTCATCGTTCTTACGTTCCTGCCATCCATAATTGAGCTGAAAAAGCCAAAGGACCCTGGACCAAGAATTATCAAAGAATATGATTTCGCTTCCCTCCATGATTTAGACATGAAAAAGGTTTGGGATGAAAACGATGTTAAAGTGAACCTTTCAGCTTTTAGAGAGATCGGGGCGATTTTAGCCCTTCTGCCAGACCTCGAACATTCATGATGTTATATGGAGATTGCAGTGTAATCCCAAAAAACTTATAGACGAAGTTCGTAATGACCAGAACTTTAGAGTGGTTTGAATGCATGTTTACTTGGTCATTGCAACCATAAACCCGCTGGAAAACCTTCGTGCACTTATTAGTAATCCATCAACCGTTGATGATGTTAAAGTTCTGGTCATAGACGAGGGAGATGAAAATGTTCGCAGAATAAATGAGAAGCTTTTATCCAGTTTACCTCACGAGTATTATGGGCCAAAGGAGAGGATGGAGTGGTTTAAAAGCAGGTTTGGGCAATCTTACCAAAAATATCTTAAGATCATCCCTGAAAGATGTCATGCAGAGACTTCCTTCGGCTTTTTAAAAGCTTATGAGGATGAGGCAGACGTGGTGTTGGAGCTTGATGATGATGTCGAGGTGTCAAGGGGGTTCATAGAGGCCCATATCCATAACCTTTTCAGCGAAGATGGTGTCACTGTGAGCGCTTCTGGAAAATGGTATAACACTATTGAAAATCTTAACTTAAACGTTGACCAAGCAATTTTTCCTAGAGGGCACCCTTACGATCCAGCGTGCAGAGATGAGGATTACACATGGGTTAATGATGGCGGAAAGTGTATTTTGAACATGGGGCTTTGGAGCGGCCACCCCGATTTAGATGCTTTAACGATACTTTATCACGGTGGTTTGGACGGTAAATGTCCAATAGAAAGCATGGGACACAAGCGTGATAAAGTGGTTATAGAAAAAGGAACGTATTTCGGAGTTTGCAGTATGAACACCTCTTTTTTGCCGAAAATTGTACCAGCTTTCTACCAGCTTTACATGAACTTCCACGGCATCGACAGATTTGACGACATTTGGTCTGGAGTGTTCCTCAAAAAAATCGCCGACCATCTGGGTGACAAACTCTGTTTGGGCAAACCCTCAGAAAAACATGTTAAGCGGAGCAGAAGCGTTTTCAAAGATTTGCTTAAGGAGGTTAATGGGTTGGAAATAAATGAAAATCTATGGAAGATCTGCGAAACCATAGATTTTTCAGCTAAAAGCTATGCAGACTGCTACCTTGAATTGGCCAATCACCTTGACAAAAACTTGAATGTGATAGCTAAACGTCCAGAACACGTGAAGTTTTGGAAAATTCAAATAGAAAATATGCAGAAGTGGGTTGAGGTAACAGACAAAATATCGTAGTTCAAAATCATAGTGGGTGTCTCCTTGTTAGAAAAGTGGCCCATGGTTTCCGTGGTCGTCGTTAACTTTAATGGAACAAACCATCTTGAAAAATGTTTAGCTCACCTTATGCAGACAAATTACCCCAATTTTGAAGTTATTGTTGTGGACTGTTTAACCGAAAACATTGAGTCTTGGATTAAACAGCATTTTCCAAAAGTTAAAATTGTCCACTATGACTATGATATTGGGTCTTCCGCCTCCCACAACGTTGAAAAACATGTAAACCCGGAAAGCAAGTACTTGGCTTTTCTCGACAACGATTCCTACGTGACCGAGAACTGGTTGACAGAGCTTGTGAAAGTTATGGAAAACGATGAAGAGATAGGCATTGCTCAAGCAAAACTTTTGGTGACGTTTAATGGAAAACTTATGGATAATGCTGGACTAGCTATAGACTTTCTGGGGACTTGGTACTCGACAAGAGGCTTAAAAGCAGAAGACTTCCAAGAAATGATGGAGCTTTTTGCCGCCTCCTCCGCCAGTTGCTTAGTGCGGATGGATGTCTTTAAGAAAGCAGGGGGTTTCGATCCAGAATACTTTATCTATGATGATGATACAGATTTTTCCTTCAGAACAAGACTGCTTGGATACAAGATCGTTTTAGTTCCTTCGGCAATAGTTCTTCATAATGGTGATCCAGTAAAGGCTCTGAACCCTCGAAAATTGAGGCATTCTATCAAAAACCGGGTTTATACAATGATTAAGAACTATGAGTTGAAAAACTTGTTGTGGCGTTTCTCCATATATTATCTCTTAACTTTCTCGGCGGGTATTGGATTCGCTGCTGTGGGGCGTTCTTTAGAAGCCAAAGAAACCTTTAGAGGTCTCTTCCACCCGCTTATGAATTTTAAAGGTGCAGTACAGAAAAGGGCTGTTGTACAGTCTTCTAGAAAGGTTAGGGACTCTGAGCTTTTTAGGTTGGGTTTTCTTAGAAATGATATCCGTCCAACCATTATGGAGCTCAAGCTCAGGGCGAAACAAATCCTTAATAACTCATTTAACAATCGCTAAAAGTTAGGTAAAAATGGCGTTTCTCGAATGTGTCGTATGCGGTTCAAAATATGACGCTTTTCCACCTCACATAGTCTGCGGTAACTGTGGAGGCATACTAGAGTACAAGTATGACTATGAAAATTTTAGGGGTGCAAAGTTTGTGGAGCGTTTTTCTTTTTGGCGGTATAGGCATTTTTTGCCAGAGGTTAAGAATGCTGTTTCTATGGGGGAGGGCGGTACCCCCCTTCACAAGGCTCAACGAATAGCTAAAAACATGGGTCTTGTCAACTTTTACCTCAAGGATGAAACGAGGAACCCTACAAACTCCTTTAGGGACAGATGTGCGGCTCTGTTGGTTTCTAATGCCTTGGATTTGGGGTATCACTCTGTTGTGTGTGCCACGAATGGAAATCTTGGCGCTTCCTTGGCGGCTTACTGTGCAAAGTTTGGGCTTGCCTGCCACGTTGTGGTTCCAAAAAATGTGGACGTGGGAAAGCTTGCTCAAATGCTCATTTATGACGCTGTAATTGAAGAATACGGCGAAATAGTTGATGACTCCTTAGAAAGGGCTAAAGAAATCGCTAAGGAGACAGGTTTGTACCAATGCTCTTTTGAGTTGAACCCCTTGGCTCCAGAGGCACTTAAAACCATAGCCTATGAAGTTTTCGAACAGATGGGCGTCCCAGACTGGTTTATAGTTTCCATGGGCAGTGGTGGAACGCTTTACTCCATATGGAAGGGCTTCAAGGAGCTTGAAAAGGTCGGTAGAATAGACACTTTGCCAAAAATGGTCGGCGTTCAAGCTGAAGGATGCTCACCCATAGTTAACGCTTATTTATGGAGGACACGTGAACCGGTCTTGAAAACTAAACCTTTGACTCATGCTCTTGCAATTATGGTTAAAAATCCAGCCTATGGAATTTTAGCCCTAAAAGCCATTAAGGAGTCCAGAGGCTTAGCCGTGGCTGTTTCTGATGAGGAAATTTTCTTGGCGGAGAGGGAACTGGCAAAGTTTGAAGGCATTTTCGCCGAACCAGCAAGCGCCGCCACCTACGCCGCCGTCAAAAAGCTTGCGGATCAAGGGTTGATAGGTGAGACGGACAAGATTGTGTGTTTGATAACGGGAAGCGGTCTTAAAGCAACGGATGTTCTACAAGCCTTGACGAAAAAGAGGAAGGCTGCGGTTGTCGGCTTAGAACTGAGCACAAAGGAAAAGATATTGAGAATTTTGAGCGAGAGAGACGCGTATGGTTACGAATTATGGAAAGAGCTTGGAAAACTCATGACGAGGGCGGCGGTCTACCAGCACTTAAACGAACTTTCAAGTAGGGGGCTCATCACAAGCTACGAGAGAAACGGTCGAAAGTTTTTCAAGATAACCAAGCGAGGGAAAAAGGTCCTTCAAGCCTTTGAGAACTTAAAACTTTTACTATGAAGTTTTTGGACAGCTGCACGATAGACTAAAATAGTTAAGACGCAACTATACTAGCTCCTAGGAGAACGCGGATGAAAAGTACAGGCTTAACAAAGCAACTCAGCGCTACTGCCATTTTTTCAGCTCTCGTTTGCGCGGCCACTGTTAGCTTTACGGTTTATGTACCCAGCACAAAAGGTTACTTTAATATTGGCGAAACAATGGTTTACACGGCTGCAATCCTCTTCGGTCCTTTCGTGGGCGCTTTTGCTGGCGGAGTTGGCTCCATGATTGCCGACATTCTTCTCGGCTATTATTATTATGCTCCCGCAACTCTTGTTGTTAAAGCCGTTGAAGGGTTTGTTGTGGGTTTCCTAAGCAGAAAGGGGCGGACTCTCGCGAGAACTTACACAAAATGGGAACTAAAGCTTTTTACTGTTGAAATGGGCGCCCTTATCGGGGCGCTTTTGAGCATTGTTGGCTTTCTCTACTATAGCGGTCTAGTTGAGCTTTACTCCAGCGTTATCTCTATTGAAAGTCCAGCGTCATATTTGTTCATTCCTACAGAGTTCTGGTTTGTCACAGGTGTGCTCACATTTTTACTGATAGCGTTTCTTGCATTTTTCTCTGAGCCGGAATATGGCTTCACCATGGTCTCATGCGTTTTTGGAGGACTGTTAATGGTTTTTGGCTATTTCCTCTACGAACAGTTTTTCCTAGGCGTTTTTGCCTTCGCCGAAGTCCCCATAAACATTGGGCAGATGACTATTGGACTTGTTGTGGCGACACTCATAGTAAAAGTTGTTAAGCGCACCATGCCACAATTTAAAAGCTAAGAGGCGAATTGAGATTGAAATTGCCACCAGGCAAGGTTCCGGTTGAAATATTGAAGGGAATAGTTTTCAAAAATCTGGGAGCAAAGCGACGGGAAGTCGTTTTAGGGCCTTCAGCGGGCTTCGATGGTGCGGTGATAGATCTTGGCGAGAAATCCTTAATAGTTTCCATGGACCCGATAACGGGGGCTGTTGGGCGGATAGGGTGGCTTGCAGTTCATGTTAATGCCAACGACGTGGCAACCTTTGGAGTTGAGCCAGCATTTTTCTCCTCTTGTATTCTTCTGCCAGAAAACGCTGAAGAACAAACCGTTGAAGCCATATGCTCGCAAATGAACAGAGCTTCGAAAAGCCTTAGAATCGCCATTACAGGAGGACATTGCGAGGTCACCCCTGGGCTTGTTCACCCAATAGTTATTGGTTGTGTCATGGGCGTGACTGATAAGGGAGACTATGTGACGGCTGGAGGCGCTAAACCCGGTGACAAGCTAATATTAACGAAGAGCGCTGGCGTTGAGGGAACAGCAATTCTCGCCACAGAACGTTATAATTTGCTTCTTAAAAGCGGTTTTGACAAGAGGCTGTTAGAGTCGGCGCAGAGGTTTTTTGAAAGGATAAGCGTCGTTAAAGAAGCCATCCTAGCCTACAGAACTGGCGGCGTAAACGCCATGCATGATCCAACGGAGGGAGGCGTTTTGGGAGGCGTTCATGAAATGGCTGATGCATCAAACATTGGCGTAAAAATTTTCGAAGAGAAAATCCCGGTTGCAAAGGAAACATTTGAAATCTGCAACTTTTTCGGGGTAGATCCTTTGCAACTGATAAGCTCCGGCGCCTTGCTCATAGCATCGAAACCAGAGTTCACAGAGAAAATTGTTGAAGAACTAGGGAAGAACGAGGTTGAGGCGTCAGTGATTGGAGAGTTTCTAGCCGCGAAAAGTCAGCGTCTACTAGTTCGAAAGAGCGGCGTTATAGAGGCTCTTCCCCGTCCCAAAAGCGACCATTTGTGGCTTGCACTAGCAAAAAATACATAGCCAAAATAAGAGCTAGAGATGTGTCTGCAAGGGAAAGCGCATGCTCGATTTGAATCTTGGAAGAGTTTTCATAACTGGCGGCGCGGGTTTCATAGGAAGCCACTTAACTGATAGACTGTGCACGGAACGTGTGGACGTTGTTGTTTTCGACAACTTAAGCGCGGGGAGATTGGAGAACATTGAAAGGTGGCTGAATGCGCCCAACTTCCAATTTGTTTTAGGCGACCTCCTTTTTCCAGAAAAAGTTTTAGAGTCTTTGAAAGATTGTGAAATCATCTTTCATCTTGCAGCAAACCCCGAAGTTAAGATAAGCTCGGAAAACCCTAAACTCCATTATGAACAGAACGTGCTCGCAACCTTCAACCTGCTTGAAGCTGCTCGCAAAACTGAAAGCGTTAAAACCATAATTTTTACTTCCACATCAACAGTTTACGGAGACGCCCAAAAAATTCCAACACCAGAGGATTATGCCCCTTTAAAGCCTATTTCAGTTTATGGTGCCTCTAAATTAGCTTCGGAAGCCTTGATAACCAGCTACGCCTACAACTACGGCTTTAAAGCCGTAATTTACAGACTTGCAAACGTGGTGGGTTCAAGATCGCAGCATGGAGTAATCCACGACTTCATTAAAAAATTGAAGGCAAACCCGGAAAAGCTTGAGGTTCTAGGAGATGGAACGCAGAGGAAATCCTACCTGCATGTTGAAGATTGCATAGATGCAATACTGTTCAGCATGAACCTTGCGCATGAAAAAACTGAAATCTTTAACATAGGCTCAGAAGACCAAATAACCGTCAAGGAGATAGCCGACATAATCTGCAGAAAAATGGGATTGAAAAACGTCCAATATGTTTTTACAGGCGGCGTTGACGGCGGGAGGGGGTGGAAGGGCGACGTGAAATATATGCTTTTAAGCATTGAAAAAATCAAGAAATTAGGCTGGAAACCAAAGCTGAACAGCCGACAAGCGGTAGAGAAAGCCGTGGAGGAACTTCTAATGGACGGATAAACCTCTAGAATAGTAAAGCCTAAATGGTACCGTCCAGTACTGTATGTGAACACAGGTTGATGGCAGATGACGGAGAAGGAAGACCCTGTTAAATTACACAAGAATGGGAACATGCTTTACGAGCTTGGCAAGTATGAGGAGGCAAAGGAGAATTTTCTAAAGGCTGCTGAGCTTTACCAGAAAGCAAACAATTTCTTCGACGCAACATATTCATTTTTTAAGGCTGGCGAATGTGCTTTTATGCTTAAAGACTACGAAAAAGCCGTCGAATATTTCCTGAAATCTGCAGATCTCTCTTTCAATAAGGGTTTTGACAGGTTTGGGGTGAGTGCGTTAGAGTATGCAAGAGACTGCTACAAGGCTTTAGCGCAGAAAGAGAAAGTTGAAGAAATAGAAAAGAAAATAAAAGAGGTTAAAAAGCGGCTGGAGGAATCCTTCTAAAACCCTCCCTATCTTTCCTTCACGAACCTATTTAACAGAGTCTGCTCAACATTTTATTAGTAACAATGAAGGGTGAAACATGCCCACCCTTTTCATGGCTCTTGCACAGTTATGTGAAAAACTCGAGGTTATGAGAAAGCGCACATCGATGGTTAGCTTAGTCTCCGATTTTCTAAAAAGTCTAGAGCCGGATGAGGTTGAGCCTGCGGTTTCGATGATTTTGGGTAGGGCTCTTCCCAAGTACAGTGAGCAAACATTAGAGGTGAGTTGGGCTACCCTCAGCGGAATAATAATGCGCATAACCGGGGTGGATTGGAAAGTTTTCACAGATGCTTTCAGCAAAACCGGGGACATAGGTGCCGCAACAAAAATGGTTTTTGAAATTAGTGGAGTTAAAAGGCAACTTTCACTATTCGAAAAGGTTTTGACAATAAAGGATGTTCGTAAGAGTTTTGAGGCAATAGCCGACGCTGTTGGTCCCGGTTCTAGGGAAAAGAAGGAGCGTCTTCTAGAGGCTTTGTTAAGCTCTGCGTCACCGCTCGAAGCCAAGTACCTAGTCAAAATAATCATTGGGGAGATGCGCACGGGCTTCCATGAAGGCTTGATGGAACAAGCCATTTCCGAGGCGTTCCACGTTCCGCTTGAAGTAGTTCAAAGGGCCAGCATGATTTTAGGCGACATTGGAGTTGTGGCAACAACGGCTAGAGTCAAGGGAAAGGAGGGCTTGTTAAAGGTGGGCTTCAAAGTCTTTAGACCTGTCAAACTTATGTTGGCGCAGATGGCCAATGACGTGGCTGAAGCCCTAAAAGAGCACGGTGGAAAAACAGCTTTCGAATACAAGCTTGACGGCGCGAGGGTTCAAATCCATAAGGAAGGCGAAGTAGTCAAAATTTTTAGCCGTAGATTGACAGACGTAACTGAAAGCCTTCCAGAAATCGTTGAAGCAGTCAAGAGGAATATTAAGACTGAAAGTGCAATCCTAGAGGGAGAAGTCATAGCCGTTGACAGTGGAGGAAACCCTCTTCCATTCCAGCACTTGATGCGAAGGTTCAAAAGGGTTCACGAAGTCGAGGATGTAGCTTCAACGATTCCGGTCAAACTATTCCTCTTCGACATCCTCTACTTGAACGGACAAAGCTTGATAGGGCTTCCCTACCTCCAGAGGAGACAAATTCTGGCCAAAAATGCCGGAGAAATCCCACTGACAAAACAAATAGTGACTGACAGCGTCGAAGAGGCTGAAAGGTTTCTCAGAGAGGCTACAGACACTGGACATGAGGGGCTTATGGCTAAAAAAATTGACAGCAACTATGTTCCAGGCGTTCGCGGGAAACGTTGGCTCAAAATTAAGCCGACGCTTCCACCGCTTGACTTGGTGATTGTTGCCGCCGAGTATGGTTATGGAAAAAGACACGGGTGGCTTTCAGACTACTACTTGGCAGCTAGGGACGCTGAAACTGGCGAGTTTCTAACTGTTGGGAAGACTTTTAAAGGTTTAACGGACGCTGAAATCGTCGAAATGACGAAACGCCTCAAAGAGCTCGCAATAAGGGAAGAATCTAGACGCATTTTTGTAATTCCAAAAATAGTTGTGGAGGTTGCCTACAACGAAGTCCAGAAAAGCCCCAAATACTGGTGCGGTATGGCTCTGCGTTTTGCACGGATAACCCGCATAAGAGATGATAAAACCCCGGAGGAGGCTGACACTATACAGCGGTTTAGAGAGATTTATGAAAGCCAGTTCTCCAAAAAGGGTAATATACGGCTTGAAAACAGAAACAAACCTTGAAGGACTGAGCCTGAAATGGCGAGAACAAGAAAGCCAAAAATCACCTACAACGAATTTTACAGCCGCCAACTGGCCCTCAAGGAACTTGGCAAAGAAGGCCAAGAAAAACTTGCAAAATCAAAAGTCGCAGTTGTTGGACTAGGAGGCCTTGGAACAGTTTCTTCGCTTTATCTGGCTTTGGCTGGCGTCGGCCACCTACGCCTAATAGACCAAGACACTGTTGAACCCCACAATCTTCACAGGCAAGTCTTATACACGCCAAAAGATTTGGGCTATCCAAAAGCCGAGGTTTCGGCGAAAAAACTTGCGGAAACAAACCCCTTTGTAAATGTTGAGCCTATCCCGGAAAATGTAAACGCTGACAATGTTGAAAAACTCTTAAGCGGCGTTGACTGCGTCGTTGATGGTTTGGATAACATGCGGACCCGCTACTTGGTTAATCGTGCGTGTGCAAAGCTTAAAATCCCATATGTTTTCGGCGCAGCCATAGGCGTCGAGGGAAACCTATCCGTTTTCGCTCCTCCGGAAACTCCATGCCTCGAATGTGTTCTGCCAAACATTGACGACAGCATGCTGCTTACATGCGATGTTAGAGGAGTGCTCGGCGCAACTCCAGGGATAATAGGCACCATGGAAGCCATGGAAGCCATAAAACTGTTAGCGGGAATAGGCACGCCCCTAAAGGGCAAGCTTATGATCTGCGACTTCAACGACATGTACTTCACCACCATAGAAATCCACAAAAGGCCGGAATGTCCAGCATGCCGAGGCGAAACAATAGTTCAAAAAACTCATGAAAAACTGGTCTGGCTATGCGGACTGAACACCGTCAACATAAACCCGGAAAAACCAACAAAATTAGACATGGAAACTATTTACGCAAGGATAAAGAAAAACTTCAAAACTCGCCTAAAAACATCAATAGCTATAATCTTCATCCATAAAAACTATGAGATAACACTATTCAACGGAGGACGCGTGCTAATAAAAAATGTCCCAGACGAAGAAACTGCCGTAAAAGTCTACAATGAAATCAAACAAAAAATAGGCCTAAACTAATAACATTTATTATCACAAACAAACTTTAAACACTATAGAAAAATGCCGGGGTGGCCGAGCGGTTCAGGCGGCTGCCTGCAGAGCAGCTATACGTGGGTTCAACTCCCACCCCCGGCTTTTTGGCATAAACCCCCGGTTTGCCGGCGAACCCGCAGACAGTTGCTATTTCCTTTTTCTGAAGAGTTTTATGCCTTCCATGTCGCAGACATATTCAAATCCTTCTTTCATAAGTTTGGCGACGAATATCACTTCGCAACCGCAGCAACCATTGAAGAGGCAGGAAAACTCATTCAGGCCGGCTTCGAGTATGTATGCCATCACAATGATGTAATGCTTTTCAGAAAGCGGAAATAGGTACGAAAACAAACCACTAAGGAAAAGTCAAAAAGACTTAGGAAAAGGTTTTTAGTTAAGTTGTTATATGAGTGTTCAGCAAACGTTGCCAGAGAGGTTGATGTTTGATGTCCGTGTTTGCAGCTCCAGGTGCATATGACCGCGCTATAACTGTTTTCTCGCCCGACGGGAGGCTCTTTCAAGTAGAGTATGCCATGGAACTTGTCAACCGTGGAGCGACGATTTTGGGGATAAAGTGTCCTGAAGGTGTTGTTTTAGGCGCTGAGGAAACCATTGAACCCCTTGAAGAGTCTGAATCTTCTTGGAAGATTTTTAAGATTGATGAGCATATTGGTGTGGCGATAGTGGGTTTAAGTTCTGACGCTAGGGTTTTAATTGATAATGCTAGAATTTACGCTCAGGGTAATAGGTTAACATATGATGAGCCAATAGATGTTGAGGTTGTGACAAAACGGGTCTGCGATATAAAACAGCTTTACACCCAGCATGGTGGCGTTAGACCTTTCGGGGTTTCATTGTTGTTTGGTGGGGTGGACAAAACTGGTTGCCGTCTCTTCGCAACTCATCCAAGCGGCACCTATAGGGGGCATAAGGCTGTAGCTGTTGGTGCTGGAAAGGACACGGCGATGAGCATTCTGCGGGAAGAATACCGGGACGGCATGAGCCTAGAGGACATAATCAAACTTGCGGTGAAATGCCTTGTAAAAGCCCTTGAAGCCAGGGGGCTTCAGCCCAGAATAAAGATTGCCGTTATCCCAGCGGCCACAAAGAAGATGGAGATGCTCAGCGACGATGTTGTTGAAAAATATATAAAGAGTTTGGGACCGGGCAAGTGAATTTGAAATGAGTGAAAAGTATACTGTTGCCCGCATGTCAAAGGGCAACGAGCACTTTGAGGTTCTTGTAAAGCCAGAAAAGGCTTTAGACTACCGTATGGGGAAAACATCTGCTATAACGGAGGTGCTTGTTACAGAAACAATTTTTTCAGACGCCAGCAAAGGCACAAGAGTGTCCGAGGAAGCGCTTCGCAAGGCTTTTGGAACCACCGACCCCCTTAAAATAGCGGACATAATCATCAAGAAAGGCACCTTACAGTTAACCACGGAACAGCGCAGGAAAATGATTGAGGAGAAGCGAAGGCAAATAATCGCTTTCATATCCAAAAACTGCGTTGACCCGAGGACGAATCTTCCACACCCGCCAATGCGCATTGAACAAGCCATGGAGCAAATCCATTACTCCATAGACCCCTTCAAACCAACCGAAGAACAAGCAAGGGAGGTTGTCAAGCTTCTTAGGCAAGTTCTACCACTAAAAATGGAGCAAGTCTCGGTCAGCGTTCATGTGCCAGCGGAGTATGCGGCTAAAGCCTATGGAACGATAAAGGCTATGGGAACCATAAAACGTGAAGAATGGCGACCAGACGGCTCGTGGCATGGAATCCTAGAAATGCCAGCAGGTCTCTATGGACCGTTTCTGGAAAAGATTGGAGAAGTCACAAAGGGAAACGCTGAAGCAAAAATAATCTCCTAATTTGAAAACATGTTTGGATGTGTGTTTTATGCCAACATTTTTTGAAAGGAGACAGCTTGTGGTTCCCGGCGACTTGCTGGCTGAAGGCGATTACATCGCCGGAGAAAACACTTTCAAGTCGAATAACAAGGTTTACGCTTCAAGAATTGGGCTTGTTGAATATGAAGATAAAAAGGTGAACGTTGTAGCATTAAGGGCATTTTACATTCCAAGAGTTGGAGACACCGTTATTGGCACCGTTGTGGACGTTGGTTTTAACGGGTGGGTTGTTGACATAAACGCGCCGTACCTAGCCCTTCTAAGGGCTTCGGATGTTCTTAACAGACCTTTCAAACCGCAGAAGGACGATTTAACGCAAGTTCTCGACGTGGGCGACTTAGTTGTGGCTAAAATAGCCTCCTACGACAGAACCCACAATCCTCAGCTAAGCGTGGACGAGCCGGGTTTAGGGAAGATAACCCGCGGGCAAATTGTGAAAATAACGCCTACAAAAATCCCCCGTGTAATTGGAAAGAAGGGCTCAATGATTTCCATGATAAAACAGGAAACTGGATGCCACATAATCCTAGGTCAAAACGGCATAATACTCATCACTGGAAAGAGTCCGGAGGACGAGGAGCTGGCGATGATGGCGATACATAAGATCGAGGAAGAGGCTCACACAACCGGGTTAACAGACCGCATATCGCAGATGATAAGGAAGGAGAAGGAGAAAAAGGGAGGAGGAAAAACATGAGTCAAAAAACTGAAAAATTGATTGATAAAAAAGGTTTAAGACTTGATGGGAGAAAACCCGACGAGCTTAGACCCATAAAAATTGAAGTCGGCGTGCTTTCAAACGCTGATGGTTCAGCCTACATCGAACAGGGTAAAAACAAGATTTTAGCCGCCGTTTACGGGCCGAAGGAGCTTCATCCAAAACATTTGGCTTTACCAGACCGCATGGTTCTAAGATGTCGCTATCATATGGCACCCTTCTCTGTACAAGAGCGTAAATCTCCAGCCCCCTCTAGGCGGGAAATAGAGCTTTCAAAAGTTATTAGGGAAGCTATTGAACCAGCGGTTTTCGTTGAATATTATCCACGAACAGCCGTGGACATTTTCGTTGAGGTTTTGCAGGCTGATGGGAGCACGAGGTGTACAAGCATAACAGCGGCTTCGTTGGCTTTGGCCGATGCTGGTGTTCCAATGAGGGATTTGGTGGCAGCCTGTTCTGCGGGCAAGGTTGAGGACATGATAGTTCTTGATTTGAACGACGTTGAAGACAAGGTGGGAACGGCTGACGTTCCGGTGGCTTACATGCCCAACTTGGGCGTTATAACGCTCCTACAGATGGATGGCATCTTAACAAGCGAGGAGTTTGAGAAGGCTGTGAACCTTGCCATTGAAGGCTGCAAGAAAATCTATGCCATGCAGAAGGAAGCTTTAAAAGCCAAATACGTGAGCGTTAAGGAGGTTGAGGAGTCATGACTGCAGCAACAACTGTTGTCCGCGTGAAACAGAAACAGATCGCCCAACTAATCGCGAAGGGGAAAAGGCTGGATGGGCGGGGCTTGACCGACTACCGCGAAATAAAAGTTGAACAGGGAATAATCGAAAGGGCGGAAGGCTCCGCGAGGGTTCTGCTTGGAAAAACAGAGGTAATGGTTGGGGTTAAAATCGAAACCGGTGAACCTTTTCCAGACACGCCAAACGAGGGAGTGTTAACAGTCAACGCTGAGCTTGTGCCTCTGGCTTCGCCAACCTTCGAACCCGGACCGCCAGACGAAAACGCTATAGAGTTGGCGAGGGTTGTTGACCGGGGCATAAGGGAGTCAAAAGCCATAGAACTCGAAAAGCTTTGTATAACTCCGGGCAAAAAAGTATTTGTAATATTTGTTGACATTTACGTGTTAAATCATGACGGCAACTTGATTGATGCCTCAGCTTTAGCTGCTATGGCGGCGCTGTTAAACACAAAAATGTTTAATTATGAGATCGAGAATGGCGAGGTAAAAATAAAGCCCGGCTACACTCCGTTGCCGGTGAGGCGGCATCCTGTGGCTGTTACCTTTGCGAAGATTAACGACAGGCTTGTGGTGGATCCGTGGCTTGAAGAGGAACAAATAATGGATGCGCGGCTCACCATCACAACGGATGACGATGGCAACGTGTGCGCGGTTCAAAAGGGTGGAAGCGGATGCTTCACCCCAAAGCAGGTTTTTGAGGCTGTTCAAATCGCTAAGGAAAAGGCTGCGGAGATAAGGAAAAAGCTTGGATGGTGAAGGCATGGGTAAAAGAACTAGAAAAGTTGGTCCGACAAGAGGTTTGGGTGCCCGTTATGGCGCAACTGTCAGGAAACGGTATGTAAAAATCGTTACTGAGATGAAGAAGAAACATAAATGCCCACAATGCGGTTTCTCCAAAGTTAAGAGGGTTAGCGTTGGCTTGTGGCAATGCAGAAAATGCGGCTTCAAATTCACTGGCGGAGCGTATACGCCTACAACAAAACTTGGACTTGTTGCTAAGCGTGTGGCTAAGGGTGCACTGGCAGAAGAAGTGGAAGCTGCAGCTGCGTTGGAGACCGAAGAAGAATAGGCTGAGAACTCGTGATACTTTTAACCACCTCGCGGAGGCCAACGAGGAGAATTAGGACTTTTTGTAAGGAACTTTCCTACAACATACCGGGCGTTACAAGGGTAAACCGTGGAAAACTGAGTCTTGAAGGCTTAGCTGCGAAGGCCCTAGAACTTAAAGCAGAAAAAGTTTTAATTGTGGACAGGTGGAAGGGCGGACCAGGGAAAATAGAGCTTTTCAAGCTTGAGAACGGAAAACTGCAGCTCATGCCACCTCTCATTTATTTGAAAGGCGTCAAACTTCGAAGGGAATTTGGAACTATGCCAAAGGGCAGAAGAATCAAGTCCACAGTAATGTTGACTTCTTCCAAGTTTTCTCAAGAAATTGCACGGCTGGAGGAAATTCTTTCAGCTTTCTTCAACATCCCAATAATGCACAGCTTAGAAGACTGTAAGAATTACGACGCTTTGTTGCAGGTTAAATTAAATGAGGCTGGCGAGATTCTGGCTACCTTCAGGCTTCTTCCAGAAAACGTTGAAATAGGTCCAAGAATGCGGATATCACACCTTATCTGGGATTTAACCCATGAAGGCTAACGCTGTTATACGCCTAAAAATCCCCCACAAAGAACGCTTGGAAATAGTCTATCAAGCGCTGGCACCGGAGGCAGCGAAGCCGGCGACAACCCGTTCTAGGGCGCAATTAAAGATTGAGGATGAATCTCTTATTTTGGCGGTTGAAGCAAGAGACACTGTGGCTTTGCGGGCAGCCTTAAACGCCTATCTAAGATGGATTGCCTGCCTTTACAACGTTCTTTCAGTTTTAGATTCGCTTGGCTGAGAAGGTTTTAACGTTCTCTTTTGCCCTTTATGAAGTCTTCCACCCACTCTTTTGCCACGGAGTCGGGGACTTGAATTGGTGGATGTTTGAAGGCGTAGGCTGAAATGCTTATCAAGTGTCCAGCTATTTTTCGGTCCAGCGCCAACTTTACAGCTCTTATCACATCAATGACGACTCCAGCACTGTTGGGTGAATCTTCCACTTCAAGCTTGACCGATATTGTTAGGGGTCTGTCGCCGAATTTTCTGCCCTTAAGCCAAATATAGCATATCTTCTTGTTCCCTAGAAAAGGCACGTAGTCTGATGGTCCAATGCGGGTTGGCACGTCATATGGCACTAGGCTTTTGACGGCTTCCGTCTTGCTTATACGCTTTGTTTTAAGCCTCTCCTCCACAGTCATGTTTAGGAAGTCCGTATCTCCGCCTAGGTTCAGTTGGTATGTTTCGTCAACGATGACTCCTCTGTCAACGCAGAGGCGCACAAGATTTCTGTGAAGTATGGTGGCGCCAAGCTGGCTTTTAACGTCGTCGCCTGCCACTGGAAGCCCCTTCTCTTCAAATTTCCGGCTCCAAATGGGGTCTGAAGCTATAAACTCTGGAATACAGTTGACGAAGGCGCATCCCGCCTCTAGGGCGGCTTGGGCGTAAAACCTAGTGGCGTTATAGCTTCCCACTGGCAAATAGTTTACAAGAATTTCTGCGTCAGCCTTTTTTAACGCGTTTGCAACGTCTACTGGCTTAATTTCGTCTTCGTTGTAAGTGTGGAAGGCTTCCTTCATGTGGTTGGCTACGCCGTCGAGGATTGGTCCGGGCTGGACTTTCACGCCTAGTTCAGGGACCTCGGCGAATTTTGCGCAGCAGTTGGGCTTAACGAATATGGCTTCAGACAAGTCCTTTCCAATTTTGTTTTTGTCAACGTCGAAAGCCGCAACGAATTTTATGTCTCGAACATGGTATCCGCCGAAATTAACGTGCATAAGCCCGGGAACCGTTTCGCCTTCTTTGGCTTTTTTGTAGTATTCTACTCCTTGAACTAGGGCGGATGCTGAGTTGCCGACGCCAACAATTGCCACGCGGATTTCAGCCACGTTGTCCTCCCTCTTGAGAGATTGGTTTAAAGGGTTTAAGGCTTGTGCTATTAACCTTTTCTAGTTCACGCAACGTTAAAAAGGCAAGCATTGTAAACTATTAAGCGTGAAAGTCTATGGATGAGGGCACCGTGGACGTAAAATTTGAACCTTTCAAGGAAATCATCATCATGGAACGCAACTTCTTCGCCACTCCAGAAGACATTGCAAGGTTTGCCTCGATAATTGCAGGTGGAAAAACCGCTGGGCTTTACTGGGCTGAGGGCGTTGTCTTCCTTTATTTTCCACTCCCAGCGACAACGGAGACGGCGGCTAAAGCCCTTGTGGAAAACGGTCGGGTTTACTGGACTTTCGTGGGGTATTCGCTTATGCCAAAATACCAGCCGCTAATCGAAACGAGAGAAAAAATAATTGTCCCGGTCATAGATATGTCATCAAACCCTATGTTTAGGAAAGTGGCGAATTGGCTTAAGGAACAAAAACCCAAGTGAGAGCCTCTGCTATATGGAAAGGCAGCCAAAAACAATTCAGGTGAAGGGTAAAGTTTTTTCTGGGACAGGTGAAGGCTCAAAATTCGTTGGGCTTAAATGGGTAAAAAACCAAATAGAGGAAAAGCTTGGCTTTACACCTTTCAAAGGAACATT
>JAWBXD010000005.1:0-30065 GCA_038868055.1 Bathyarchaeia archaeon
AGCGTATTATATAAATCATGCTGCCACACGAGCGGCCATCCAACGAAAGAGCCAACAACCGACGTCTTTCGAATAATCGAATATGCGTAAATCAGTTCTTATCAAAAATAACCTAAAATGAGCATTAACAGGTAAATTGGCGCCGGGGAGGGGATTTGAACCCCTGCGAGCCCGAAGGCCCACTGGCTTACTTGTCAAGGCCCCATTTGGCGTTTAAGATCTCGAGGCCAGCGCGTTGACCACTCCGCCACCCCGGCCCAAAGTCTTAAAGAACTTGTTCGATTCTAAAAGGGTTATGTTATAAGTGATGGATAAAGCCATCTTTTCCATTTTTCACGTTTCCGCTTATCCCATTCGTGAAGGATTTTGACTGCTTCGTTAGCAACTTTTATGGCGTTTTCTTCACCAGCACCGGGTTTAAATTCGCCGGTGCATCTGTTTGCATAGACGGCACATATGGCTCCGGCTCTTAACCCGTAAAGGTTTGCCAGCGTGAACAGCGTTGCAGCCTCCATTTCAAAGTTGAGCACACCAGCCCTCTGTAAGACTGGCAGGACATGGCTTGTTTGGGTTTTTGTTGGACGGTTTTGCCCAGCATAGAAGTCGGAGGTTGTGGCGGTTATGCCCACGTGATAATTGCATACGCCTAAAGCCTCAGCTGCCTCAACAAGGGCTAGTAAAACTTCATAGTTGGCTACGGCCGGATACTCTGGAATTACATAGCAGTTGCTTGTACCGTCGAGGCGAACGGCCGCGGAGGAGATGATCAAATCGCCACACGCAATGCTCTCCTGTATTGCCCCGGAGCTCCCCACGCGGATAAACGTGTGGACACCTATGGCCGACGCTTCGTTAACAACTATAGACATGCAGGCTGGGCCGATTCCGCTGGATAAAGCGGATAAAGGAACGCCTTTATAAGCGCCCGTTGCACTCCGGAATTCACGGTGACGTGAAACTTCTCTGGCAGAATCCCAGAATTTCGCTATTTTGGGAACACGATCTGGGTCTCCAGGAACTAGAAGGTACTCGGCTAGATCTCCCTTTTTGCAGGCAATATGGTATTGCTTTTCGTCCGTGCATGTCCGATGCAATGCTTTCCACCAGCTTTAGGGTTTTCTGGATTTTGGGGTAACCAGGTCAGCGATGTCTACGCTGTGTTCGTATATCTGCTGCAATGTTGAAACTGCCGCTAGTATGTAGGGCATGGCTTCAAGGCTTTGTTCTTTAACGCTTTTTTCCACGGCCCCTAAAGTTTTCTCCACTTGAGGCCTCATGTTCCGGACATCTTCAGCTAGGGCGATGTCGCCTTCGAGGAATGATTTTAAAGCGTTTTCGTGCGCTCCATAGACCATCACGTGAAACTCGACTATCAATTTTTTGAGGGCTTCAGTTAGCTTTGCACCCTTCAATTCCAAAACTTTGAAAGCTGCACGTACACATTCATCGCCTATTGTCTCAACGAGGCTGGCAGTTAAGCGGTAGTCAAGACATTCAATGGGCTGCAAGCCTAACTTCTCGCTTAAACCTGGGTTTTGAATTATGGTTCGCAGAATCCTAACAAGCAGAAAATACAGCCTGTTAACTTCTTCATCTCTTGCAATAACACTCCTTGCCATGTGAACGTCGCTATTTACCAGTGCATTTACAACGTCTCTATGCATACCAGCCACAATCGCGTACTTGCGTCGGAGAATTTTTTCAGGAGGGAAACTTGTCGGTTCAAGGAGACATTGTAAAACTATTTTTGAATAGTCCTCCTCGACGATCTCCAAACCAACCAGACGGCTAACAGTTTTCTTAACGATTTCCCGCGTCTCAAAGCTAATGCTTTCCTTGCCCTCAACTCGTACTATGTCGAAACCAAGCAGATACTTTCCAATGATTTCACGGCTTAAGTATGGTCCGGGTTCCAAAACAACAGTGCGAACGGGTGGAACTGCACCGTATTCGGGGTCAATCAAAAGTTTTCCGTCGCTTGTCTCGTTTAGAGCCACAAGAGCCCCCCTTTTCAAGCCGTAACGCTCAGCCCATTCCTTTGGTAAACAAACGAAGAATGTTCCGCTTGGCGTTTGCTGGATTCTTCGAAGTACACTCATTTAAACCACCAAACAACTTTGGTGTTAACGCTAGCAAAATTAAAACGATCGCAAGACTATATAAACTTAAGCGTAAGTGTTGAAATTGAAAGGCAAAGTTATAATTGGTATAGATTTAGCGGGCAAAGAGAAAAATCCAACGGGACTGGCTGTTTTGAAACACAAAAAAGTCGAAACATGTTTAGTTTACACAGACGAAGAAATTCTCAACAAATTATGCAACGCTAAACCATCAATTGTGGCTATAGATGCCCCGCTTAAACTCCCAAAAAAGGGTTTTCTGCGAAAAGCGGATTCAGAGCTTATCAAAAAAGGCTATCGCGTTTTCCCACCAGGCTTGCCAGCCATGAAGACGCTTACAATGCGGGCTATAAGGCTAAATAGGTTAATAACAAAAAGCGGAGTAAAAACAATAGAGGTGCACCCAACTTCAACAAGAAAGGCGCTAAACATGCCGACAAAAGACTGGGAGAACATTCAAGAAATCTTTAAAAAATTGGGACTTAGTGGGACAGTAGAAGAACGAGTGTTGACCCCTCATGAGCTGGACGCGATTACAGCTGCGTTCACAGCATACCTTTATCTGCAAGGTTTAACAGAAACCGTCGGCACCCATAACGAAGGATTCATCGTGGTGCCAAAAAAGCTTAGGTGGCAGGAAATAAGGATATGAACACGTTTGAGAGACTTCAAAAAGCCGTTGAATTGACAATTGCAGCAGGCTACCAGCTCGACAAAGACGCTTTTGACTTCCTAAACCTCATAGCAGACGTCGAAGACCCTGTAGAAGTTATGAATAAAGCCTTAGAGAAAATTAATGCCCTTAAGGATAAGCCCTTATTCATTGAAAGAGCTTTCCTCGAAGAGCTCTTTAAAAAGCCTGAACCAGAGAAAAATTCAATTTCTCTTCAGACAGCGCAGGCGACTTTTTCAACCACAACTCCTTTTGGGCAAGCACATCAAATTTTAGAAGGTAAAAGAGCTTTTCATCCACTTGCAAAGGAAATAGAGGCAGACATAGGAATCATCGACAATCCCGGCGCTAAATTGAGTTCAAGCGGAACCCTAAGCGATTACCTGGACTACTTTAGAGATCGGTTCAAGAGAATGGAAAAGTTACTAAGGCAAAGAATGGACGCCCGCAGTGCAGTGTCCATAATCGACGCTTTGAAAGCTTCGCCTGGAACGAAGCTTGAGATCATAGGCATGGTTACCGAAAAAAGGGAAGCACGACAAAAAATATTCTTAACAATTGAAGACTTGTACGCAAGTGCCACGGTGCTTGTACCCCAAAATGCACCCAAAGAGCTTCTGGATAAAACAAGAACCATCCTCTTAGACCAAGTGGTCTGCATAAGTGTAGTGAAAACACGGGAAAAACTGCTTGTTGCTCAAGATATCATACTACCAGACTTGGCGCCAAAAACCCAAAAAAGGGCACAGGTTCCCGTCTACGCTGTTTTAACATCGGACATGCACGTAGGCAGCACAAAATTCCAGAAAGAAGCTTTCAACAGGTTTGTTTTGTGGCTTAACGGCAAGTACGGAAACGGAAGAATGCGTGAGATAGCAAGCCACGTAAAATACGTGATAATAGCGGGCGACATTGTTGATGGTATAGGCATTTATCCCAACCAGATTAAAGAGTTAGCAGTAAAAGACATATATGGCCAATATAGGTTGGCAGCCAAGTTTATCGAGCAAATTCCAGACTACATTGAGGTCGTGATAATTCCCGGAAACCATGATGCCCCAAGAAAAGCGTTGCCTCAACCACCCATTTCAGAAGAATACCTTGAACCCTTGCAGGAGTCGAGGAACGTTCACTCGTTTGGAAACCCTTGCACAATAAGTCTCCACAAGGTTGAGTTCCTGTTATATCATGGACGCAGTCTCGACGACGTAATTTCTACAGTTCCCGGAATGGAATACACACACCCGGAAAAGGCGATGACGCTGTTTTTGCAAAGCCGCCACTTAGCGCCCACGTACGGAGGAAAAACACCGCTTGCACCAGAGAATAGAGACTGCTTAGTTATAGAACGTGTACCGGACATTTTTCACGCGGGACACATCCACACGTTAGGGTATACAAACTACCGAGGGGTCCTAGTTGTGAACTCCGGATGTTGGCAGGAACAAACGGAGTACATGCGACGATTAGGCCTTGCACCCACACCATGTCTCGTTCCGGTCGTCAACATGCAAACCTTTGACGTGTCCATAATCTCTTTTGCCTGAAAACCCTATGTTTTGTTGGATGCTTTTTGGAGGCATCGAGGTTCATAATCCACCAGACGCCCTAGCAGTGAATCGCTGGAAAAGGCTTCCCTAAGAAGAGAGCGTGTTACCTCCAACCGTATCTTCTTCGTTCTTCCATACCGGCCCATACTCATAACCTGCGCGTTTAACAGCCCCAAAGCATCAAGCTCGTTGACCAAGGTGCTCACCCGCCTCTGAGTCAAAGGTGTTACCCCGAGTTCTATGCAAAGCTCGTTATATACCTCGTATATCTCTCCAGTGATAGTCTTATAGCCGTTGGCCCTAACAAGGTGGAAAACACTCAACATGACCAGCTTAGAGTGTAGGGTTAAATTTGCCAGGGCTTCGACGACGCGGTTATGTTCTATTAATTTTTCTGCTTCACGAACATGTTCTTCCGTAATTGTCCTAGCACCTTTTCGCTCTGCGACTTCACCAGCAACACGCAGCAGATCCAAGGCTCTGCGGGCATCACCATGCTCAGCCGCTGCCAAAGCCGCACAGAGGCTTAATGCACCTTCGCTTAAAACACCCTCATAAAAGGCTTTATTTGCTCTCTCATCAAGAATTGTTTTCAGCTCATTTGCATTATACGGCCTAAAAACAATTTCCTCCTCGCTTAGGGAGCTTAAAACCCTTGGATCGAGGAACTCCTTAAGCCTTAGGTCATTAGAAATGCCAATAATGGATACTCTGCTCTGCGATAACGTCTCGTTGATTCTAGTAAGTTCGTAAAGAAGAAGGTCGCTCCGTGATTTAACCAGCGCGTCAACCTCGTCCAAAGCGATGATCATTATCCGTTTAGCCTTGTCCAACCCGCTCACAAACCTTTCGAAAACCTCACCCAAAGATAAACCAGTGAAGGGGACTGGAAGGTGGAGACTGCTGCATAGGCTGGCTAAAACCCTATACTCTGTTCCAGCCAAGCGACAGTTAACATAGCAAAAACTCACTGGCGAACCAACTTCCCGAGCCTTAGCCTCCAAACGTGTTAAAACATATTTTGTAACAGCAGTCTTTCCAGTCCCTGTTTTCCCATAAACAAAAATGTTTGAGCATCTTGCTCCCTTTAAGACAGGGGCAACAACTTCCCCGAGACGTTTGATTTGCTCTTCTCGATGGGGAAGTTTGTCAGGCAGATAATCATGGCGAAGAACTTCCCTATCCCGAAAAATGCCCCCTTCATTGACAAATCTGTTGAATACTTCGTCCAGCACGTTGACATCACTCATAATTCATTTCTCCTCTCGAGGCAGTTAGGCACCCGTAAAATAAATAGAAAGATAAAAAATACCATACAAAAAACTTGACGTAAATCAGCAAAAACCTAAAGACTCACGTAAAAAGTAGAAGGCAGAAAAGAGACACCCCTTTATTTCCATTGGAAACTCTGAAGAAAACAATTTTAACATTGATTTTCCTGAAAAATGAGGAAATATACTCTGAAAGGTAAGAACAAGGCAATACAGTAAAAAACTAATTGTAGAAAAAAGTGTACAAATAATTTGAAACGATTTAGCTAGCTTAAGGCAATAAATAAGGTTGAGTTTTTCCAGTGGAAATATCGGGGTCTGTCTTTAGCAAATCCCACCCATACAACTACACTAGCCTCTCAACTCCTTACATACCTTGACTGTTCAATCAGAAATGAAACTGAATTTCTCTTACTAAAAAGGGACGAACTAGGCTAGGTATTTTTGTTCACAAATTTGTGAATCTGCTGTGAATTCCATTAACTTTTCCATGATTCTTTCACTATTTTCTCCAAAATTTTCTCCAAAATCACAGAGTTATTTTCCTCCTTTACTGTGAAGAACCCCGCCTTAGTTTCCAGTGCAAAAACGGGAATGATCATATTTTTTAATTTATGTGGCTTAAGAGAGAAGCTGTGAAATCTGAGAAATAGAATCTATGGAAAAATTTCTTTTTTCGGTTTTTCGCACCATTTTTGCCGTTTTTATTTTTTGACATTTCACCGCAACAGATATAACTTGTGAAGTGAAAAATGGAATATTAGGTGCCTTCGCATAGATGCCTGCTAGGAAAATGCGCATTGAGATATTTGATAACGAAGGTAATAAGTATAGCATAGCATTTGAGGGACAGATAACCCGGGAAAAGGCTCTACGCCTGCTGGATCTGGTTGAACTTTTAGGAGGGGTTAACACTTCAACCTCAGAGGTTGATGTTTCCGTCAATACAGCGTCTAAATTTGAAAAAGTGTTGTTTGTTGTTCAGAAAAACTTTCCAATAGCTTGGTTTTCCTCCAAAGACGTACAGGCGGTATACGAGCAAGAATTTAAAGAACCAGTAAATTTGAGCACTATTGCAACGTACCTTGGCAGGATGACGAAGAGGGGACTACTTATTAAAGCGGGGCCTTCAAGAAATCCAAAATATAGGGTGTCTCCAGGTGCGGCCCACATTCTTATTAAGCAATCGTTACCTTAGAATGGTGTCTTAGAGCGCTTCTGTCTCAGTTTTTCTTAGTAGCTTTTCCATTTCCTTTTTAACGCTGTACTTAAATGGAATCTTGCTGGCATCCCTCTCAAGATATCCTTCTTCATACAATTTTTTCATGAGTCTAGCAGTATGTTCTCGACTCAGCTTTATCCTGTCCTTAATTTCTGGAGCCGTTTTTGGTCCTTCAGATGCAAGCATTTCTAAAACCGCTAGCTCTGTATCCGTTAAATGGGCTAGAGCCTTCTCTCTCTTTATTGGAATAACCGCCTCTATTCCAGATTCTGGAATGATTTGTGCTTGCCGGGACTTTTCCTCTAAACTGGAAACTTTTGATAGCAATTCCTTGTAAGAGGTCGTGATGTCACAAACCTGCTTCTCTAAATTGTCTAGTCGTGATACCATTTCATTCAGTTTTTCCGCTGGCTCCCCAATTTTTTCCCCTAATCCTTTTAACTTGTCTTCGATGCCTCTTGCCTTGTTTAATGCTTCCTCACTTCGAGTAGACGAGGCCTCCACCCTAACAGCGATTTCTTCTACGCTCTCAACTACCCGTTTAAGTTCTCGACTATAACTCAAAAGCATGTCATTAAATGCGGCTTTCACCCTTTCATATTCACTTTTAACCCTTATGATGTGTCTATAGTACTCTAACCCAAAACCTATAGCCATCCCGGACAACGCAAGGGCTATTACGATTGTGATGTCGAACATGATGTTTTACCTTGTAATTGTTTCACGTAACATCACACATCACAATATTGAAAGCAAGAGTTTAAAAAACTTGTGTTCTTCAATCTTATGATGTCACGCGTCACATATTGAAATCAATCTTGAAACCGCTTTACTCTGCTTCTTTTTTCACTTCGGCTTTTCTTAAACCCAAATAAGTTTCCAAATTTTGTGACATGTGATGTCACGGCGCCCCCTCAAATGAATCGGAAAGCTTTTTTAGGCTTGTTTCAAGCTCTTCTCGTAAAATTTCTAGGAACCTTATTTGTTCCTCTCTGTTTGACATGTGTTTGTGCGCTTCTACATATTCTTGGAGTTTGTTTGCTACTTCGATATATGGGTCTAGTTTTGTGCTTTCAAATATTCCTAGGTAACCGAGAAGGATTATAGTGTATATGGATTTTATAACGTTTTTTTCTGCTTGTTTTAATGTTCTGTTGAAAGCTCCGCGACTTAATTTTGCCTTCGTTAGCCGTAATTTGGCTTTTTCTTCGTATTTTAACGGTTTTCCAGATATATTTTCGGCTAAAACATCTATTAATAAAGTTTCAAGCTGTATTTTTGTTAAGTGGCTGTTTTTTGCCAATATTTTGACAATGGGGTCTTCTAGCGACTTTTTCAACCACTGCTGAACGATGTCTTTCAGTTTCATTCTTTCAACCACCGAGTTAGTTTTAGTGAATACAGTTTTGTATACGAGATTTAAAAGCTTGCTGAAACATTCGATTTTGTTCGCCTTAAGCGATAACTATTTTATATACTGGATTTGAATAACACGTGATGAGGTAGACTGTTGTGCCTCAATTGAAGACTGCTGAACGTCTTAAAAATGTAAAACGCTCCGGAATACGTCGCTTTTTTGCAGCGGCGCAAGAAATGCCTGACGTTATTAATTTAAGTGTCGGAGAACCTGATTTTTCTCCACCGAGACAAGTTCTGGAAGAGGGCTGGAAGGCTCTTTTAGAAGGGAAAACTCATTACGCCCCTACTAATGGCATTTCTGAGCTTAGGGAGGCTTTGGTGGAAAAGGCCTATAAAGAGTATGGTTTGCGTTACGACCCAGACTCTGAGGTCTTAGTTACGGTTGGTGGAACGGAGGCAATTTTCCTTGCCTTACTTGCTTTGGTGAATCCCGGGGATGAAGTGCTGATTCCCAACCCAGGTTTTGTGTGCTATGAACCAGGTGTTTTATTAGCTGGCGGCATCGTTGTCCACTTTCCATTGTTGGAGGATAAAGGTTTTAAACCTTCTATTGAAAGTGTGACGTCACTCGTCACAGACAAGTCACGTGTGATGATATTTAACTCGCCAAATAATCCTACGGGCATGGTGCTTTCCTATGATGAGGCAGCTGCTTTGGCAAAGATGGCTGTTGAGCGTGATTTAATTGTGATTTCTGATGAGGTTTACGAGAAAATATTGTATGATGATGCCAAGCACTATTGTATGGCAACTTTTCCGGGCATGAGGGAGCGAACACTGGTTATTGGTTCTTTTTCTAAAACGTATGCCATGACGGGCCTCAGAATTGGTTACATCTACGGACCGAAAGAGTTGATTTCCCCCATATGGCTTGTTCATCAATATCTCGTTGCATGCGTGGACAATTTTGCTCAGTATGCAGCGTTAGCTGCCTTAAGGGGCTCACAAGCTTTTGTGAGGGAAATGGTTAGAGAGTTTGATAAGCGTCGGCGCTTTGTGTTTAAGAGGTTGAATGAAATTGAAGGTTTCAGCTGCATGCTTCCAAAGGGCGCTTTCTATGTTTTCCCGAACATTAAACGCTTCCGTATGTCCTCTGAGGATTTTGCTTATCTGCTTTTAAAAGAGGCCCGTGTGGCAACTGTTCCAGGGTCAACTTTTGGGTCATATGGTGAGGGTCATATCAGGATATCATATGCTGCTTCTTACGAGCAGCTTGAAGAGGCCATGAATCGTATAGAAAAAACCATTAAGAAATTGGGGCCTATGGCTTAAAGTTTTTCAGCCGCAATCCTTAGTTTGTCGAAAAGCTCTGGCCGTAAATCCTTTAATGTCGGCACAAAGGTTTCTATTGGCGCTATCTCTGAATAGTCAATTTCGCCTATCACTAAATCTTCCTCGTCATACTTTGCGGTTGCCAATACCCTTCCATTTGGTCCTATTAGTCTGCTTCCTCCCCAGAATTGCAGTCCGTTTTCTATGCCAACCAAGTTCACATAAGCCAAAAATGCTGTGTTTTCTATGGCCCTTGCAAGGGTTAGGGTTTCAAAGAAGTGACGTCGCACTGCTGGAGAAGCTGAAATGCACACAATTAACTGAGCCCCTTCCAGACGTGTTAGACGGCTTGTTTCTGGAAAGAAAATGTCATAACATATGATTAGCCCTATTTTACCAAGTTTGGTGTCAAATACTCCTGTTTGATAGCCTGGCCTGAAATACCTTTTTTCTTCAAAAACGCTATGGGTTGGCAGATACATTTTACGATATTTTCCAACAAGTCCTTCTGGCCCGACTAAAACGGCAGCGTTATATATCGTGGCTTGTGTTTTTTCACTTAATTCTGGCATGCCGAACACTATGAAAGTTTCGTATTTTTTAGCGATCTCTTCTATGGCTTCTGTGGATGGTCCTGGAACTGGTTCTGCCAACTCATAGAGTTCATCTCTCACCGTGTATCCGGTCAGTGAAAGCTCCGGAAAGATCACGAGATCTGCGTCGCGTCGTCGTGCCATTGCTGTATATTCTTTAATCTTTTTTATGTTCGCCTCTTTGTTTCCTCTCTGGCAGCTGATTTGGGCAAGGGCTGCTTTAAACTTTTGTTTCATATTAATCACCGCGTCGGCAATTATGCAAGAGGTAGTCTAAAATCGAATCCGACAGTTCTATATTGAAGCTTTGTTGTTAAAGGTGTTCTCCTTTTGTGTTCCATTTGTTTCCACCGATTTTTCACTTTTTCCACAATATCTTTTTGCAGTCCCAGCTGTTCTGCTATTTGCTCCACACTCATAAAATGTTCCAAGCCATAAAGGATTAGGTCGAGAATCTCATACTTTAGGCCTATTTCCTCTTCGGCCGTTTGGCCAGGCCAAAGCGTTGGAGATGGTGGCTTGTCAACAATTTCATCGGGTACGCCTATATGTCTTGCCAGTTTTCGTACTTGCGTCTTATACAGGTCCATTAGGGGCGCTATGTCCGCCGCAGCGTCTCCCCACTTTGTGAAATAGCCGATCATAACTTCAGATTTGTCGGAGCTTCCGCAAACAATGAGGTTCAATCTGTTGGCATAAAAATATAGATAGAGCATGCGAGTGCGAGCCTTCAAGTTGCCTTTGGCCAATTTATCTTTCTGGTCGAAAATTGGTATGGTTCTCTGGAAGGTTTCAAGGGTTGGCGTGATGTCGATTATTTCGGTTTTTATGCCGAATTTTTCCGCCACAAGCTTGGCATGCTTTATGTCCAGAGCGTTATAAGTTTCTTTTTCGGGAAGAATCAGCCCCAAAACTTTGTTTCCTCCAATGGCTGTAGCTGAAAGAGCAGCGACTGTGCTGCTGTCAACCCCACCAGATAGGCCTAGAACTATTCCGTTTGCCCTCGCCTTTTCAAGATAATCTCTTATGAAACGGGTAATTTTGATCTCCACTTCTTCCCAATTCAGGTCTAAAACTTGTTGGGTAAGCTTCAATTTGAACCCTCAATGCTTATTGGATAAGGCAAGTATTTAAGGACGAAGATGGAATAATGTTAAAGGCTAAAGTTTAAACTAGTGTGAAGGATCTGGATATGGGGCGTAGAAGAAGAAAGGTCGTTCGAATTCCCAAGAAGAAGCTACCCAAGTTCTTTTCATGTCCCAACTGTGGAAAGCAAGCCGTCCGTGTGGAACTGCTCCGTGAAGAGGGCGAGGCTGTTGTAAGCTGTGGTAGTTGCGGCGCAAAAGAAAAGTTTTCGTTTAAGGCTGCTTTGAGCGAGGTAGACTTTTACTGTATGTTCACAGATAGGTTTTACAACAGATTAAAGCAGGCAGCAGAGATCAAAGGGGCAGGGTAAAAGGGAAAGATATGATAGGTGCTGTGGAACAATATTTAATCAATAAAATTAGTTCCGAAGGAACTATACATATAACTTTAATAGATCCCGAGAAGGTTACGCCCTCTCAAGCGTTAACAATTGCTGAAATGGCAAAGAATAGTGGGACCTCTGCCATAATGGTTGGAGGTTCCACTTTTATTTCAACAAAGCACCTTGATGATGTAATCAAGACAATCAAACGTGAAATCAAGATTCCAGTAATCCTGTTTCCAAACAACGTTACAAGCATAAGTCCTTATGCGGACGCCATCTGGTTTATGTCGCTGCTAAATTCGGCGGATCCCTACTTCATAATTGGAGCCCACGTTTTGGGCGCCCCCCTGATTAAGAGGTACGGTTTAGAGCCAATTCCCATGGGTTACATCATTGTTGGTGAAGGTGGCACAGCAGGCATTATTGGTAAGGCTGTTCCAATTCCTTATGATAAACCCGAATTAGCCGCAGCTCACGCTCTAGCTGGGCAATATCTTGGCATGCGTTTTATATATCTCGAGGCTGGTTCTGGCGCTAAGCGTCCAGTGCCTCAAGAAATGATTCGAGTTGTTAAGCAGTATATAGATGTTCCCTTAATTGTGGGTGGAGGAATAAGGTCTGGAGATCAAGCGTCGGCGGTGGCTTCAGCTGGGGCGGATGTGATTGTTACGGGAAATGTTGTGGAAGATGGCAAAGTCAGTGACAGAGTTTCAGAAATTGTTGAGGGAATAAAACGCGGCAAATCTCAAACCTGAAACGCTACAAGTTTTTGTTCCTTATGTTAAGAAAACAGAAATAAACTGTTGTTCTAACTGAATGAAGGGTTTGGTTTGAACGTTAAAATGAGCAGTGCTTGTGCAGAATATGTCAAGAGTTTGGAAAGGCAGCTTGAGCAAATATATAACATAAGCAAAAAGGCCCGGGAAAGAGGCTTAGACCCGTCGCTTAAGCCGGAGTGCGAACTAGCTAGGGACATGGCTGACCTTGTGGAAGGGCTCGTCGGCCCAAAAGGGGTTGCACAGAGAATCCGTGAATTAAGCGTCCAGCTCCCCAGAGAAGAGTTGGCTTTCAAGATTGCCGAGGAAATTGTCTACGGAAAGTTTGGACATTTAGAGCCGGAGGCAGCGGCTGAGCAAGCCATACGCACTGCGTTGGCCATACTCACTGAAGGGCTTACTGCCGCCCCTGTCCAAGGCGTAGCGCAGGTTAAAATTAAAACAAATTTGGATAATTCGAAGTATCTAGCCATCTATTTTGCTGGCCCAATTCGCTCCGCAGGTGGTACAGACCAAGCCTTAACATTAGTTATTGGCGATTTTATTCGTCGGCTTTTAGGTCTCGACCGCTACAAACCCACAGAAGAGGAGATTGTCCGTTTCATTGAAGAGATTAGGCTTTATGAACGCTCTGTTGGCCGTTTCCAATACCATGTCTCTGACGAAGAACTGGCTAAAGCGCTTCGATGGCTACCTGTAGAAGTCACAGGGACAGAAACAGATCCCTATGAAGTGTCCTCTTACCGTAACTTGCCACGTATTGAAACCAACCGTGTGAGGGGCGGCGCGTTACGTGTCGTAAATGATGGTATTGTGGGACGAGCTTCGAAAGTTTGGGCTATTGTGGAAAAGCTTGGAATCCAAGGATGGGATTGGTTAAAAGAAATTCGGAAAATGTCTGAGAAAAAATCCGCGGGTTTCATGGACGACATCGTCGCTGGCCGTCCAATCTTCTCGTTTCCATCTAGACAAGGGGGTTTCCGTTTACGTTACGGGCGTTCAAGAAACACGGGTTTAACTGCTGTTGGCGTTCATCCCGCAACAATGTATGTTTTGCAGGGTTTCATAGCTGCTGGCACACAGCTCCGCTTGGAGCTGCCAGGAAAAGGAGGCATAGCGTTACCAGTTGATTTCTTAGAGCCTCCCATCGTTAAGTTGCGAGACGGTTCCGTGGTTAGGGCTTCGCTAGATAATTTCTCTGAAGTTAAGGACCAAATTGAAAAAATTCTGTTTTTAGGAGATATTCTGGTAAGTTTCGGAGATTTTCTCTACCAAGGAAAGAATTTGGCTCCAGCTGGCTATGTGGAGGAATGGTGGGCAGCCGAATTACAGAAGATTGTATGCGACAGGTTTGAGGGCAGCTTGGAAAGGGCTGCAGCAGAAGCCGGAACAACCGTGGAAAGGCTTAGGCAGTTTCTCGAAGACCCCTTTACAAATAAACCCTCATGCAAGGAGGCGGTAAATTTAGCCTTGAAACTGGGGGTGCCCCTCCATCCAGCCTTTACACCGTTTTGGGCAAACCTAGGTTCCGTTGAAAGTGTAAAACATCTGAGGACATGGTTGCTCTCGTCTCGCGTTAAGGTCGAAGATGGATGCGTCTGCGAAGTTGTTGGGGATTTTGATGAAGAGGTTAAAAGGGCCCTTGGGCTTATATGCTTGCCTCACAAGGTTTCGAATGGCAAAATAGTTATAAAGGATGATGATGCGTACTCTTTTGCCTTCTGTCTGGGTTATGGCCGTCCTGATGTTGATTTTTCAGGCTGCGAAACAGTCTTAGACGCTGTTACACACCTTTCTGGGGTTAAAGTAAAGAATAAAGCCCCAACTTTTGTCGGGGCTAGGATGGGTCGCCCAGAGAAAGCCAAAAGGCGGGAGATGAAACCTCTTGTGCATGTGCTTTTTCCGGTTGGTTTGGCTGGGGGCTCTCAGAGGGATATTGTGGAAGCTGCAGGAAAGGGTAAAGTTTCTGTTGAGATTGTTAATCTTAGATGTCCCACATGTGGGGCGTATTCGCTTCGAATAAAATGTCCAGTATGTGGCTCCGAAACCATTCCGGAGTTTTTATGTCCGCGATGTGGTAGAAGCGTCAATGGCGGCGGAAGTTGTCCCACTTGCAATGTGCCAGCGTCTCCGTGGATGAAACGAGAAGTTGACGTTAAGCAATTGCTTGAAGAAGCTTGTGGCAATCTTGGGTTGCCTCTGCCGAAAGTCTTGAAGGGCGTTAAGGGCTTGACTAACGAGATGAAAATGCCTGAAATCCTTGAAAAAGGAATTTTGAGGGCAAAATATGATTTGTCGGTGTATAAGGATGGTACCATTCGTTTTGATGCGACAAACGCCCCATTAACCCACTTTAAGCCGGCTGAGGTTGGTGTTTCCGTCGAAAAACTTGTCCAGCTTGGTTATCGCTATGACATCTATGGCAAACCGCTAACAAGCCCAGACCAAATCTGCGAGTTGAAGATTCAAGACGTCGTGATTCCGGTTAAATGTGCTGAATATTTTGTTCGTGTCGCAAACTTTTTGGACGAGCTTCTAGTGAAGGTTTATAGTCTTCAACCATACTATAATGTCAAGCGTGTCGAAGACCTTGTAGGACATTTGGTTATAGGGTTGGCGCCTCACACTTCAGTCGGCGTTTTAGGACGCATCATTGGCTTCACAAATTTGAATGTGTGCTATGCGCACCCCGTCTGGCATTCCGCGAAACGCCGAGACTGCGACGGCGACGAGGACGCCCTTATGCTTGCATTAGATACACTGCTAAACTTTTCTAGGAAATATCTGCCCGCACAGATCGGCGGGATCATGGATGCACCCTTACTTCTTATACCGGTTGTGAATCCCATGGAGGTGCAGAGACAAGCTCACGACTTTGACGTTGCCAGAAGGTACCCCTTAGAATTTTACGAAAAAACCTTAGAGAGACTTGAAGCCAAACAGGTAAGCCCTTTGATAGATTTGATTGAGTATAGGCTTGGAACGGAAGCCCAATTTGAAGGTTTCCACTTTACAGTGCCTACTTCAAACGTAAACATGGGCGTTGAGGAGAGCGCATATAAACGATTTAAGACCATGATGGAAAAACTAAATGGGCAGTTGTCCCTTGCCGAAAAGATCGAGGCGGTGGACGCGAGAAAAGTTGCCCTAAAAGTTCTAGTTAAACATTTCATTCGCGACATTGCTGGAAACCTCAGGGCTTTTTCAACGCAAGGCTTTCGGTGTAAAGCATGCAACAAGCGGCTTCGCCGTCCATCACTTAACGGTAGATGTCCCCAGTGTGGTGGAGAGCTTGTCCTAACAGTTTACAGGGGCGGAATAGAGAAGTACTTGGAGGCTGCAGAGCATATAGTCCGAAAATATGGCTTGCCAAAGTATTACGCTCAGAGAATCGACCTTGTACGGGAGGAGATTAACGCCCTTTTTGAGAACAAGAAGCCGAGGCAGATAAGCCTAACAGACTTTGCCAGGTGAAAATTTTTCTGTAAATCGCCCATAAATGAATATTAGAGAACAATGCCCAAAGAAGGATACCACCCTAACGCTTACTTGAAGGCCTTTAGAAACGTTAGGTTGGGTTTAAAGGCGCGAACGGCCATACTGAACTTTCTAGAGAAGAGTTCAGCAAATGCAAAGGAGATAGCAAAACAGACTGGTTTACCCTACAACGTTACTCTGCATCATTTGAAACTTTTAGAGGCAAGAGGCATTGTGCAGAGAAAAAGTGGCCGCCCCTCTGTTTGGGCGCTCACAGGGCTTGGGCAAAAACGTTTAGGTTAAGGTTTGCCAACTAAAAGGGGCACTGGCAGGGCATTTGCCCGCATTTTGGACATTTACCACTGTATTTATGGAGGGCTGCCCCTTCAAGGTTTATGTTTGTGATGTTTGCCAGCGAAGCCAGCCACGCGATGACGTCTGCAAACTCATCTTCCAGCGCCTTTTTATCGCGGCTCTTTAAGGCTTCCCCCAGTTCCGCAACCTCTTCCACTAGCCATTCAAAGGTTTTCTCTACGCCTCTCTGTGAATCTCTATGAAAGTATAGGCGGTGCATCAAATCTTGAAATTCGGATATGTGCATATTATCATCTCGCTTTGCAGGGTTTGCTTTCCCTAAATCATGTGTATAAGGCTTTGCTGTCCCTTCGCAATTATATGAATCACCTTCGCCCCTTTCCGCTCTATGTGGGCTGCTAGAAATCTTCTATGGCAGTATTTTGGTTTTGTTTCCATGCACATTATGCAAGTCCTTTTTTGGGCAGCTATTTCCAAAAGCCTTTTTACGCCTTCTTTGAAGAGTTTGGTTCGCATGTGCCTCTTATAGCCGCCTTTACGGTATCCTCCCAGTTCCTTGCCGAGCCAAACGTACTCTATACCGTTTTCTGGAAGCCACTTCTCCATTTGCTCTCTTTTAAAATGCTCAATTTTAGATGTTGGAAAACTGCGGATGTCAACTAAAACTTGGATTCCATGTTCCCTCAAAAGTTCCAGAAAAATGTTTATGGAGCGGTTGCTGTGACCTATTGTCCAGACCGTTATAGTGTCCAATTTTGCGTCTAGCGGATTTTTATGTACTGGTAGGCTTCTGTCGTGTTTTCAAAGCAGTAGTGCACTTTCTGGTAGTCTTTCCTAAATTCAGCTACGTCCGCTGCAACTTTTTCCGGCGGCTCCTTGTCTATTACCACGCGTTTTATGAACTCTGCAATCTCATCCATTTCGGGTTCACGCATTCCAAGCCTCGTAATTTCCGAGACGCCTAGTCTTATTCCGCCCGGGTGCTGGAAATGTCTGCCCTCCTTGATGTCCCATGGCAGAAGGTTTCGGTTCACAATTATATTCGCTTTTTCTAACGTTTCCTCGATGGTGCCCCCATCCCCGTACTTTGTTATGTCTATTAGGATGACATGGGATTCCGTGAACCCTTTATGCTCTGCTAGAACGTTAAACCCTCTCTCGTAAAGGGCTTGAGCAAGCGCCTTTGCATTTCTAACCACTTGACGGGCATACTCTCTACCATACTCTAGCAGTTCCGCTGCCGCAATGGCCACACCCGCTACAGCATGTAAATGGTGGTTGCTAACCATTCCTGGAAACGTAGCCCTTTTAATCTTGTCAGCATATCTCTCCCAAGACAAAACTCCGCCGTGTTGGGGTCCAAAGAAGGTTTTATGAGTGCTTAGGCTTACAACGTCGGCCCCCTCCCTTAACGGGTCTTGGAAGCATTTTCCTGCTATCAGGCCCGCCACGTGTGCTGCGTCGTAGCCTACTATCCCGCCTGCTGAGTGGATGGTGTCTGCAAGCTCTTTCACCGGATGTGGGAATGGAAATACGCTTGCTCCAAACATGACAAGCTTGGGCGGTCTTCCCTCAGCCGCAAGTTTTTCTATGCGTTGTTTTGCCTTGTCCACGTCAATATTTAACTCTTTGTAATCCAATGGGAGGTATTCCACTATTAAACCGTGGACTGCCCCAGCCGTTCCCCCTAACTCTTTTTTCCCCATGGTGATGTGGCCGCCGCATGGAATGGATAAAGCCATCATTGTGTCGCCGGGTTCCGTGAAAGCCGTGTAAACGACGAGGTTTGCCACAACGCCTGAGATTGGTCTAACATCAACAAACTCTGCGTCGAAGAGCTTTTTCATCAATTCAATACATTTAAACTCCACCTGGTCTATGAAACGGCAACCAGCGTAAACGCGCTCGCCAGGCCAGCCTTCGGCGTAGCGGTTTCCAAAATCAGTTGTTAAGGCTTCTCGCACTGCCGGGCTTGGGATGTTTTCGCTTGCAATTAACGGAATGCATTCGCGGAACCATGCATGGTGCCTTTGCAAAATGTTCAGCACGAAATCATATTCCTCGCGGGGAGTTGGCATGTAAACACCTCGCCATTTTAAATTTTTCCCAAGATATAAAACTATTTTGAGTTAAACACAACATTAATAATGGAGGAAGACCATTTTAAACAGTAAACCGCCAGAGGGCCCATAGGATGAGCAAAAAGAAAAAGAGCGAGTCTGCGCCCATGCCTGCTGCAAGCGCCGGGTTATTGAGGTTTTTCGAAGAAGAAACCGAAGGTATAAAGGTTAGACCTGAGCTCTTAATAGCTTTTGCCATTGCTTTGATAGTTGTATGTATTCTGGCAAGAATATTTCCCCCAGTTTAGATTCAGCGGCGGGAAGGCGGGTGTAACACTTCTATTCTCTGGACAGCGTTTAAGTGTATGAATATTTCGCTGCGCTCTTCTCTCGCGGCAACCTGGGGAATCGGTTGGGCTATAGTTGCCCTCAAAATTATTGCCTCAGCGTCTGAAAGCCAAATTCCCGGCGGTTCACGGGTTACAGCCGCTAAGGTCCCCTCAAAACCGTATGAAGGATCTAAAATGACCCGAACGCTTTTGCCGATATTTTTCTCTAACATGTGAAATATTGTTGGAGGGATGTTTTGTTCTGGCATGGCTTCCGCAAAGTTTTAGATGGCAATTGTGGAATAAAACAGTTGCTATTAGGCTTAACATTTGATGTAAATTAAGGAACAACTTAAAAGGAAACTAGCCCTTGTTTCTTGAATGCTGATTTCTGCGACACTTTAATATATTTGAGATTTCGAGATAATGTTTTCATAACAATGGTTGAGCTTCAATGAGCACAAGTGATTCCTTCAACCAGTATCTTGATAGGGCCGTAAAACATTACGCTTCCCTCTTTACACTGCCTTCTTACAGAAAAAGTCTAGCTTTTTCAGCTATAGTTTGTTTGACAATGGGCTTGTTTCACACGTTTATTTTCTGTAGCTCCGCTACCAGATTAATCGAAGGTTTGATTTTTGGCATTACTTTATTCGCCATTTCCGTCCTCTTAAACTACCTTTTAAGGTTATGCATTTTTGCGAAAGATCCTGTTTATGACTTGAGGCGTACAGCTGCTCTTTCTCTATCTTGCTGGATTCTATGGTTACCCTTTATTTTGATTGGTAGTGTTGTCGCGGTCTTTTCTAATGTCACGTGGGCGGTTAAGCTTTGTCTTCTCGGTTTTTCCGCGGTTCTGATTTTTCGACTTATCGTGCTTTACGTGACTTCCTCGTCTGGAACTATGCGTTTTCTGGCAGCATCCATCATTCCTCCACTCGTGTTTTTGGCTCCTTTCACCTTTTTATGGCTGGATGTGGCAAGCCTCTTTGGAGTTTTTGTGTTTCTGCTTTGTGCCTTTTGCAGCGCTTTCATCTCAAGTTTTCTTTTTATCACTCTGTTAAACAATATCGGCAAGAAAACGGTGGGTTTCCCCTCATTAACAATTTTTAGGGCTTTCTTGCTGAACTGGATTGCCGACTTAAATGCTCCCTTTGAAGGGTTTCTTGAAAAGTTGGGCGTCGAACGCAGTGTGGACATCTCAATTTTACGATTTAAAAAGGGAGACCACAGCATCTTCGTGATAGTGCCATCCGTACATCCGGGCCCGTTCAAAAACATTGGAAGCAGTCTTCTGCCCTCTATGCTAAAGAGCGATGTAGAACGGGAATTGAACGGTGTTGCGTGCGTTCCTCTTGGACTGCTTGGACACGACTATGACTTAACTTCGCAAGCCGAAAGTCAAAAAATAGTTGAGTATGTTGTTAAATTAGCCGCTGCCGTCAAAGCTGACGAGGGCAAGGCAACACGGTTTGTCAAAGTTCAGAAAGGATTAGCAACAGTGTGCTGCCAAATTTTTGGAGAAACAGCCTTCATGACATTTTCCTTGGCACCCAAGACAACTGAAGATCTCCCACCAGAACTTGGCTTTATCATTCAAGGGAAAGCTGAAAAACTTGGTTTGAAAAATTGCGTGTCTGTGAACGCCCACAACAGTATAGATGGAGCAGTTGATTTGAAAGATGCTTTGGAGGCTTTGGAAAGTGCTGCCGCGCTTTGTCTAGAAAAAGCGGCGTCACTTGATAAACTGCCCTTCAAAGTGGGCGCCACCACTGTGAAACCAAAAGAATATGGCTTGTCAGATGGCATGGGACTTGGCGGAATAACAGTGGTCGTCGTCGATGTTGGCGGACAGAAAACCGCCTACGTGGTTTTTGACGGGAATAACGTGGTTTCCGGACTGCGTGAAAAAATTCTGTCAGCTCTGGCGTCCATTGGGATTCATGATGGTGAGATTCTAACAACAGACACTCATTCAGTGAACGCTGTAACGCTAAATGCTCGGGGATACCATCCCATAGGCGAAGTTATGAACCATGAGAAGTTAATCGACTATGTAAAGGAGGCAACTCGTGTAGCACTTGTAAGTTTAAGCCCCGCAAAAGTTGGGTTCCGTTGCGTCAAAGTTCCGAAAGTCAAGGTTATAGGAAAGGAAGCCTTGGAAAAACTATGTGTGCTTACGGACGTGGTGATCCAGCGGGCTAAAAAGGCTGCTGCTGTCTTGTTTACTGTGACTTTTCTACTTTTAATGTTGGTTTTGCTTTGGGTTTAGGCTAACACTAATAAGCGTGAAGGCTCAACTCTCAAACTCCGAGAAGGGTTGAAGTCTTGCTTAAAGAAATTAGAATCCACGGTAGGGGTGGACAGGGCGCTGTTACTGCCGCACAATTGTTGGCCCATGCGGCTCACCTCGAAGGCAAGCATGTGCAGGCTTTTCCCATTTTTGGAGCTGAACGCCGAGGGGCTCCTGTGAAAGCTTTCGCCAGAATAAGCGATAGCCCAATTCTCCTCCACAGCCAAATCTATAATCCGGATTACGTTGTGGTTTTGGACCCGCAGCTCTACAAAATCATAGACGTGGCTGAAGGTTTGAAAAGGGGAGGGATTATTGTTTTGAACACAACAAAACATCCAAGCGAAATTAGCCTTAGCGATTACCGCGTCGCCACAGTTGACGCAACTGGAATAGCTCTTGAACTGGGGCTCCGCGTGGCTGGGCAACCGATTGTTAACACTTCAATGGTTGGCGCTTTTGCCGGAGCCACGGGAGAGGTCCGATTGGAAAGCGTTTTGAAAGCGATAAAGGAAAGCTGGCGGGGAAGCGCTGGAGAGAAAAACGCTCGCGCAGCAGAGCTTGCCTATCAAAGTTTAGTTAAAGGGTGGTGAAAACCCGTATGAGGGTGCCTAAAACTCGTAAAGAAATGCCTCTCACTCCGCTGTCTTTGCCAACTATTGGTAGTATGGGTAAAACTGGCACTTGGCGGACTTTTCGCCCAATAATAGACCATTCAAAATGTACCAAATGCACCCTTTGCTGGATTTACTGTCCAGACGCTGCCATAACAAGAAGGGAGGACGACTCACCCGAAATAGATTATGACTACTGTAAGGGATGCGGGATATGCGCAAACGAATGTCCAGTCAAAGCTATCACCATGAAAAGGGAGGAAGAATAGATGGCACAAATAATAATAGACACTGCAAACCATATTGCAGGTTACGCTGCAAAAGCTGCCAGAGTAAAAGTTGTAGCAGCCTACCCAATCACTCCGCAGACAACGGTTGTTGAGAAAATAGCTGAGTTTGTTGAAAGTGGGGAAATGGACGCCGAATACATTCGCGTAGAATCTGAACACAGCGCCATGGCCGCCTGCATAGGCGCAGCAGCCGCCGGCGTTAGAACGTTCACGGCAACATCTGCTCATGGGTTAGCTTTGATGCATGAGGCTTTGCATTGGGCGTCTGGGGCGCGGCTGCCCATAGTTATGGTTGTTGTTAACCGTGCCATGGGTGCACCTTGGAGCATTTGGCCAGACTTCAGCGACTCCCTGTCCCAGAGGGACACTGGATGGATTCAGTTTTATTGTGCTGACAACCAAGAGGTTTTTGACACGATAATCCAAGCCTACAGGCTATGCGGGGATGAACGGGTTTTCTTGCCAGCCATGGTTTGCCTTGAAGGCTTTATTTTGTCTCACACATACATGCCAGTGAAGATCCATGACCAAGAGAAGATAGATGCCTTTCTGCCACCCTACAAGTCTGGATGGGTTCTCGATGTGAATAATCCGCTCACTCACGCGAACCTTGTTTCGCCGGACTGGTATATGGAGTTTCGTTACATGATACAAGAAGCCATGGAAAACGCGAAGCGGATTATTCCCGAAATCGACAGGGAATATGGAGAACTTTTTGGCTTTCGATATGGCGGGCTTGTCGAGAAATACCGCTGTGAAGACGCTGAACTAGTAATCTGCACGATGGGCACCATGGGCGCTGAGGCAAAGATAGCCGTTGACAACCTTAGACGAGAGGGCTTGAAAGTTGGAGTCGCTCGTGTTAGAGTTTTCCGCCCCTTCCCAGTCGAGGAGATTAGGAAACTCGCCGAACAAGCCCGCATGATTGCCACAATAGACCGTCACATATCTTTTGGAATGGAGGGCTTCCTCGCGACAGAGGTTAAGGCCTCCATATATCACATGAAAAACAAGCCTCTTGTTGCTGGCTTCGTTGCTGGACTTGGTGGGAGAGACGTCACTTTCAAGACAATTGAGGGCATAGCCAAAAAATCCATGAAATGGCTGGAAAGGGGACGTGTTGAAAAGGAAACTGAATGGGTTGATTTAAAGGAGTGAACAAGGCATGGTGACAATAAAAGAGCTTCCCAAAGAAGAGTATCTCCTTAAAGGGCACGCGGCATGTGCTGGATGCGGCCCATCAATAGCCTTACGCCTATTGTTCAAGGCTTTGGGAAACAAGGTTATCATGGTTGTTCCCGCATGCTGCACCACCGTTATTCAAGGTCCATACCCGTTGACCTGTTTTGCAGTGCCCCTTCAAAACATGTTGTTCGAAGCCACTGGAGCCACAGCCTCCGGTATCGTGGCAGCTCTCCGCATCCGAGGCCTAGAAGACATAACTGTTATAGGTTGGGCTGGTGATGGCGGCACTGTGGACATCGGTATTCAGGCTTTGTCTGGTGCTGCTGAGCGTGGTGCCAACTTCATCTACATATGCTATGATAACGAGGCTTATGGAAACACGGGGCTTCAGCGAAGCGGTGCAACGCCTTATGGTGCGTGGACAACGACAACGCCTACTGGCAAAAAAGAGCGGAAAAAAGATATGCCGTTCATCATGGCGGCTCATAGAATACCCTATGTTGCAACGGCGTGCCCCTCCTACCCTATAGATTTTATAAACAAGCTTAGAAAAGCAAGAGAAATTAAGGGAACCAAGTATATACACATTTTGACACCCTGCCCCACTGGTTGGAGATATGACGCCAGCAAGACTGTTGAAATTGGGAGGTTAGCAGTTCAAACTGGAATTTGGGCTCTTTATGAAATTGAGAATGGGCGCTTCAAACTGAACCCGCCAAGCGACCGATTAATTGATAAAACAAAACGTAAACCAGTTAAAGACTACTTATCGATGCAGGAGAGGTTCCGCCACTTAACAGACGCGGATATCGAAAAAATTCAGAAATGGGTGGACGAAGACTGGGAATTTTACCGTGCACTGCTGTCCCTAGAAAGGTGTATCTAACCACTTAACACATGGAAAAATAAATATATGAACCCCTCCAGATTATGGTATAGTCTGTCATTTAACGCTGTCAGCAAATCGATTGTTTAAAAAGGAAGGGTAAACATGACGGAGGAAAAACAGCAGAAAAAGACTGCAAAGGAAGAGAAAACGCAGAAGTCAACAACACAAGCGAACGAGGGCACCATTCTCATTGGCAAGAAACCGGTGATGAACTACGTGCTTGCCTGTTTAACTTTCCTAAACTCCGGCGCACAAAAGCTCGTTATAAAGGCTAGGGGACGAGCAATCAGCAGAGCTGTTGACACCGTTGAGCTATTGAGGAGGGCATTTGTCAAAGACCTGCAAGTCAAGGACATCATGATTGGTACAGAGGAAGTAACTCGCGGCGAAGGACAAAAAACTAACGTCTCAACCATCGAGATAACATTGGTTAAGTCATAGGCGACGGCAACCAGCAAAAAGGAAATGACAAGCTAGTTTTGTTATTTTTGACTCTTTTTCTCAATCATCATTTTGTCATGCTATCTAGGCTGGTCTGAGCAGAAACCGATATAAAGCGTTTTTCTCTAAAATGTAGTTCTCCTCTGGTGAAGTTGTATGACTGTCTACCCTAAAATTGTCGTAACTCCGCCTGGACCAAAGGCTCGGGAACTACTTAAGAAAGATGAGAGGTTTATTTCACCATCCTATGTGCGGTTTTATCCGCTTGTCGTGGAATCTGGCGAGGGCTGCATAGTTAAAGATGTCGATGGAAATGAGTACATTGACTTCAATGCTGGGTTAGCTTGCTTGAATGTAGGGCATAGGCATCCAAAGGTTATCGAAGCTATTAAGAAGCAGTGCGAACGCTTTCTCCACTATTCTAACACGGACTTTTACTACAACGAGGTTATTTTGCTGGCTGAAAAACTTTCAGAAATAACGCCTGGAAACTTTGAGAAGAAAACGTTTTTCGGTAACAGTGGGGCGGAAGCAATCGAGGCGGCGATAAAACTAGCGAAATGGCACACGCGGAAGCAGCTTTTCATAGGTTTCATTAATGCTTTCCATGGAAGAACCATCGGTGCGTTATCTTTCACAGCGAGTAAGCCTGCTCAAAGAAGATATTTCTTCCCACTTATGCCCGGCGTAACGCATGTTCCATATCCATACTGTTATCGTTGTCCCTTTAAACAGACCTATCCAGACTGTGGTTACTGGTGTGTGGACTTTATAGATGAGTTTGTTTTGCAAAAGTTTGCACCTCCAGAGGATGTTGCAGCAATACTTTTTGAGCCAATTCAAGGTGAAGGCGGATACGTGGTTCCGCCGCCGGAATACTTTAAACGCTTGAAAAAATTAGCCGACAAGTATGGCATTCTTTTGATAGACGACGAAGTACAGTCTGGCATGGGCAGAACGGGGAAATGGTTTGCCATTGAGCATTGGGATGTTGAACCAGACATAATTTGCAGCGCAAAAGCGTTAGCTTCCGGGTTGCCTCTAGGTGCAACTATTGCCAAAGCCAAAATAATGGACTGGACAGGAGGCTCTCATGCAAGTACTTTTGGCGGAAACCCGGTGTCTTGCGCCGCTGCGTTAGCTGTAATTGAAGTCATCAAAGAGGAAAGACTTCTGGAAAATGCAACAAAACAGGGCACGTATATTATGAAAAGGCTTGAAGAGCTTAAGGAAGACAGCGAAATTGTTGGTGACGTTAGGGGGAAAGGGTTAATGATTGGTGTGGAGCTCGTGGAGGACAAGGAAAGCAAAAAACCAGCCCCAGAAAAGGCAAATGAGGTTATGATGCGCTCTTGGAAGCGTGGGGTTGCCGTTGTAACATGTGGCTTGTCCACAATTCGGATCATGCCGCCACTGAACATTACAAGGGAGCTCGTGGACGCCGCGCTCGACATAATTGAGGACGTTGTTAAAGAGGTTGAACGGGAAAAACAGTGAAAATGATTTATGGAAATTCGCAAGCTCCATGTTGACGATTATCCAAAGCTGGTTCACCTCTGGACTAAAGCTGGATTACCCTTCAAGCCAAAAGGAAGGGACAGCCCCGAAGCCATTGCAATGCAGATGAAGGAAAATCCAGACTTTTTCATAGGTGCTTTTGAGAATGGCAAACTTGTGGGCGCGGTTATTGCAAGCTCTGACTCGCGGAAGGGCTGGATAAACCGGTTAGCTGTTGACCCAGACTATAGGCGTCAAGGTGTCGCCAGAACTTTGATCGCTGAAGCTGAAAAAGTGCTTAGACAGAGGGGGCTTAAAATTTTCTGCGCGTTGATTGAGGAGTCTAACGTAGCTTCCCGGGAGCTTTTTAAGAAATGCGGGTATGTGGAGCATCGAGACATACTCTATTTCAGTAAAAGAGACAATGACGACGTCTAGCCCCATTTAGACTTCTCTTTTTTCAGGTTTTGGTTCATGCACAAAAAGCATTATCAAGGCGATTGAAGGGACGGCTAGAGCCGCAACCAGCAAGAACGGAAGTTGCGGTGCAACTTTTTCGTAAAGCAGACCTCCCAATGCTCCGCCTACAGCCATGGCAATGTACGTGAAAAAGTTCATGGAGCCTGTTACTTTTCCACGATGTTCTTGGGGAACCAAGTCGGCGAAAAGCGACTGGTACGAGGAGAAACCCAGAAGCATCGAAAATCCTGCAAGCGGCATCGCCACGAAAAGCAGCGGGTAATTTCCATAGATGAAAAGAAGCATCGCCGGAACCATTAGAAGATGCGACAATATTAAGGGCTTTCTCCGTCCAGCCTTATCTATCAGTTTCCCTGCTGGAAGGGCTGAAATCAGCATGCAGATGAAAAGGGCGGTCATCACGTAGCCCCATTTAATGCGGGCTAACTGAAGCGCCGGGTCCTCTTGGGGCAGCATTCCTAGGTTGGGGGGACCCCCGATCTGCAATACGTAGAAGGCATAAACTAGGAAGAGGGTTTGAATCATTGAGAGGGATGAGCGGGTCATTAGTTCCGAAATGAATAGGAATAGCATTGAGCGCGGTACAATTTTCCAGACATTTATTCCCTCTCGCAGGGCTTTAGGGTAAACGTGCAAGGCATCTTTAAAGCTCGACTTTTCAGCATTTTTCAATGTTTCTTTAAGCTTTAACCTCACGGTTGCGGCTGCAAGATAGAATACAACAACAATGGTGTAGGCTATGCGCATTCCAAGCTCAGAGCCGAAAGTAGCAACCAAAACGAGTGCAATTACAGGCGCTGGCGTTGTTGAAACGCTCATAATTAGGTTGAGTACTGAAAAGCCTAAACCACGTTTTTCTGGCGGCAGCGAATCCGCCATCATGGCGTTCAATGCTGGCTGATAAAGTAGGCAAAGATTTTGGAGAACAGCCCCAACCAGTATAAAGTGCCAGCTTGGAGCCGCAGCATAAAAAATGAAAGAAAGGGCGACGCCAAAGGTAAGCGTCGAAACTAGCCAGCGTCTCCCATACTTGTCCGCTAAATATCCACCAGGAAACTGAACAGACGCAAGTGTTAACAGGGAAGCAAAAGATATAACTCCCAGAATTAAAGGGCTGCCGCCAAGCTGGATGACATAGTCTGAATAATATGTTCCTGGGATTTCGTGGGCGAAATCCATTAGAACCCAGCTTATAGTGAGAACTAGGTAGTTTCCTTTAAAGAAGGAGAATTCAGCCTTGAGCTTTTCCAGCAGAGTCAAGTTGTTTTCTTCTCCACTAAGTTTCATTTGCTTAGAAGTTTGAGGGTTTTGCTATAACCTCTCTTATTCTTAGGTCGAAGAATCTGCTGGTGTTTGCTGGCTTTATTCGTAGGGCGGTGTCTGCGCCTCTGCCGGTTCCAGCTATGGCGACTGTGTCTCTGTCAACTGGAATTAGCCCAGCGTCGGCAGCCATAAGCGTAATTTCAACGCAAACTTTTGTTCCTTCACCCATAAGTCGTAGAGTGTGGGCAACAAGTTCTAGGGGCGCAATTGTGCCGAAGTCTTTGCGGATTGCCCGTTCCGCACTGCTTAGGGCGTGTGTTCCGGTGAAAATTTTTGCGCCATTCTGTAGGATTTCTGTTTTAAATTCCTCTTTTAGCTCGTTTTCTCCTGGCTTTTGAAAGCCGAAACAGTGGGTTACCACGACAACATTGTATCCTTTGAGGGTTTTTGCAGCTTTGGCGCCCGTTTCACCCGTCGTTGAAGCCACAACAATATCCTTTATGCCTTCCCTTTCAACATAGTCTTTCACAAATTCCAGCAGTGCATCAGTGTTCTGTTTTCCAGCCGACTGGAAGTATGCAACCCTTTTTTCGATGAAACTCAATTCCGGTCACCTGCCTTTCTTTATCTCTTGTGAGGTTTTTCTTAACGGTTTCCTTTTAAGCTCAGTGCCGCACACGTTGCATGTTTTAACCCCGTAGTCTGCTGGATATTTTCTGTGGCACGCGGGGCAATACCTAATCCACTTTAGTGGCTTACGTATCCCGAACGTTGCCAGCGGGGCAAACTCTACGCCCAGATGTTTAGCCACGTTCTGTATAGAATAGTCGTCTGTGGCTATGAGCGGCGCATATCCTTGGGCTTTCAGTTGGAGGGTTAAAGCCAAAACTTCTATGTCTGTTTCCGATAGATAAAAGAGGTCTCCGACAGCACTGGCTGCAGCTTTAACCTTTTCTACAAAAAACGTGTCAGGCGTTTTCACTCGCAATTTTCCACTTTCCATAGCTGTTGTGATTCTTGTCCAAGCCAACGTTTTTCCCGCAAACTCCTCCTTAACCAGCGGCACTGTGTACTGCTCCTCATTTATCGAGAATGGGTCAAAACCAGCTACGAAAGCAGAGGTGTCCAGAACAACCACTTTCTTCTTAGAGGCTTCCGTTAGGCTTTTCCTCCAACCCCGCGAAAGAGGAGCCTGCTTTTTAAGCGGTTGTAAAAGTTTTCACGAAACCTTATGAAGGTGGTTTCATTCCTTGAACGGGTAATCGTCACACATGTATTTGGAGCCTCTAGAAAAGTTCTGTAAGCGCCGTCTACAACAACTAAAACTCTTTTTGGTCTGAGAACCTCCACAGAGATTTTGGATTCCGCCGGAAAAACTATTGAACGCAAAACGTTTAGGGAGCATACAGGTGTCAAGACAAAAGCTTCTACAGATGGGTCCAACACTGGCCCGCCGGCTGAAAGCGAGTACCCAGTGGAGCCTGTTGGCGTAGCTATCATTACGCCGTCTGCTTGACAATTCAGAACATGCTCGTTATCCTTTGAAATTTTAGCATACATTATTTTCACGGGCTCATCAACCGTTATCAAGACTTCATTAAGAGCATCTGGAAGCTTCTTATCGCCAGCCGTTACAGAAAGCTTTGCACACTTTTCCGTAATAAAGTCGCCCCTTAAACATTTGTCGATCGCCTTGAACGCTTCTTCAGGCGGGGCTTCCGTTAAGAAGCCTCGAACTCCCATGTTTATTGCTAGTATTGGGGGTTCTGGTTTTGGGATGGCTACGCATGTTCTTAGGATTGTTCCATCTCCGCCGATTGTGATGATAAGGTCTGTTTTCATTTTCTCAAGAGGACAGAGATTCCAATGTCCTTTCAGTTTGTTATTCAATGTTTCTTCGACGTAAACGTCCAGTCCCCTTTTTGCCAGGTATTCTGCTGTTTCTTCGGCTAGTTTTATGGCTGCTTTTTTGTCGAAGCGGGCTATGATGCCGACGCTTTTAAACAATTTTTCCCCCTTTTCCAACGGCAACCATAAATTTGCTACCTTAACTTATATATGGGTGTTGTTTAAAATTGCTGTGGTAAACCGTTAAGCTGGTGATGATGTGAGCAAACCCGTTGATGTTGGAAGCCTCCGTGAAGGCGGATATATAATTGTGGACGGCGAGCCATGCCGCATAGTTGAAATAACAAAATCGAAGCCGGGAAAACATGGTTCGGCGAAGGCGCGAATAGTTGCCATAGGCATTTTTGACGGCGTAAAAAGGAGCATTGTTAAACCAGTGGATTCCACAGCTGAGGTGCCAATAATTGAAAAAAGAAGTGGACAAATTTTCGCTGTTACACCCACAAGTGTTCAGATTATGGACCTAGAGACGTATGAGTATTTGGATGCACCATACCCTGAAGAGGAGGAGCTTAAGTCTAAGCTGGCTCCAGGCGTCGAAATAGAGTATTGGAGGATACTTGGCAAAGTTAAGATTGTAAGAACAAAATAGCCTTGTACACGTACTTTAAAGATTTACTGGTCATCGCCACCATTCCCAGTCAAGCTTTTTGAAGC
>JAWBXD010000006.1:0-25222 GCA_038868055.1 Bathyarchaeia archaeon
GCGCTGTCCAATCTCGTAGGGCGAGTTTAAGTTTTTGACAACAATACCCTCATAGCCTTTCTTTAAAGCTTCGTCGTAAAAGCGCATAAGTTCAACCTCGTTTTGGCATTCCACGCCTTCAGCCAAATATTCTGGCGGAACAACCTCCAGAAGGTACTTGCGTCTCTCGGCAAGCGGCAGTTCAATGAGTTCTTTCCCGTTTAGGAATAGGATGTCAAAGGCTCTGTAAGTTACACGAACCTTAGCCATTCTTTCTAAAAGCTCTTCAGGCGCGAGTTCTCTGGGCACAGTTCTTTCAAGCATCACTTGGAAGGGCAAATGGTTATTATTTTGGTCAACAGCGAAAACTTCACCGTCCACAATGCAACTTTGAGCCTTGAAAGTTTTGGCTATTTCCACGATTTCCGGAAGCGTCTGCGATTTCTCCACGCCACGCCTCGAGAAAAGCCATATCTGAGTGCCCCACTTGTGCACTTGGAGACGGCTTCCATCAATCTTGTATTCAGCTCTAACGGGAAAAACAATTTTGTCCGGCTCATACAAGTGGGCAAGCTGAGGCTTGATAAATTGTCCAGGGCGCATCTTTACTTCTGCAAGCTTGAGCAGTCCTTCAGAAGCCAAGCTTATGCCTTCAGCCAACCCCATTATGGCACAGGCGTTTTGGATAAGCTCCACTGGAACACCGTAGGCTTTGGCTGCCGCCCGCACAACGGTGCCTGCGTAATAGCCAAGCTTCAAGTCCCCTAAAAGAAGGCGGACAATATATTTTGCCTCTAACGGTGTGCTAACCCGCAGAAGGCTGGAAACGTAAAGCTCGCGCTCCTTAACTCCCCTCAGTTTTGGCAGTAGCCGAACAGCCTCGTAAACCTCGTTGACGAAGAGAACAGCCTCAGAAGGCTTCTTTAAGAGATAAGCAACCTCGCCGTGCTCGCCATAATCAATCATAAGCCTTCTAACTTCGCTTAAGGAGGCGCCCGTGGCTAGGCTTATGCACCTCTCGATTAAGCCCGGACCAACTTTTAGGCTTTCATCGGTTATTGTTCCAAGAGCGAAGCGTGCCTTAACCTCGAGCGGTAAAGCGGAATTTTGGAAGAACTTGGCTAGTTCGGTTTCTTTACCCTTTTTACCGCGGAGAACTACCAACCGCTCATAAACCTCAACGATTTTCGCGAAGGGCATGTCCTTTTTCGGCTGGACGCCCTCCATGTAGAGGCGTATCAGAAAGTAGGGTATGCCAGTCCGCCACTCAATTTGTTCAGGCGAAAAACCAGCCTCAACAAGCTTTAGAATGGCTTCTTTTGGAGAACCATACGCCTCAATCAGCTCTTTTATGGTTGGCGGCTTAACAATCGACATGGCTTCTGCCAGCTACCGGCTGCTTTCGCTTTCGAAGGCTTTGGGCAACGGTTCTACAACCCTTAGGAAACCGTCTTTCGTTATGTCCACCCTTATCCTTCGGCGTTCAAAGTTGCACATTCGGCAGTCTAAAACGCGGGCTATGCGGACGAATTCGCCTCTTTCAACGCCCAAGTCCACCTGCTGATCTTGCCAGTAGACGCGTCCATAATCCACTATTATTGTTCCGTCTAGGTTGTGGGCTAAGCCTATGCCTCCAGCCATATCATAGCTGTCCCAAACCTCAGAGCTACGCTGGTTCACATATAGCGCTGTTATGCCATGCACTTGGTTGTAGCGAGCCAGCTCCATAACACGGTATTTTAGGGCGCCACGGTAGGATTCAAGCACCGTCACAGAGTCTATTATGGCAAGCTCGATTTTCTCCTTCTCAGCCACGTAACGGTAGGTTTCCGCAAAAGTGTTCCAGTCGCGAAGTTCCGGATAAGCCACAGTGTCCAAAACAAAAAGGTTTTGGCGAATTTTCTCCCAGTCCAGGCCCAGAATATCGGCTTTCTGCTTAAGCCTAGACTGCAGATCGAAACGGGGTGTGGCGCTCTTCCAAGTGTCTTCAGCTGTAGCGTAAAGCACCTTTCTGCCTGAAGCCGCCACTCGGACGGCTATTTCCTCAACGAGGATGGATTTGCCCGCGCCTGGCAAACCAGTTATGGCGAACTGTCCACAAATGGGGATGCCGCCTAAGCTTTTCCCTTCAGGTGTTAGGAACAGGTGGTCGAGAAAAGTGCCCGTTGGAAAGCCAAGCAGTGGCTTTTTTGCTTCAACAGCCTCGTCCGGCCGAAGCACAAAGGCTTCGAGTTTCTCTTTTCCCTCGCGGATTTCCGCAGTCATGGGCTTTGTTGCCAGCTCCCACTCGTCCGCCGGCACCCTTGCGGTTTTCATGGCTTCAGCCAGAGTTTGAGCCATAGCCCTAACCAAAGTTTCGATTTCCGGAGCTAACGCAACAGCTTCAGCCTTTGGCTTGGATTCCTCAACTGATTCCACCGTTGAGTCCTCCGAGATCGGCGGTTTCTCAACTATTTTTGGTTTAGCCTCTTCCGTGAGCGCCCAAAGCTCGCCGCGGCGTTCCACAACCCCCTTGTTTTTAAGGGTCTGTAGGAGGGCAAAGGCGGAGTTTGGTCCATATTTTGGAATGCTTAAGGCTTCGGCAATTTCGTTTAGGGAAGCCCCAGCCTCCCGTGTTTTGAGAAACTCTACTATGGCTTTTTCATCCACCATAACAGTCCCAGTTTAAATAGTGGTAGCAGAAGGTATAAATGTTCAGTTCAAAGCTGATTGGCCTTCGCTTGTTGTTAGTATTCTTTACCGCAAGTCTCTCTTCCAAAATCCTGACGTAGGATCAAATCTCGAAGAACAAAGCCAAGCTATAAAAGGGTATACGGGTAAGTACCATTGCGGTGAACTCATGGACAAAATAGAAGTTGGAGTTTCAATACTTCACTGTTTGGGTAAACCCTTCAGCGGAATAGTCAAAGCTTTGACAAAAATGTCTGTTAGCCATGTGGAAATAGTGGATGATGGATTACACGCCCTAAACAAAATGAGAGTTTCAAAACTAAGGAAACTTGGAGAAAACTGTGGTCTAAAATTTTCTGTCCACGCACCCTTCGCAGACATAAACATTGCCTCCCCATCCAAGTGCATGTTAAAGGCCACGATTAAACGATTGGAGAACTCCATAAAGCTTGCAAGCATGCTGGAGGCTGAAGTTTGGGTTTTCCATCCGGGATTGAAAACGGGCATAAGCATGTTCTATCCCGGAGCTGATTGGATTCAGAACCGTGAAACGGCAAAAATGCTTTACAAATTTGCCCAGAAACATGGCGTAAAAATTGCCATAGAAAATGTTCCGGAACCGTATCCCTTCCTGATGAAAAGTGTGGAGCACTTCAAAAAGTTCTACGAGGAAATAGGCGAAAACATTAGCTTAGCCTTAGACGTGGGTCACGCAAACCTTAACGGGCAAATAGAGCTTTTCCTAAAAACATTTCCCGACAAGATTGTGCACATCCACGCCCATGACAACAGCGGGAGGGATGACGAGCATTTGGGTGTTGGCCACGGAACCGTTGACTGGAAAAGGTTCGCCGAAGTTTTGAAACAAATCTCATACAACAAAACAGTAGTCGTCGAGTCCTTGAAGCACGTCCAAGAAAGCGTTGAAAGGCTTAAGGCTTTACTCGCCTGAAAATGGCACCTCAATCGACATAAAGTCCTCAGCCACAATAGTGTTCTCAAATATTTTGCGAGCCTGCTCTAAAAGTTCACGAGGGTCCTCGTATCTTGCACTAATATGGGTTAAGACAAGCTTTTTGGCGCCTGCTTTTCTAGCGATTTCAGCAGCCTGACTCGGCGTTGAATGCCCATCCTCAGCGGCCCTTTCAGCCAACTCATCGCCTAAAGTGGCGTCATGAATAAGCAGATCCGCACCAGCAGCAAACTCTGCTAAGCCTTCAAAAGGTCTAGTGTCGCCCGTATAGACAATTTTTCTTCCAGATCTGGGCGGACCTAAAACGTCATCAGGTTTTATGGTTCTGCCATCTGGAAGCCGGACGGCTTTACCCCGCTGCAATTGCCCCCATAAAGGGCCTTCCGGAACCCCTAAAGCTTTAGCCTTTTCCGGATAAAACTTTCCAGGACGGGGTTTCTCTACTAAGGCGTAGGCTAAGCTTGGCGTCACATGATTAGCCCAGACCGCTTGAACAGCGTATTCCGTTGTCTCGCAAACCACACCAGCCTCATGGATTTCGTGAACTTCTATTGGAAATGTCAGGCCAAACTGCACCGTCTTCCTCACACATTCAACAAATTTTCCGATTCCTAGAGGACCATAGACGATAAGCGGCTTTTCTCTATCGTGCAGCGCCATGGTCTGCATAAGCCCAGGCAAGCCTAAAACGTGGTCACCATGCATATGCGTAATGAAAATCTTCATCATCCTATGGAAGCTGGCGCCAGCCATCACCATCTGCCTCTGCGCGCCCTCACCGCAATCAAAAAGCAGCTGCTCACCCTTACGCTTCACCAAGATAGCTGGTAAACATCTTTTCGGGGTTGGAACGCTTCCAGCAGTACCCAAGAAAATAACCTTCAAATCCATGAGGATGCACTACACCGTTCAGAGTATACAGCATATCCTTGTTAGCCTTTATGCTTTCCGAAATCATGAAATGAAACGGTAAAGACACCGCCTTTAGCCAAGCCTAGTGCTGGAAAACGAATAAGCGAAAAAGCATAGGAATTAGTGGTCTATATGAGTTGAAGGGCCTCAAGTTGGGGGTAGAACAGTTTTTTAATGTTTTATACTTTAATGGAAGCTTGGAAGAGACTTTTTAGGTATTAATGTGAATAATTCTCCATGCCTTTGGAGTTCATAAAACCCTGGGAAAATCTTATTACTGCAACGCTTTCCAAAACATTTTCAACTACTTCCCAAAGTTACGTGGGCTGTTTCGTCTGAATGTTTCATTTCAATTCAGATCTATAATATGACTTCCAAATTCATAAGTGTTTTTAATATTTAAGAATCAAGTTGTCTGATGCGGGGTGAAGCTGCGTTGGACGGCCGAATACTTCAAGCCTGCAAAGAGCTCGTTGACGATGCAAAGATGAACTGTACGGACCTCGTTTTTAAGGAAGTATGCCTAGATATTTTGGCTAGGGCACGCCATGTGCTCACACAAAAACAGTTTAGAAATCTTGTTGAGTATGTTGCTGAAAAAATGAGGGAAAAAGCTCCCTTTGAGATGCGCCAATTAGTAGCCCCGCCCTAATAACGGTGAGATTTGCCCAGCCCCATCAAGGGATCGCAGCTTCACCCTGCAGCGTTTTTCAGCCAAGCTTGTAGCCTATTTTTCGCAGAAACTCTTTTCTACCTTTTATGTCTTCGTTCCCTTCTATGCCCTTGCTTTTGAAGCCGTCTACAACGCCGATTATGCCTCTTCCTTGTTCTGTTTCCGCCACAATCACTTCTAGCGGGTTTGCTGTAGCTGCGTGTACGGTGCAGACTTCTGGCACCTTCTTTATATTGTTCAGAACGTTAATTGGATAAGCGTTTTTAATAAAAATTATAAAGCTGTGACCGCACGCTAGTTCAAAGGCTTTTTGGGCTGCAAGCTTCCGCAGCTCCTCGTCGTTTCCCTCATGTCTAACTAGGCATGGACCAGAGCTTTCGCAAAAGCCTATTCCAAATTTTATGTTTGGAACAGAGTTAACTAGAGCCTCATATAAGTCTTCAACTGTTTTTATAAAGTGGGCTGTTCCCAAAATTACATTGCAATCTTTTGGCACTTCAATTTTCACAATCTCAAACTTAAGCATATGTCAGGTACCTCCTGCCTGGATTAGGTTTACGCGCCTAACCCTCAAGAATTTTATGGCAGAGAGCATCGCGCCAGCTGCCACTATGACTGATAACAAGTAAAAAGCGTTTACGAAAGCCGCGTTATCTCAAAACTATACTTGGAAAGGACACAAAATTTTGCAAGCTTTTTATTCTTGAACCCGCCATTTTAAGTCACTTTTTAGAACCCCAAGATGGATAAGGCAAAGTAAAAACTTTTTAAGAGTACACTGAACATCAGCTAAACTTTCTTTTTAAGTAAAAGCCAGTTTTTATCCCCCTTAAACCTTATTAGGATGTAGTTTCCCCGCATTTTTCTACCATACAACGTGAACTCAAGCTTATTGCTGCTTCGATGTTTGAGGCTGTATGAGCCTTTATCCCATATTTCAACAGTTCCAGCACCATACATTCCCTCTGGTATAATTCCCTCAAAATTTGCATACTCTAGAGGATGATCTTCAACTTCAACAGCTAACCGTCTAACACCAGGCTCTAGAGGCGGCTCTTTTGGAACAGCCCAACTCTTAAGGACACCATCCATTTCAAGTCTAAAATCATAATGCAAACGTCTTGCATGATGTCGCTGAACCACAAATCTTCCGGAAAAACGTTCAGTCACAGCTTCCTCCCATCATCCAGATTTTAAACAACAACTTTAAAGAGATAACGGTTCATAAAAAAGGAAACCGAAACTTCTAAATTCTAATTTTACGGTTTCCCTACAAGGTTCGTGTGGGCCGGTAGTTCAGCTGGTATGAACGCCCGACTCGCACTCGGGAGGTCGCGGGTTCAAATCCCGCCCGGTCCACCATTCAGAACCTACGGTTCCGAAACCTCCCTGTTTTGGCAGTAGGAGCCTTCTAAACGTCGAATGTAATCTTTTAAGGCGTTTTCAAGGATTTTACTAAAGTTTAAGCCGGGTTCTCTGGCTTTCAAAGCCACTTTTTCATCTATCGCCACTTGTATTCTAACCTTGTCGCCTTGCTTTTTCATAACCATCACATTTTATCATGATAAAAATTCATGAATATGAAGCTTTTCGGTTAAGTAAGATTAACAGAAATAGGACAAACTAATTATTTTGTTCACTTTTCAAAACAAAATTAAAAGAAAAATGCAATTACATACAAATTCCCCCTCATAAATCTATTAAAGACGGCTAATGTTCTTACAAGCGGTATAATACTTAAAATCTGCACAAAGAGAAGCAGTAGAACTATTGGCTTCAGTAAGATAAAAGGAATGCACACTTTTTTGGGAATGATTTCTGTATCGGAAAAGAAAATCGCGATTAATAATAAAATACCAGAAAAAAGCGACATATAAAATAGCCAATAGCATTGAAGTAAATGCCACCCATTCGTCCAAATAATCCAAAACCTTCTGGATGTTTCATTTAAAGGTAAATAATACATGTCAAAATAGGAGAATATCTCATCCCTTAATATACGCACTAGATTTAAAGCTTCCTTAAAATATTCGCTTCAACTGTCTTACCAGTTCAAAAATTCTAGAAAATGATGGTTCTCTACGTGTGATCTTTAAGACTTCAACGGAAACGGTTGTGGTGGCGATGGCTGCATTGGACGTACGAATGTTTCTGATAGAGTTTTGTTATAGAAAATTCCTTCGTAAAGTTTTTATAGCTCGAATTTCTAATGAGAAATGGTTATGGTAATAAGGGGTGAAATGGAAAAATTTATTGCTGAAATACGCTCCATACATAATCACGACCGTAATAATCGCCATAAATGTAATAACAAGCATTCGAGGACATTGGGCCCCCGAAGGTTTTTACGACCTTTAGTTGATAGTGACATTTACGCTATATTGTCCCAGAGACTAACATGGATTCCATTGATGGTTGCCCTTTGCGTTGTAGGAGTCTGGGTTTACTTTACGTTTGCTCACATGGTTGCCTGGCAGATACGATGCGTGATGATGTGGGGTTTAATCCTTGCCTTAACTGTTGCCACAGCAATCTACAATCCAGAAGGTAGGGCAGGATAACATCCCCTTTTTTAATCTCTGAAAGTTCCCGTAATAGCCGGAAGGAACATGGCTAACTATCCAGTAAAATGTTAGGCTATGCACACCAGCCCGTCTGTGTAGGCTATTTTGCCAACCGGAATCAGATAGGTTACGACAAGCTTTGGATAATATGTTCCCTCTGTCGTGCTGAATTGGACGTATTCTGAGCGTGGGGCTCCAGCAGGCGGACCTACACATTCAATATCTCGACTGCTTCTAACACATATCTTCGTATATCCACCTTTCTGAATTAAGTCAAAGTTAGCGATGTTAATAGTGTTGTATGCGCCTACGGTCATGTTAGCCGTGTTTGTCTGACCATCATCATAGTTTACACCATCAAAGGCGTTAAAGTCTTCTGTGCCTATTGGAGTGTCGCCCGTCCACTTTTGCAATCTAATGGTGAAATCCGCATACGTGCTATAATCATACAAGAGATAAAGCAACAGTTTGGCACTTGTTATAACCGCATTTGGCGGAATAGCTGAAGTGTTAAACTTAAGAAAAGTGCGGTAACAATACCAATATGAAACAAGCGGACTATAATAGTAGTATTGTCCGACATTCAATTAACGGACCGCTATCATCTGCACGGTAAGCTGTTGTTTTTGCATCTGCAAGGCTTGCGCTGCTTCTACCCGTTACATAACCATCGTTAGGATCATACTGTCCAGGCTGTCCACCGCCAGGCGGGCCAGTTTCAAATTCAGGGTCAAAAACCGCTGTGAAACCTTTTAAAACGTTAGACTTCTTTAACACAGATCCAACCTCTAACTCCTTTCCTAAAAAGCATAGGTCAACATGAAAGTATTTGTATTCTCTGTTTAAGTCTAGTTTGAAATAGAATATGGTAGGTTTGTGGATGTAGGGAATTACTGAAATCATGAGATCTGAACCCCCATTGGTTCGATATACTGCATATATTTTGCGTATATGGCTCTCCATCCATCACGGCTACGGGAATGATAAACTCTTAATTGCTCTGGCAGCTTGTGCCCCATGAAGAACTCTACGACATCCCTATCCATACCTGCATCCCCCAGAATTGTGCGGAAAGCAGCCCTTAAACTGTGAGGCCTCAACGGGTTCCGCCCCTTATATTCGCCAAGCCATTTCCTCGCCACCTTTTGGAAGTGAGGTGTGGACCAGTCGCTTCCAATCCTCATAAACGCCCAAAAACTTGCACAAGTTGCTGAAAGCAGTCATAATCATCCGTCTTTTACCATGACTCATTAAACCAATTTCGCTTAAATTGCCACTCTGCAAATAATGAAGATAACGCTTAGTGTAGATGACTATATCTCTGCTAAATCTAGGCGTATGCGACTGACGCAACCAATTTTCAAACTTATCCCAATCAATCGCCTCAAAAACAGCTTCTTTCGCCAAGGGAAGTGAAGAAACCGTAGGTTTCTCCTCGCACTCGGGAGGTCGCGGGTTCAAATCCCGCCCGGTCCACTATTCAGATGTTTAAGATTTGTTTATAGCTGTTGACCTAATAGTTTATCATGTCAGTTTTTATTGTTAATACGTATGTTTGGCTATTTCCATAGATACATTTTGAGGATTCGCTACCTTTATTTATTGAAAATGGCATTGAAATAGGTCAGAGGAAGTAACCATGTCAAAGAAGCCGCCATCTAAGGATGATGCGTTGGAAGCCTTAGACTTTATCATCAATGTTCTGAGGGAGCATGAGAAGGATTTAGATCGTTTGATAAATGAGTTGGGCAAGATAACTGAAAGACTTGGTGAGGCCGGTGAGTTAAGCGGAAAAATAGAAAGTGTTGAGGAAAGGCTTACAAATCTTCAAGGCGAAATTTCAAACCTAATTTCTTACCTTTCAGCTTCGCAACTTCCTCATGAAGCCCCGAAATTGCCAGTATCTACACCATTACAAATGCAAAAACCTCAGAACGTTTCAGAGATGCGGGGGCCGCCGGTTATTTTGCGTTGTAAGCATTGGGAGGATTTTCAGGCTCTAGCCCGTCAAGCTCAAACGCTTTCGTTCCTTTACAAGGAGGCTGAAAAAGCTTTCCAAGTAGATGCTTTGAAAAATAATCAAGTAATAACCTATAGTGGAGAACTCCCTAGACAGACAGCCCTCTTGAAGAGTTGGCTTTCTAAGCAACTCGAGGTTCCTGAAGATAAGATTCTTGAAGGCGTTTTAGCTGTCGGATAGTTTTTGTTGTGTATTCGGATTATTCAGTAATCCTTTTATATATGACTTGAATATTAAATCTTACGACGTAATTTGGGGGACGAGGTTGAAGGCTGACCAAAAACGGCCAATTTCGGGTTTTCCGTTTTCGAAGCCTTCTCCTTTCTCCTCGATGACGGAAATGGCCGCATGGTCAGCCAAAAAACGATGAAAATCCCCTAAACTTTTTATGGTGATGTTTTGGAGGATTCTGGAGAAAGCCTGGAAAGGCTTTATAAAGAGTTTGTCAAGTTCAGGGTTGCTATGGAAGAACTTCATTTTTTAAGGCTTGTCGCGCAGGATCTTAAAAGTTTTAGGAAAATGTTAAGGTTTAAACGGTTTGATTGATTCAGCTGGGTAAGTAAAGTCTTTAAGTTTTCTCGTCACTATTCAGTTGGAGGCTTGCCATGGAAAATTCCAGAGGAGGAATCTATCTTTACAACACTTTGACGCGAAGAAGGGAGCTTTTTGTCCCCATAGAGAAAGGAAAAGTAAGAATGTATTGCTGTGGCCCGACGGTTTATTGGTTCGCTCACATAGGCAACTTTAGAACGTACATTTTTGAGGATGTGCTGCGACGAGTTTTGGAGTTTAATGGTTTCGAGGTTAAGCATGTTATGAATATTACGGATGTTGGACATTTAACCTCTGATGCTGATACTGGCGAGGATAAGATGGAAGTTGGTGCCCAAAGAGAGCGGAAGTCCGTTTGGGAAATAGCCGACTTTTACACCAGAAAGTTTTTCGAGGATGCTGAGAGGCTTAACATTCTTAGGCCGACCATAGTTTGCCGGGCAACTGATCACATCGCGGACATGATTGAGTATATCCGTAAGCTTGAGGAGAGAGGCTACACGTACATTATTGATGATGGCGTTTACTTCGACACTTCGAAGTTGAAGGATTACGGGAAACTCACAGGCATGGATTTTGAAAGGTTGAATGAAAGCCTCAAGGCTGGTGCAAGAGTTGAATTTAACCCAAACAAGCGAAACCTAACCGATTTTTGTTTGTGGCGTTTTTCTCCAAAAGACAAAAAGCGGCAGATGGAGTGGAATTCTCCGTGGGGTGTGGGTTTCCCCGGTTGGCACATAGAGTGCACGGTTATGGGCATGAAGTATCTTGGCGAGCATTTTGACATTCACTGTGGAGGAATAGACCACATACCAATTCACCATACCAATGAGATTGCACAGGCTGAAGCCTTAACCGGCAAGCCCCTAGCAAACTATTGGCTTCACGGAGCTTTTCTCGTGTTCGGCAAGTCGCTTAAAATGGCGAAGTCCGCTGGACAGATAATTACGGTTCAGACATTGGTGGATGAGGGGTTTGATCCGCTGGCTTTCAGGTATTTGTGCCTGACTGCCCATTACCGATCTGAGCTCGTTTTCACTTGGGAAAGCCTCCAGTCAGCTCAGAATGCGTTGTCCACATTGAGGGAACATGTTAGGAGTCTTGCTGAAAATTTGGAGGAAAAAGCCGAAAGAAGCCCGAAGTTTGAAGAATACTACGAAAAATTTCTTGAGGCGGTAAACGACGATTTAAACATGCCTAAGGCTTTAGCCCTCACATGGGCTTTGGTTAGGGAAGAGAAGGCTTTGACTAACCGTGAAAAATATGATTTGCTCATGGAGTTCGACAAAATTTTTGCTTTGGATTTGGCGAGAAACGTGCAACAAGAGGCGAAGCTGCCGCCGGAAGCTGAAGAGCTCATTCGAAGGAGGGAAGAAGCCAGAAAAGCCAAGGATTGGGCGACCGCCGACAGGATTAGGGAGCAACTGCGCACCATGGGCATAATAGTTGAGGATACGCCGCAAGGGGTAAGATGGCGGATAGTGAAACACTAGCTTTCTTTCCCATGCATGTTCCAGTTGGCAGTGGCATATTTTTCCCTGCAAAGTTTTTCAGCCAATTCTCTTTCGTATGGTGTCAAATTTGTGGGTTTAAGGCGTGTTCCCAACATTTTTTGAAAACCTCTGATTAGGGCTTGATGCACCGTTTCAAGTGAAATGTCTCTGCCAAGCTCTGCCTTTATCGAGGTTATTTTGTTTCTAGCTATGCATACAACTTCCATACACGTTTTTGCCCATGGCACCTTCAGAAATGTAAACATTTTCTCCAAGTCAACGTCTACCAGCAGTGTGCCATGCTGCAAAACTACGCCGAATTTATGGCACTGGGCGCTTCCCGAAATTTTTTTGCCATTTATCGTCAGGTTTGGGCACGCTCTTGGGTTGCCTTCGTTGAAGTCTGCTTTTAACCCCAAAATTTTGAGGGCTTCAACTATGCCAGCGTAGATCCGCGCGTAAACTTCAGTTATGTCTTCGGCGTTTAAACTTGCCCTATCCGCGACTACGCTGTAGGTTATTTCGCCTTCAGCATCGTGGTAAACGGTGCCCCCGCCAGTTATGCGTCGAACAACATCCACGCCGTGCTTGAGGCAGTTTTCCAAGTGAACTTCGTTTCCTATATTTTGAAATTTTCCAATAGAAACTGCCGAGGGGTTCCATCGGTATAAGCGCAGAGTGTTGGGCACAAGCCCTTTTATTCTCGCGTTTAGAACAGCTTCATCTATAGCCATATTCATGTAGGCGTTGTTGGTTTCAAACTTTAATAGTCTCCAAGCAGCCATTTGAAAACACTCGTTATATCAAGTTTGGGGCTTTGATTTAAATCTGTTCTCGTGTTTGTTGTTTGCAATAAAAGTTATTCATACTTGGGCTCTCAAGATTTAGGTCCAAATGAGACGACCTCCTTCGATGTGCTGGAATACCTATAGGGTGGGGCTGGTGGCGACTTACTCATCAATTGCTGAGTCGCCGGAATATGCCTTGGTTCCAGAGTCCGTCCGTCATGGTTTTACCAGCTTTTCTGGTCGCTTCTCTCTTGACTGCGACATGTACAAAGAAAACTTAACACTTTTGGCTTCTCTCTATCTTTTGCCATTTTATGCTTCGTTCAGTTTAAATATTAGATGTGTGATTAGACGTAGCGAGAGGATAACTGGGGCTATGGGTTCAAAGTCTCCGAGAGGCGAGTTCGCCGCTAGAAAATTGGCGGCTAAACGGCAAAAGTTCCGCTGGAGTAGCATGTACTATAAAAGGCGCATGTTGGGTTTGGATGTCAAAGCGGACCCTCTTGAAGGGGCTCCCATGGCTAGGGGCATAGTTCTGGAGAAGGTTGGTGTTGAAAGTAAACAGCCCAACAGCGCCATACGAAAATGCGTTAGAGTTCAACTTATCAAGAATGGTAAGGTTATTACGGCTTTTCTGCCCGGAGACGGCGCTTTAAACGTTGTGGACGAACACGACGAAGTCATAGTGGAGGGAATTGGTGGCTCCCGTGGAAGAAGCATGGGCGACATCCCTGGCGTAAGATGGAAAGTCATAATGGTTAACGGTGTTTCTCTCAAAGAACTTGTACTCGGCAGGAAACAGAAGCCAATGCGGTGAAAGCCTTGAGCAGGGAACAACAGAAAACGCAAAAAACGGAAGGAGAAAAAGAGATAAAACTTTTCGGGAAGTGGAGCTTCAAAGAGGTTGAGGTCAGAGACCCGGGACTAAAGCGCTACATATGTCTAAAGCCTCTTGTAATCCCGCACAGCATGGGGCGTCACGAGCACAAACGTTTTGGAAAGGCCGAAGTAAACATTGTGGAGAGGCTTGCAAACGATCTCATGCGCCCCGGAAAAAACGCTGGAAAGAAGGCTAAAGCCATAAACATAGTCAAACACGCCTTTGAAATCATTCACTTGCGCACTGGAAGAAACCCGATAGAGGTTTTAGTTAGAGCCGTTGAAAACTCTGCTCCCTGCGAAGACACCACACGGATAGCTTACGGCGGAATAGTTTACCACTTGTCCGTGGACATTTCGCCCCAAAGAAGGGTTGACCTCGCTTTACGGCACATCTGCGAAGGAGCAAGACAAGCAGCAATGCATAGTCCTCGCTCCATCGAAGAATGCTTGGCAGAAGAACTTATTTTGGCGGCGAACAACGACATGAAAAGCTACGCGGTTTCAAAACGCCATGAGCTTGAAAGAATAGCCATGGCTTCAAGATAACCTTTACAAGCTTATTTCGTGTGGATTTCGACAACGTCACCGTCTTCCAGAACAAAGGTGGCTCCAACCTTTTGTGGACTAAAAACCAGGCGTTTTGCCCAAACCTTTGCATAAGCAAAGTTTTCGCTGAAGTCGCTGTGAATATTCCTCGCTAAATCATGGATTGTTGAGCCTTTCTTTAAAACGAAAGGTTTCGGCGACGGGTTCCTTTCGCTGGGCTCCTTTGTGTAGACGCGGATTAAATCCAGGGCTTGGAAAAGGGCGGCTCCAATTTTCTCCAAGCCTTGCCCAGTTTTACATGAGACAGCAATTACGGGAAGCCGTCCATCCACAAAGCCTTCCAAAAGTTTTAAGTTTGCCTCTGCGTTTTCCGCGTCGCTTTTGTTCGCCACCACTATGGCTGGCTTGTAGGTGGTGCTTTCAAAAACTGCGTCTTCAACATCGTCTAAAGTTGCTTCTCCATAAATTTTCACAACGGCATCCGTAACCTTGTAGCTTTTTAGAAGCTCCTCCACATCCTTGAAGGCGCAGTCTAGAAGCTTTCCAAAAACGATTATGCGCAAGCCAGTTCCCATATATTTCCTTTCAATCTCCACCCGTGCTCTTGGCTTACTAACAAGTATCCGCATTTTCTCCAGTTCTCCAAGAATTGTTGAAAGCTGCTCCATCGGGTTCTGTGTTAAATCCACCATAAGAATCAATCCGTCAGCGTTTCTGGCTAAGGCAAGCGTTTGAGGGCCCCAAGCTTTACCTTCAGCCGCCCCATCCATCAAGGCTGGAGCTTCAACCAACTGTAACTGAACATCCTCATAGTTAAGCATGCCTGGAACAGGCTCTTGTGTGGTGTAAGGAGCTGGCGAAATCTCAACATTCGCGTTTGTCAAGGCTGCGAGAAAACTGCTTTTACCCACATTCGTAAGCCCCAAAATTACGGTTTGAGCCGCCCCTTCTTTTTCTATGAAAAATTTTGGTCCACTTCTACCCGCTTTTTTATGCTTCTTTTCCTCGATTTCTCTTCGCAGAATAGCCATCTGCTTCTTGACCTGCGCGCAAAGTTTGGCCGTTCCCTTGTGTTTTGGAACAAGGCTTAGAAACTCCTCCATAAGCCTAAGCTTTTCTACGGGGTTCCGTGCAGCTGAAACCTCAGCCCACTTGCGCTTTGCTTCCGCCGGCAAGTTAGCAGGCATAAACCGTACTCGTCCCAAAATTATTCCTAACAGCATACGCTAATATCCATTTCGAAAGACAAGGCAAAATTTAGAGGGCGACGGGCATGATAAACTTAAAATAATTGATTGAACAGTTGTGTAAACGAACCCACTAAAAATATGAATAGGGAATTTCGAGTCTGAAATATGAGGGAGAAAAATGAGCAGGCCGGAGAAACCCCACTTAAACCTAGTGATTATGGGACACGTTGACCATGGGAAGTCAACGACAACGGGACACTTGCTATACTTGGCGGGAGCGGTGGATGAAAGAACCGTAAAGCAGTACGAGGAGGAAGCAAGAAAACTCGGCAAGGAAACCTTCAAGTTCGCTTGGATTCTCGACAACCTCAAAGAGGAGCGGGAAAGAGGCCTAACAATAGACTTGCGATTTCTAAAGTTTGAAACCAAAAAATACTACTTCACCATTATCGACGCCCCAGGCCACAGAGACTTCGTTAAAAACATGATCACAGGCGCAAGCCAAGCCGACGGCGCTGTCCTTTTCGTGTCGGCAAAAAGAGGCGAATTCGAGGCAGGCATAGGTCCGGGCGGGCAAACCCTCGAGCATGCTTTCTTGGCCTTCACTTTGGGTGTCAACCAGCTTGTTGTAGCTGTCAACAAAATGGATGACCCATCGGTTAACTGGAGCGAGGAACGCTACAACGAGATTAAGAATGAAGTTAGCCGCATGCTTAGGATAGTTGGCTACAAAGTTGAAAAAGTGCCATTTGTCCCAGTTTCCGGTTGGACAGGCGACAACCTTGTTAAGTCAAGCGACAAAATGCCATGGTACAAGGGTCCAACCCTCCTAGACGCGCTGGACACCTTTGAGGTGCCTCCAAAACCAATTGACAAACCGTTGCGGATTCCAATCCAAGACGTTTATAGCATAACGGGTGTAGGCACAGTGCCGGTAGGCAGGGTTGAAACAGGCGTCCTCAAAGAGGGCGACATGGTTGTTTTTATGCCAGCCAACAAACAGGGCGAAGTAAAATCCATTGAGATGCACCACACAAGGATTCCAAGAGCTGAGCCCGGCGACAACATCGGCTTTAACGTGAGAGGCATAGCAAAAACAGACATACGCCGAGGAGACGTTTGTGGCCACGTCAACAACCCGCCAACAGTTGCAAGAGAACTCATAGGCCAAATAATTGTAATCTATCACCCTACAGCCATAGCCGCTGGCTACACGCCTGTCATGCACTACCACACTGGCCAGATGGCTGTACGCTTTGTTGAATTAATTAGGAAGTTTGACCCCCGCACTGGACAAACCGTTGAGGAAAAGCCATCCTTCCTCAAAACCGGAGACGCCGCCCTAGTGCGGATGGAACCTCTAAGACCAATATCTATTGAAACCTACTCAGACTTTCCGGAAATTGGAAGGTTCGCCATAAGAGACATGGGTACTACTATAGCCGCCGGCATAGTAAAAGAAATAACAAAGAAAGGCCTTCAATAACATCCACTTTTCCTTTTTATTTTCGAAAGCTAGAAACTTAAACTGTACTGGTTCTTGGAAAAAGCTTTTCAAGTTTCTCTTTTGGAGCAGGTTTTGTTAAAAGGCTTATTAGAAAGTAAGTGGCTGCAGAGCCGAAAATAAGCAGAAGCGCCCAAAAGCCCCAATGGTGCAGCCCAACGTACTGCCCGTAAGCGTTGGGATGTAAAATTGTTAAGGACAAGCCGTAAATTATGGCTAAGGCGGCACCCCATTTTGTGGCTCTCCGCCAATACATGGACACTCCGACAACAAAGAAGAATATTCCGGCTTGGGCTACAGCTGAGCCAGCCATGAAAACTGATAGAACCGGCGGTGTGGCGGTCATAGTCCACCATAACGGTATGGCTATGAATGGAATAAGCATCAACCTTGCAAGCCACAAAAGCGCCTTAGAAGGTAGATCGGGCTTTAAATTATGAAGCAAGTCGCGAGTTATGTTTGTAGCCATAATTAGCGCCATGCCCGCTAGAGTGGATACCGAAGCAGCGAAAACACTAGCAGTGAACAAGGCTGCCAACGGGGTGCCGCCGACGCTTATGCTGACAAGAGCGCCTACGGCGTCTCCGTACATGGGCTTATATTTTTCGGTTAGCAGTTTGTCCCCAAAAACTGCTCTGCCAGCAAAGCCTACCACGCCGATCCATAGGGGTGTTAGGCCGCCCACTATTGTTATGAGAAGCATTGCCCAATACTCTTTTTTGGAGATTTTCCGCGTTCCAAGAAACCTTGCGATGTTGTGGGGAAACCCCGTTGCCATTAAGAGAAACATGAAAATTGAGGCGGTTACACCAATCCAGTCGGCCCATGGATACGCCATATCATTGGTTGTTAAAGGTGGGATAATGTAGCTGTCTAAAGGTATGCTTGTCGAGGTGCCACCTGGAGGTGTGAAGGTCTGGGTTTTAAGCATTTCCTCGATTTTCACTGGACCGCCGGCCCAAAGAAGGGAGGCTATCCCAAGGGTCCATCCAACAGCCGTCAGTAATATTCCTTGAAAGCACGAAACCCACTGGGTGCCAGCGTACCCGCCCACGGCCACGTAAACCAAAACCAGCGCCGCAGTTATTATGAGGCTCCAGTGGAATGGGGTTGCTGTTGTAATGGTCCAAACCGTTGCCATCGCCTTATACTGTCCAACCGAATAAACTATGAGAAGGATTGTCATGGCTAAGCCGGCCAACGCTTGAAGCATTTTGCTTTCAAATCTTACTTTTAACATTTCAGGCACGGTGCGGGCTCCAAGTTGGACGTATCTCCGCATTCTATACCCTATTACTAGGCATAGGGCAATGCCCATCATGCAAACAGTGCCTATGAGCCAGCTTCCAGCCCAGCCGAAAGTATAGCCCAAACCGGCGTTTCCATACATCGCCCACCCGCTTAGGTATGAGGAAATTAACGCAAAACTGGTCACAACCGGACCGATGTCTCTATGGCCTACAAGCCACTCCTCAAAAGTTTTAGCCTTCCTCCGCATTAAAAAGCCTAAAGAGATGCTTATAGCCAAGAGGGATGTAATAGCTGTCACAACACCTGCAATGAGGGCTAGAGTTGTCTGTGGTGGAGGCTCCAACTATTCTTCCTCCCAATACCACCTTGTTTTAAGGAGAACTGCTGCCAAAGCGAATATTATGGCTAATGCCGCGTGGCTCCAGTAGGCAAACCACCCTCCAATGTAGTAGGCGGTTAACGGAACCAAAAGGACACACAAAATCATAATGGCAACCGTGAAAAGCACACCCTTCTTCATAGCCCCTTCTCCATACCTCTTTGTTCAGTATCATGTTGCGCTTTTAACTGTTTTGCACAAGCCTTTGGGTTCGAGTGTTTTGAACCGCAAGAGAAAATAACGCCCGCCGTTTAGCATACAACTTAGAGTTGATGTAATTGTCGGGAACTGAAACATTACTGCCATATTTGAAGGAGAAAAGGGGTGACGAGCAAGAGCCAACGATCATTGTGGACAGCCGTGAGGCAAGCAGTGCTGAAAAAATTGTTAAGGGTCTCAGGGAGCGTGGCGTAAACGTGAAAATCGAACCTTTGGAGAAAGGTGACTATATTCTATCCGACGTGTGCGCTATTGAACGGAAAAGAGTTCAAGACTTCGTTTATACGCTTACGCATCGCTACCTCTTCGAGCAGCTTTTCAAGCTTAAGGAGGCTTACCCGAAGGCTTTGATTCTCCTCGAAGGTTACATGCCCATCATCTACAGGTTCAGCAGAATAAAACCCGAAGCTGTCTGGGGCGCCCTATTCAATTTGGCGAAAAACGGCATAGCCATAGTAAACACCACATCCCACAAGGAAACTGTGGATTTCCTCTATATTGCGGCTCGCCAAGAACAGATTGTCGAAAAACGTGTGCCCACGGTGCATCCAGTTAAGAAATGCGAAACCTTGGAGGATGCTCAAATCTTTTTTGTGGCAAGCTTGCCAAACATTGGAAGGGAAAAAGCCATAGCAATCCTTAAATCTTACAAGACGCCCTTGAACGCTTTTCTAAACGTTGACGAGTGGCCAAAAACCGTTTACGGGCTTGGGCCGAAAATAAGCGGCAAAGTTAAAGAAGTGTTGAACACGCCGTTTAAAGGGTGAAAAGTCGCCATGGATGTGGAAATTGTTCTCACAAAAAAGGTTACGGTGCTGGGTTTAGACAAGCGTAATGTAGGCGACATCGCATGGTGTGCCACCACGTATGGTGCAAATAGGCTTTACTGGATAGACGGCTATTTGTTGTGTCTAGAGGTTTACGAGAAATCCTTTGAACACGAGTTGAAGAACCGTGAGTTTCCAATAAGCCAAATCTGCTATGCAGAGTTTCCAAAATATGAGAAGATTTACGAGGTTGATAAAAGCCTTCAAATTCCAATAGTGAACGTTTCAGATATGAAAATTTTCAAGAACCTGTTGAAAGCAATAAAAGACAAAGTGGAAAAGCAGAGCTAAAAGCCGCAGTTTTTGACGTAGCCGTAGCCAAGCTCAAAAGCCTTAACATTAACACCCATATACTTTGCTGGAACAAGCTCTTTTAAGGCTTCTAGGAGGCTTTCCCTTTTAATAGGAGCACTTCCAGTGGCGGCTAGAGCTCCAAGCAGAACACTGTTTTGCACAATGGTGCTTCCCGCCTCCTTGGCAAGCCTCAAAGCCTCAACGACAATGATGTTTTTAGAAAATCGCTTAAGCTGCTCAATAACTCTGTTCATGCTCGGATAGGTTTCGCCTTTCAACGTGAGTACTGGCGGCGGAATCCGTTCATCTCCCATTATTATGAGAGTTTTCTCTGAAGCGTATTTGGCATTTCTCAAGGTTTCCAGCGGTTCAAATCCTAGAAGGACATCAGCTTTTTCATCTAAGATTAATGGAGAATATACGTTTTTGCCAATCCTAACCGTTGAAACAACTGCGCCGCCCCGCTGTGCCATACCGTGAATTTCACTTACACGAACATCTAAGCCTTCTTTAATGGCGGCTGTTCCCAAAACCTCAGCGGCTAGAATGATTCCTTGCCCACCGACGCCAGCCAGAACTATGTTAAATTCATTCATATACTTTCACTTCCCGTAGGCTTGTTTGCAGGTTCTATCGCCTTATATGGGCACACGTAGGCGCAGAGCCCACAACCCGTGCATAGACTCTCGTTTATGGCTACGGTTTTAACTTCCGTCAAGATTATGGCTGGACACCCTAAAAGTTTGATGCACACCAGACAGTTTGTGCACTTCTCACCTACTTTGAAGGAGACTATTTCTAAGCCTTTCCGCCTTTTCTCCCTCAAAAGCAGCAGGGCGCATGGCGCTCTAAAAACGATCAGCGATGTCTCCGGAAAGTCTAGAGCCTCTTTTAGGGCTTTTTCCGCCTCCCTAAAGTTGAAGGGATCCACAACCTTAACGAGCTTGACCCCACAGCCTTCAGCAACTTTCTCGATGGCAATTTTCTCGGTGGCTGTCTGCATGCCAGTCACACCAGTGCCCGGGTGAGGCTGATGTCCAGTCATAGCCGTCGTCAAATTATCTAAAACCGCAACTACTATCCGGTGTTTATTGTAGACTGCGTTTAACAGTCTTGGAACTCCGGCGTGGAAAAATGTTGAGTCTCCGATTATTGCGATGGTGGGGGCTCCGGTTGTTTTGCTTATGCCTTGGGCTGCGCCTATACTAGCGCCCATGCAGATAAGGATGTCGCCAACCTTTAAGGGCGGGGCAAAACCCAAAGCGTAGCAGCCAATGTCAGTGGAGTAAACGACTTTTTCGCCTGCAATCTTCCTAATAATGTAGAAGGAGGCTCTGTGGGGACACCCAGCGCACAGTATTGGCGGTCTGGAAGGCAACTCCTTGGCGATTTCGGCATACTTTTTGTCCAAGTCCTCAAAGTTTGTCGGCACCTTTCTTCCAATTATAGCGGAAAGCCCTTCCAGAACAAGGCGGGGTGTCAGCTCGCCGGATCTTGGAAAATACCCTTGCCCAGTCTTGCCATATATTTTTGTTTTTGGCGCCTGATCCTTGGCTATTGCTCGGACATGAAGCTCCAAGTATGGTTCAAGCTCTTCAACAACAATGACCTTATCATGTTCCTTCAGAAACTGTCCAATCATTTTCTCTGGCAACGGGTGGGTCATGCCAAGCTTTAAAACGTCAACGTCCAAGCCTAAAAGCTCTAGGGCTTCAACCGCATAGTTGTAGGCTGAGCTAGAAGATATTACACCAAATGTTTTGTCTCTGCCTCTGTGGGCTATTTTGTTGAATGGCGAAGTTTCGACTAGTTCTTTCGCCTTCTCCACACGCTGAAGGAGAACGTCATGCCTAGGCCTTGAGTTGGCTGGAACCATAACCAAACGCTTGGCATCTCTAACAAACTCGCCCCGCAAATTCGGCTTTACAAGCCTTCCAAAAGCAACTGGCGCCCTTGTATGGCTTACCCTCGTCGTTGTCCGCAGTATGACTGGCAACTCAAGCTCTTCGGAAATTTCCACAGCTGAAACAACCATGTCCTTGGCTTCCTGGGGGGTTGAAGGCTCAAAACATGGCAAATTTGAAAGTAAAGCGTAAAACCTGCTATCCTGCTCGTTCTGCGAACTATAACATTCCGGATCGTCGGCCGCCACAACAACCATCCCACCCCTAACACCCACATAGGCAAGCGTCATCAAAGCGTCTGCCGCCACGTTTAAGCCAACATGTTTCATAGCTGAAAGCGCTCTAACCCCGCAGTTGGCAGCACCACCAGCCACCTCCACGGCCACAATCTCGTTAACAGAATACTCCATGTAAACGCCAACTTCACCAGCTATGGCGGAAACAGTGTCACCAATTTCAGAGGCTGGAGTGCCAGGGTAAGTTGTAACTACGCCTATACCGGCTTCTAAAACGCCGCGAACGATAGCCTCGTTGCCAAGGAGCAAAACGCGTTTTCCAGGCTTATCTTCTAAGAGCACTTTGGGATCTGGCATTTAAGCCTTCTCCAAACTTTGAGAAAAGGCTTGGTTCACGCTTCAAATATAATTTTTGGTGAATGAAGCTCGTTGCACACGTGGAAAAAGAAAACCAAAAATGAGAGGGTTAAACGGAAAAGCTCGTATATTTTGCTATCTTCCCTTGAACACTGGCTTTCGCTTTTCTATAAAGGCTGAAACTCCCTCTTGAAGGTCTTCCGTGGAGGCTACCACGCCGAAGCCTTCTCTTTCCAAGGCTACGGCGGCGTCAAGGCTTACTTCTGCACCCTTGTTTATGAGGACTTTTGCCACTTTAAGGGCTATGGGAGCTTTCTGTGCAAGATCTAGGGCGAACTGGCGCACAGCCTCTCGGAACTTTTCTTGAGAGACAACCATGTTTACCAAGCCGAGTTGTTCCGCTGTTCTCGCGTCAATCATCTTGCCAGTGAAAATAAGCTCTTTAGCCTTGGTTATGCCTATCAAACGGGTGAGCCGTTGGGTTCCACCCCATCCGGGGATAAGTCCAATGTTTATTTCAGTTTGCCCCATTCTGGCGTTTTCTGAAGCAATGCGGATGTCGCACGCCATCGCCACTTCTAAGCCTCCGCCCAACGCATAACCGTTTATGGCGGCTATAACAGGCTTCTCGAGGTTTTCAAGGGCGCTGCAAATCTTCTCACCCATCTGGGAGAGTTCTCGCGCCTTTAAGGCGTTCATCCCCTTCATGGCTTTAATGTCGGCTCCGGCGGAAAACGCCTTTTCACCAGCCCCTGTTAAAACGACAACTCGCACATTCTCGTCAGCCTTCACGTCTTCAAGGGCTTGTAAAATCTCGTTTATCACATCGGCGTTGAAGGCGTTAAGAGCCTCTGGCCTGTTAATGGTTATTGTGGCTATGCCCTCACTTTTCTCGTAAATTATGTACTTGAACTCCAAGGGCATCTCACCCCTATTTTTGAGTCCAGTCATAGAAGCCTTTTCCAGTTTTCCTTCCAAGAAGGTTGGCTCTAACCATCATTTTTAGGCCGGGATGCGGCTGAAACTTTTGGCTTATCTCTCTTTGAAGGACTTCAGCTATCGCCAGGGTTGTGTCAGCCCCAATGTAGTCTAACAGCATAAGGGGCCCCATGGGCCAGTTCAATCCAAGTTTTATGGCTTTGTCTATATCGTCTCTGTCAGCCACTCCTTCCCAGTATAGGGCTACAGCCTCATTTAAGGCGGGTATCAATATTCGGTTCACAATAAAGCCGGGGCAATCTTTCTTGACTAGAACTGTTTCTTTCTGCATTCTGTGGGCGACATCCAAAACTGTTTGGATTGTTTCATCCGAAGTCTTCGCGCCCTTTATCACTTCAACAAGCTTCATGAGCTGCGGCGGGTTGAAAAAGTGCATTCCACAAACTTTTTCGGGACGGTTTGTGGCTGATGCAAGCTCCGTTATGCTTATTGACGAAGTGTTAGAGGCTATTACTGCATGGGGAGGAGCCAAAGCGTCTACTTCGCGGAAAGTTGCCTTCTTCAGTTCCACGTTTTCCGGTATCGCCTCAATAATCAAATCGGCTTTCGAAACGGCTTCCTTCAAGTCTATGGTTGGATGTATCCGCGCAAGCGTTTCATTAAACTCCGCCTCGGTTATCTGTCCCTTGCTCAGAAATTTTTGTAGGCTGCTGCGAATCATGTTCATGCCGTTTTCAATGAAGCGCTGCTCTACATCCCGCAGACAAACCTCGTATTTACCGACTTGAGCCGCTACTTGAGCAATGCCATGTCCCATTAACCCGGCGCCTAAAACGGCGATTGTTTTAACTTCCACCAAACATGTTCTCCTCCATTTAAAGTCGTTTATAGGTTTGGTTGAAAAGCTATTAGCATTTTTGGTTGTCATTGACGGTGTTTGCATGTCTAAAATTAACGCTTTATCCTAAGCATGATTGCAGCACTTAAGAGGATTAGTCCTACACCACATAGCGTATCGGAGAAAAACGTTGCCGAAGAATTAAAACAGCCCATAAACTGTGAAGCACCGGGTCTAGAAGCAGTATTGTTCCCTCAGTTGTTGGCGAAATCTCATTAAGCTTGACATAGTTTAAAAGGCCGTAAGGCATGACCGTGCAGAAAAATGCGAACAAAAAAGTATAGCCAGTTGTTCAGCGTTCGGAATGAAAAACCTACAAAACTGGGATTCGCTGTGAAAGCTCTTAAGGTGAAACCAGGCCAGTTGCGGCGAAATATGGCATGTCTTTTTTCTCCAGTTTAATCTTTCCCTTAATCAAAAGGAGAATTAATGGAAGCGCTAAGGTTATGCGGATAAGACTTGCTGGAGGCTAAAACTCCGGCGTTTTTGAGAATTGTTAAAAAATTAAGATGAAGCTAAAACCGGAGCATGCCAAAATTAGCAGGAAATGACTTCTCGTGAAGGGCAAAGCTTCACCGTTAGGGTAGCTGCTACTTTTAGTAGGATTTGGGAAGCCCGAGCACATGTTGCCCAATGTAGGCTAAAGCCATTTGATGGGTTACTGGCGCAAGCCTTATGAGGTTTATTTCCCGCCACCATCTTTCAACGTCGTATTCCACTGCATAGCCGTATCCGCCAAACGTCTGCATAGCATGGTAAACCGCTTGGATTCCAGCATCCACTGCTGCCACCTTTGCCATGTTTGCCTCTGCACCGCATTCCTGTCCGCGGTCGTAAAGCCAAGCTGCCTTATAGTTTAGCAGCCTTGCAGCTTCGATTTTGGCTTTGGCTTCCGCCAAAGGGAACTGTATGGCCTGATGCACCCCTATCGGGGCGTCAAACACCCGTCTTTCTTTGGCATATTCTACGGCCTTTTTAATGGCTAAAAGTCCCAAACCGCACGCCGCCGCGGAAAATGACATGCGCTCCGGGTTAAGCGTGTCTAAAAGCATGTACCATCCCTTCTCCGGCTCGCCTAAAACGTTTTCTTGGGGAACCCGAAGGTCGCTTATGTAGACCTCGAAGGTTTTCGAGTAGTTTATTCCATGCTTCTCGATGGGGATTATTTCTAT
>JAWBXD010000007.1:0-24462 GCA_038868055.1 Bathyarchaeia archaeon
CGCTGAGCTTGACGCGTTAAGCGACGAGGAATTCGAGAAAATCGTCGAAAAAGTGGTAGTCTATGCCAGAGTATCTCCGGAACATAAGCTTAGAATAGTGAAGGCCTTGAAAAATAAAGGACACATTGTTGCAATGACAGGCGACGGTGTAAATGACGCGCCGGCCCTTAAGCAAGCTGACATAGGCGTTGCCATGGGCATCACGGGAACAGACGTCACGAAAGAGGCTGCGGACATTGTTTTGGCAGACGACAACTTTGCAACAATTGTTAACGCTGTTGAGGGCGGAAGGGGAATCTATGACAATATACGAAAGTTCTCCTTCTTCCTCATGCGGTGCAACTTCGACGAGCTAGCCTTAATTGGAACCTTCGCGCTACTAGGCCTTGAACTGCCCTTAACAGCACCCATGATATTGTGGCTGAACTTGGTGACCGATGGTGGGCCAGCACTTGCGTTAACAATGGATCCGCCTGAAAAGGATGTGATGAAGAGGCCGCCCCGCAACCCTAATGAAGGTATACTGCACGGGCGTCTCGCTTCAATAATTGTGACCTTCATCCTGCAGTTTACGTTAACTGGAGGCCTTTTCTACTGGCAATACTACATATTAGGCGAGACCCTTGAACAAGCTAGAACTATGGCCTTTATACGTGCAACCTTGCAAGAGTTATTCGTGGTTTGGAACTGTCGTTCAGAAAAGCGAAGCGTTTGGAGAATGGGCAGAGAAGCCTTCAACAACAAGTATCTAATAATCGCCGTCGTAGTGTCAGCAGCAGCAACAATTCTAGTACCATATTTCGGCTTAATGGACACAGTGTGGCTTGACAACCCAACGGACTGGGCGATTGCAATATTCGCGTCTATGTCTGGACTGTTCATCCTGCCAGAAGTTTTCTACGGCAGAAAGATTTGGAAATGGATTTAAACCTTCCACCCTATTATGGATACACGCGTTATTGCCCTCATATCTGCTTTAACTTGCATACTCTAAATGTGGCCAGCCAGTGGCTCTTCGCACCGCCGGAGATATCTACGGCAGAAAATTTAGAAATGCGATTATCCAGACGAAAGTTAAAAGCTACGGTGGAGTTAAGGCTGGGCTAGTTTGTGTTGGTGTCTCTTCAAATGATCTCCAAGATACGGCGATTAAGATGAACACTAGTATGTTGACCCATTGACTTGCAGAGTTAACAGAACCTATAAAGTAATAGTAAGGGTCAAAATGTTCACGTAGAATATATGGATAAAAGAATATTGATTGAGTAAAAGCTTGTACTATTAACCCAAAAATTGTAATTAACATTCCCAAAATAGCACCTCATCTTCGCATATTCCACAACCCATAACTAGCCCATAACTAGCAAATCAATAAAGCTAACGATCAAAAGTATAGCAGTTAAACCCCAAGAATGCCTGCAATGATTTGGCCTCCGCAGGCCTCCGCCTGCAACCAAGCCCAGCAAAACGGCCACGGCAACTCCTGCAACAAGCTTAAGTACACCAAATACAGCAAAAATTATTGACGCAACTGTTATTGTTACGGGCTGGCTACGATAATTTTTAGTTTCCACAAGGTCACCCGAGATTCGGTTATCTTACTCATTCTCCATAATTTTTTAATTTTAACGAGTCTAACGCATCTTTTACGGATATATGCGTGTAATGGTCCTTGGAAAGGGTATGGCTTCACGTATATGTTTGAGTTTACAAATCCACATTACTGTACGTTCGATTCCCAATCCAAAGCCTGAGTGCGGCACTGAACCGTACCTTCGCAAGTCAAGGTACCATTCGTAGGCTTGTCTGGGTAAGTCGAATTCTTCTATGCGTTTTTCCAGTAGTTTTAAGTCGTGGATGCGTTGGCTTCCGCCGATTATTTCGCCGTAGCCTTCCGGCGCCATCAAATCTGCGCAAAGTACAACTTCAGGGTTTTCTGGGTCTGGCTGCATGTAGAAGGCTTTAGCCTTAGCCGGGTACCTGTGAACGAAAACCGGCTTCTCGAATTGCAAAGAGATGTATCGTTCGTGGGGGGCTCCAAGGTCTTCGCCCCATTGTATTGGGAAGCCAGCCTTTTGCAGCATGTCTATGGCTTCGGTGTAGCTTATTCTTTCGAATGGGGGCTCAACCTTCTGCAAAGGCCTTACATCTCTTTTGAGAGTTTCTAACTCTCTTCGACGTTTCTCCAAGACAGTTTTAACGATATATGTCACCATTTCTTCTTGAATTTTCAAGTTTTCTTCGAAGTCGCAGAAAGCCATCTCCGGCTCAACCATCCAAAACTCAGTTAAGTGTCGCGGCGTCTTTGATTTTTCCGCCCTAAATGTTGGTCCGAAACAGTAGACATTTCCGAAGGCAGCTATTGTCGCTTCAACATAAAGCTGGCCGCTCTGGGTTAGGTAGGCTTTTTCTCCAAAATATGGCACCTCAAAAAGGGTTGTTGTTCCTTCTACTGCGGCTGGCGTGAATATGGGTGCATCCGTTAGAACGAAGCCTCGATCATCTAAAAAGTCTCTGCAAGCCTTGATTACTTCAGCTCTAATTCTTAAGATGGCGGTTTGCCTAGGGCTCCTAATCCACAAATGCCTATACTTCATGAGAAAGTCTATACCATGCTCTTTTTTCGCCAACGGATAGTCGCGTCCAGCTAAATGCACAATTTTCAAGTCTTTAACGCGGATTTCATAGCCGCCGGGAGCCCTCTTATCCTCTTTTACTACGCCTCTAACTATGATGGAAGATTCTTGAGCTAGTTCGTCTGCGGCTTTGAAAGCCTCCTCGCTGACTTCATTTTTGTGGAGTGTTGCCTGTATGAAGCCTGTTCCATCCCTGATTATTAGGAATTGCACGCCGCCGCTTGAGCGTTTGTTGACAAGCCAGCCTTTTACTTCAACTTCGCTTTCAGTGAGTTTTCCATCTAGAATATCCCTTACGCTCATCAACCTATACCTCCTGCAAAATTGCCTCGACAAGCAACGCTAGGTTTCAAGGGTAAAACTGCAGGTTTAAGCCACGTTAAAGCGTTCACCTTGCACTTCTATCCCAGATAACATAGACTTTTCACGTTTTAAATATTTTGGCTTTATTTTTCACAATCCTTAAATCGTAAGGTTTGACAATCTACTTGACCAAGCAATGGGGCCAAACGATCGAAGGCTTAAAGCCTTGAAATTTTCAGCGTTGGCCATTACAAGCGTTGTTTTGATAGAGTTCACGTTGGGCTTTGCCGTTGGCAGCTTAGCCATTATAAGCGACGGCGCTCACGCCTTGTTAGACGCAATTTCAATGTTCATTCTCTTAGTTGCCACAAAAGTTTCGTTAAAGCCTTCAGACGAGGAGCACATGTATGGGCATGAAAAAGTTGAATCGCTTGGCGGGTTAGTAGGCGGTTTAATTCTCTTCGCCACCGCCTTGATCCTCATTGCAAGGGCTCTACAGCGTGTTATTCAAGGCGAAATCTCAATTGTACATGGACTGGAGTTCGCTGGCTTCGCGGCAATAGCATACACCCTATGTGTGGACGTTTTGAGAGTGAGTCTTCTACACAAGGCTAGCTCTGAAAACGTAACCGTAAAGGCTGGTTTATACCATTCAGTGGCGGATTTGGGCTCAACGCTTATAGCCCTTTTCGGCTTCGGAATGGCAACAGTTGGCTTTCCAATATTTGACGTATTAGCCTCCATAATTCTAAGTGGAATCATTGGCTACCTAAGTGTTGAGCTGGTTAAAACAAGTGGCATGGAACTCAGCGACGCAGCACCAAAACATATCGCCGAGAAAATTAGAAAAGCCATCGCGGCCACAGAAAACGTTTCCAGAGTCACCAACCTGAAAGTTAGAAAGGCGGGTACAAAAACCTTTGTAGAAGCCACAATTCAAGTTCCAGACTACCTGAGCTTGGAGGACGCCCATGAAGTTGCCTCAAAAGTTGAAGACAACCTGAAACAGCTTTTAGGCGACGCCCATATTGTGGTTCATGTCGAGCCTATGGAAACAGAGTTGCTAACAGAAGAACTTGTAGAGAAAATTGCAAAGGAAATCGAAGGTGTAAAAGATGTTTCTGAAGTAAATGTTGTCTATGTTCACGGCAAGTTATATGTGACTCTCCATGCCCGTGTGGATCCCAAACTCTCAGTACACGAGGCCCACGAATTAGCAGAGAGTATTGAACACAACCTAAGCCAAAGGATCCGTAATGTTGGAAATATAACGGTTCATATAGAACCCTATAATTCAACAGTTCGAAAAGGCCCTGCGGCAGACGAAGAGGAAATTCAGCATACCATTTATAGGCTAGTTGAAGATGTTCAACAACCCATAACCGTGAAGCGTGTCGTTACTTTCGTAGCTGGAGGGAAACGTTACATAAACATTGACTGTTGTTTTACTGGAAAAATCTCAATTGATGAAGCCCACAGGGTTGCCTCAAAAATAGAAAATGGTTTAAAGCGAAAATATGCAAAAACCATTGTGACAGTGCACGTTGAACCCGGTTGAGTTTGTTAACATAAGCTTCCGGCCATGAAGGCAAGCAGTCCGGTTAAAAACCAGCCTAAAACTTGATTTTTCAATTTTTTGGCGTTTTCCCTTGAATAATCCTTCAAAAGTTTCGCCGAAGATGCTATAAGGCCTATGTCGGTTATTGCTACCAACGGAATGAACCAAAATGAAACTATGCCTAAAAGTGGCGGAATGGGTGTTAGGGCCGTGGCAAGAAGATAGAAAAGTGCAGCAGCTTCTGCCGCTCTGCGTTCTCCGTAAAGTGCAGCCAGAGTCTTTACATTTTGTGCTTTATCCCCTTGAACATCCACAATTCCTTTTGTTATCTCTCTGCCCGTGTTTGAAAGAAACACCATAGAAACGAAAATCCAAATGCTCTCTTTTATTACTCCGGTTGTGGCTAGACTCCCGTAAATGAAGGGAGCTGAAACGCACGCGCTCACCATAAGGTTTCCGGGAAAACCAGTTTTCTTTCCAAATGTTGCATAAACCACTGAAATAAGCCAAAAAACGGTGGCTGTTAGGAAACACTGGATAGTTGCCGTTTTGCTTGTTAGAAACCCGGCTGTTAATCCCAGAGCTGTCAACACTGCGGCGAACGCTAGAGCGTTTCTTGGCTTTATCAAACCGCTTGGGATGGGGCGTGTTGGCTCATTTATGGAGTCTATTTCTCGGTCATAATAATCATTTAACACCATTGAAGTTGCGGTTAGTAGAAAGCCCGTTAGGAAGCCAAAAAGTAAGTTTGGCAAATAATATCCATAAATTACGCTTACATCTGCAAGGACAGCACCCACAATTACAGCGATTCCCATCATTAAACAGTTTGCTGGTCGCATTAGGCGTATGTAGCCAGCGAACTGGTTAATGTTCAAGCTTCATCCCTTATTGTCACATCCAGAGTATACGCTGTCATTCCTTAAAGAGTTTAATAACCAGCGCGAAATATATCAGATTGGAGGCTTCCATGTTGGACGGGATAAAAATAGACTTGTCAAGGTTGAGGCAAAGAACAGTCGATGTAAACCAATATATTAACAGTATTTCCCCACAGTACAAGGATAAGTTTTTGAAAAGAAAAAAGGCGTACAAGCTTAGAGTTGATGTCGTGAATAACCTGAAGAACCTTGTAAATAACTATGTCCTCGTTGTCTTTTCGGCGGAATGGTGTAAAGACTGTGCAGCAAACATTCCCGTCTTAGCCTTACTTTCCGAGGCAACGGGACTAGAGGTTAGAGTGTTTGGGGGATTAAAGAGAGACCCACTTAACCCCAATAAAAAATGGAGCGTTCCGCCTTCTCCACCTGAAGTTGAAACTTTTCATATAGACAAAATTCCTCACATTTTAATCTTCAATATCAACGGTGAAAAGGTTGGTGAGATCATCGAGAATCCGAAAGAAGGACTGACGTTGGAGGAAGAAATTTTCAAAGTAATGTCAAAAGCGTAGAGAACGTTTAGGCTTTAAACCATTTAAACATAAGGTATCGAATTCTTCCCCCCTCTAGGTCTGGCACCGCCACTATGAATCTTTTGCGGACAGTGGTTGCCAACCTACCTGCCTTAACGATTTCCGTTGCAGTCAATTCTGATGTAGCCTTTTTTACGGAAACCATGAAAGGTGCATGTTCCAGTCCAGGACCATACTTGTAGACCGCGAAGTCACATCCAAACTTTATTCCCGGAGTAACGACCATGCCTTTTTCGCGCAGGTCCCGATAAACCGCATATTTTTCGTCAAACTCCTCGTATAGTGCTCTTGCTTTTTGGCGGAGCTTTTTTAAGCTTACCTTCTGCTTGTCGGGGCCTTCATAAACTGTTATAGTTCCCTTTTCGGCGAGATATAGTCCCTCCATTAAATCTAGGATTAATGGAACGTTGAATTCTGGAACTTTAGGTTTTGGTATGCCTAAAGGTTTACCATAAAAGCCCATTTTATAAAGTTCCGAGCCTTCCGCCGGGTTCCAAACCACCAAAAAGTTTTCTATAAACTCGACTGAAATTTTCTTTGCCATAAACTTTTCACTTCACATTATGAACGACAAAATGCGGGCTGCTTCCACAGCATCTTCAGCCTTGTCAGCGGATCCCTCCAAAAGCTGCAGTATGTCCCATAAGAGTAGAAGTGCTTGAATTTCGAGTTTGCTGTTCAGAATCTTTATTTCTAGAGTGCGATACATCTCGTCAACTCGCCTTTCAGCAACTTCAACCTCACTTGCCTTCTCCGCGACTTTTTCCGGGCTATATGACAAAACCATCATCGTCTCTCTAAGTTTTATGACCGCTTCCAATACAGCTTCTGAAAGTTTTAGAAGTTCCTTCTTTATGTCTGCGGACGTGTGCCAATTGTGTTCCATCATTTGATAAATACGAAAGGATATCCCCTCGGAGAAGTCAGCTATTTCATTGGCCAAATTGGTAAACCTCAAAAAGTCCTCCCTACTTAAGAGTATGGCGCCTATTTCTGCCAACTCACTTGAAACGAGGCGTCTAGTGTTGTCCACATCATCTTTGCTTGCCCTTATTTCGTTGTAGATTTGTCTTGCTCTCTCCTTATCGTTTTTTAAGAAACACTCGATCATCTGAGGGATTTTCCTGGTCAGGTCCACCACTTTTCTTAAATGTTCTTGGCAAACGTTCAATGCCCTTCGTCTAACGCGCCCCTCAGTTTCTGTTGGAAGCACCAAGGGTTCTTCCCGTCCAAACCTATAACCTTACGCGATATTACTTGTAGGTTTCAGTGTTAAAAAAGGTAGCGACGTCTACTCTTCCAAGGGTTCACCCAAACCTTCAAAATCTATCTTTTTCCGGAAATACTTGTGTAGAAGCTCTGGTAAAACTGCGATTTTGTTTCGAACTTGCCTCCAAGTATCCCGGTCCCGAATGGTGACCGTTTCATTTTTTAGCGTTTCATAGTCTATTGTTATTCCCAATGGTATGCCCGCTTCATCTGCTCTTGCGTACCGTCTCCCAATGGAGCCTGCTTCATTATACTCCACTAAAAATCCTTCGTCAACAAGCATTTTATAGACTTGCATAGCTTTTTCCGGCAGTCCGTCTTTGCTGACAAGAGGGTACACTCCAACATGTATTGGAGCTACATCCCTTGGAAAACTAAGGATGACCCTATCGTCCTTTATGCGGTAGGCATATTCAAGCGTGACGTAAACAAGCCTGTCTAAACCAAAGCTTGGTTCAACAACATGTGGTATGAACCGTTTCCCTTTCTCGGCGACTCTGCACTTTACGATCTCTACGTGCTCTGGCAAAATTTTATGTTCCCCTAACATGTAATAGCCCTTCTCTTTGAAGGAGGCTTCAATTTCATCTGGGTTTATTTCTGCCAAGGCTTCAGCAACTTTTTGCGCCTTATCTTTGAAGGCGGGGCCAAGTTTCGCCATAAGAGGCTTAACTACAGTCTTTTCTGTTTCAATGGGTTTTTCGTATTCCTTAAACACCCTCATGTCAAAATTGCTGTGTTGCATGTGCCTTTTCAAGTCGTAGTCTGTTCTATAAGCGTGGCCGGAAACTTCAATCCAGCCCCATCGGTCCACGTAAACTTCCTGGTCGAAGCTTTGGAGGGAGTAGTGGGCGCGTTCCCATGGAAGCTTTTCTATGAATCGTTGCTTTTCAGAGGGGACGCCCAGCTCTATCAGAAGTTTCTTTGCTAAGGCCATGAAAACCGCTTGCCAAGGAACCTTTATGAGCCCTTTTTCAAGAGCCTCCTTGACGGTTACTTCTGTTATCTCTTCTGAGCCGCGGAGTTTACTTTCAGCCAAAACCAACCGCAAGGTTTCGTTTTCAAAATCCTTTAGGAGGTAGCAGTTGGGTTCTTCTGGATCAAAAAAGAACTCGACGTCCACTATTGTGAACTCCCTAAGCCTAATCAAACCTTGTCGGGGAGAAATCTCATTTCGCAAAGCGTGCCCTATCTGCATTACGCCGAATGGAAGCTTTTCTCGTGCATTCTCATATAGGCGCTTAAACTCTACGAAAATGTTTTGTGCGGCCTCTGGCCGTCCGTAGCCAACAGCATTGGAATACGGGCCTATTGAAGTTTCAAACATAGTCAGAAAATATTTGGGTTCTCCAAATTTTCCGTTGCATTCTGGACAGCGGATGTCGTTTTTTTCTATGACTTCTTTTAACTCTTCTAAACTAAGTTTCTCGACTTCTGTTTCGCTTAGCTTTATGTTTTCTTGTAGCAGGTGGTCTGCCCTAAAACGTCTCCCGCATTTTAGGCATTCCACCATTGGTTCTTTAAAATGTTCAACGTGGCCTGAAGCCTCAAAGACTTTTGCTGGTGCTATTATCGGGGCTTCTATCTCTAAAATTCCAAGTTTGTTAACGAAAAGTTCTCTCAGCTTTTTTTCAATGTTCTGTTTCAGTCTTGTGCCCAAGAAACCGTACGTGACAAAGCCGCTTACTCCTCCATAAATTTCGTAAGACTGCCAGAAGAATCCTCTGCGGCGAGCTAGCTCGTTTATCAATGTAAACTTGTCTTGCGTTTGGCTGTCCACTTTGATGGGCCTCTCATTTTTAGATGGCTAAATTCTATAAGAGTTTCCAAATAATAAAGGTTCATGGGGGAGTAGCTTGAAAACGCTGTCTCGTCAAGATTTAATCGACCTAGTTAATGGAGCAGCAATATTCTCAGCCGGCGGAGGCGGCTCTCCGGAGGAAGGCTACAAAATAGTTGACGGGTTGTCAGCGGATGGGTTTTCTGCGAAAATGGTTGATCCTTCAGAAGTGCCAGACAACGCGAGAGTTGTGAACTTTGCTTGTGTCGGTGCAACAGCCGTTGTTGGCTACGATTCTAATGCTGCTGTAAAAACCTTGAAGGTTTTAGAGGAATACATGGGATTTCGAGCTTTTGCCACGATACCCGTTGAGCTTGGAGGCTTTAACACGCTAGCAGCAGTGGACGTCGCCGCCAGATGTGAGATTCCGATTGTAGATGCAGATGGAGCAGGCAGATCCGTTCCAGAGGTACACTTGAAGGTTTATACGATTGACGATATTCCGCTTGCGCCAATGTGTGTTGCAGATATTCACGCAAAGAACATAATCATAGTTAAGGCGACAAGCGACGCTAGAGCTGCCGAAAGAATTGCACGCGTATTGGCTGCCGAGTGGGGGCATTCCGCCTATACGGCTAGACGGATATTAACCGCGGAGCATGTTAGAACTTCGCCGATTCAGCGTAGTTTGTCTAAGGCTATTAAGGTTGGAAAAATTTTAAGGGAGGCCAGCAACCCGGTGGAGGACGTGTTGAAGGAAACCAGAGGGTTCAAGCTTTTCGAGGGTATTGTCGAACTGGTTCAAAAGAAGACGAGAGAAGGCTTTACTTTCGTCGATGTGAAACAGAAAGGAACAGGCAGTTTTGCTGGCGAAGTTTTTGAGTTTAAGGCGAAAAACGAGGTGCTTGTAGCCTACAGAAATGGAAGACTTGCCGCTATTGCTCCAGACATAATAACTCCCGTGGATCCGACGACGTGCCGTTGTGTAACCGCTGAGAAAATTGTGGAGGGGGATAAGCTTGTAATCTTAGGCTTGCCGGCGCCCGATAAGTGGCGTACAAAGAAAGGGCTGGAGCTTTGGAAGGACGTTCTCCAAAGATCTGGAGTTTATGACGAGTATGTTCCAATTGAAAAGCTAAAGCTGTAAGCTGTGTTCACGGTTATAGCTGTTTAGAAACGCGCACACTTTGTATTTCACCTTTCTCATTTAGGTGAAATTCCAGCAGCGTCCTAGACAACATGTTCTTTTTACTGTTAAACTCTTTGTTGCATTCACTGCATTCAATATCCGCCTCCATCTCAACGGCGTACCAAGACGCCTCTACATAGAGGCGCCCACAGTTCGGACAGCGTAAAACTGCAACATCCAACCATGCTTTCATTTCAAGCCACTTCGACTCCATAGCTGCATAGAGCTTTATAAATTCGCATGTAAATATTGTGGAGACTAGTGGTGCATTCCCGTTGTCAAACATAAAAATAGCCTTGATTGGTGTTGGAAATTGCGCGTCCGCCCTAGTTCAAGGTCTGCATTACTACGGTAAAGTTGATAACGATAAATGTTTAGGGCTTCGAAACCCTATCTTAGGAGGCTACAATCCCAGAGACATCCAGATAGTAGCTGCTTTCGACATCGATAACCGGAAAGTTGGAAAGGACTTAGCAGAAGCCATTTTTGCCCCTCCAAACTCCGCCCCAAAGATTATGGACGTGCCCTTCACTGGGGTTACAGTCTCCAAGGGGCCTGTTTTAGACGGTGTTAGCCAATCTACTAGACGTATTATTCAAGTTAGCAACTTGCCAGAAGCGGATGTTGTGCAAGTGCTTCAAGAGAGCGGCGCTGAAATAGTGGTTAATTTGCTTCCCAGCGGTGCTCTGAAGGCTTCCGAGTGGTATGCAAGTCAATCTTTAAGGGCTGGATGCGCCTTCATAAATGCGACGCCTGCCTTCATAGCAAGCAACCCACATTGGATGGAACGTTTCGAAGAGGCTGGTTTGCCTCTTGTAGGCGATGACTTAATCGATCAGGTGGGTGCAACGACTATTCATAAAACTTTGCTGCAACTTCTGTCTAAGCATGGGGTTTATATAACTGAAACCTACCAGCTTGACGTTGGTGGAGGAACAGAATCCCTTGACACGCTGGAACGAACCCGTGAACTAAAGCGGAAAATAAAAACCGAAACTGTTAAGGCATCGTTACCCTACGAAACCGAGGTTGTTGCGGGATCCACAGACTATGTGGATTTTCTTGGAAATAGACGTGACAGCTTCTTCTGGATCAGAGGGCTATACTTTTGTGGTGTACCAATGCAGATGGATATTCGCCTCTCGACAATCGACGCACCAAACGCGGGGGCAGTGTTGCTTGACGTTATACGGGCTGTTAAGATAGCTTTAAACCGCAAAATGAGGGGGGTAGTTCTGCCGATATGCGCTTACGCTTTTAAGCGTCCGCCGCAACTCCTGCCCTTGGAGTCGGCTGAAAAAATGTTCGAGGAGTTTGTGTCCATGAAAAACAATTAGATAAATCGGAGCGAGGCAATCTATGGGGTTAAACTTTAATGAAAAAGATACAGGCACGTGGTTAGGTTTTAGTTATCGGCAAGAAAATGGGAAAATTTTTCTTGTAGTAAAAGAGGGTACACCCTTCTATCATAGGTATGCTTCAAGACTGATTGAAGACGGAGTCCTTTTGGACCTAGAAGGTGCAAGAAAAAAGATTAGCCAGATCGGAGACTACGTTGTTTATTCCGTCTACAACTTATGGAAGTCCGTAGATTTCTTCCAAAAACTATATGACAAAACAAGGCTTGTTGGCGATTTAACTCTTTTAAATCATGGGTTTTTCTCCACCCATGATGGAGGGGAACTTTTCTTCACCTATGGTCATGCCCACAAAGAACATTTTGGTGAACTCTACATAGTGTTAAAGAGCAACTGTTTTTTGATTCTCTCGAATAGGAGCAGTTTCCAAAGCGTCATAGTCTGGCTAAAAGAGGGAGACTCTTTCTTCATTCATCCCAGCTACATGCATAGGATGACCGTTTACAAAAAAGACTGCTTATTCCTTACGCTGGCTCCGGAGAGGGCTGGCCACGACTACCTTTGTGTTAAGGGTAGGGGTTTTCCGGTAAGCCTATTTTACAACCCAAAAAGAGACAGCGTTAGGGTTAAAAGGAATCCAAAATTCACGGCAACTTACAGAACTGTGAAAAGAGTTAAGAAGATTGACGCTTTGAGGCTTGTTAAAGACGAACCCGAAAAACTCAAAGAAATTCTTGAGAGCCCGGAAAAACATGCTGGGTTCTATTTCAGAGGTTGAATGCAAGTGTATGCTCGTAGTGTTAAAGAGACGAAAAAAGTTTCAATTGCCATACCAGCCTCTCTTGTTTCTGACGTCCCACACTTAAGAGAGAAAACGTCTAAGATAGGTTTAGTTGGCAGAGCCGCCGCAATTTTTGGAATTGAGGAAATCATCATTTACAAAGACAGCCAACAAGATCAGGGACTTGAAGTAGATTTAATCGCCACGTTGCTCCGTTACATGGAAACACCTCAATACCTCCGTAAAAGATTGTTCAAGTTGAAGCCGGAGTTGCGGTATGTTGGAATTTTGCCGCCATTGAGGACACCTCACCACCCTCTTGGTAAGAGAGTTGTAGACTTAAAAGTCGGGGAGTATCGTGAAGGCGTAACCATTGCAAACACGAGAAAGGGAACGCTCGTAGACATCGGTGTTGAAAAGCCAGTTCTTGTGCCGAAAAGCTTGCCTCTCAATGAAAGAGTAACTATAAAAATTTTGGATGTTGATAGACAAATAGCTGCAGAAGTTGTTGATCGTCGAGAAATTCCAGTCTATTGGGGGTACGAGGTGTTAATTTGGGATAGCTCTTTTGGAGGCTTAGCCAAAAGTGGACGTTTCGACCTTAAAATCGCCACGTCCAGACATGGTTTAGCCTTTATGGAAGTGAGGGATGAAATTGCCAAACGATGGAGAAAGGCGAAACACGTGCTGGTGGGTTTCGGAGCGCCAACACAGGGGCTTTTCGAGATAGTTAAACGCGAGGGGCTTAACCTAACGGATGTTGTGGACTTCGTTGTCAACACGATTCCTAAACAGTGGACTGAAACCGTTAGAACAGAAGAAGCAATTATTGCTACGCTTGCCGTCTTCAACTGCATTTTAGGCTTTAACGTTTAAATGTGTGTTCTTCATAATTGTGCCTATGTACTTTGACATAATTATGCCTTTAACGCTTTTCGGAGTTTCGTTTTTAGCTACTCTAACCAGCGGAAAAGTTGAGAAGAAGCTCAAGGCGACCTTTGAGGCGAAAGAGTTCAAAGTTAAAGATGCCATAATCCTCGTGGCAATGATAACAGTTGCCGTTTCCATGATGGCGTTTGTGCCGCGAATGGCTATTATGACTCTGTTCCTTCTAGCTTACTCGCTTTTGCTCTTCATGTTCACTTACATGTTCTCAGACTTCGGTAAAGCGAAAGCAAAGGTGTTCTTAGAAGCCTTTTTCGTCACCAGTTTCTTGGTTGCAACAATAAGCCTTTTCACCTTGTTTACTTTTAACACATCAGTGGCTTACGGCGCGGCAGCCCTCTACAGTCTATGCGGTTTTTCCTTTGTTGCCATAATTTATGAGGAGGACAGACAAAACACGAAAGAACGCTGGTATTCCGCGATCATGCCCCCCGTCTTGTTTGTGACTCTTTACATTTTCTTCAGCAAGACGCCAATATGGTTCCCATATCTGTTGGACATGTATGGGCTTATCTTTGCGGTTCTAATTATCCTCTATCTAGGAAGCCTTTTTTCATGGAAAACCTCCATAGTCTTTGCTGTTCTCTTGACTGCTGCAGACATTATTCTTGTGCTAGTCACGGGAGCCATGGTCTCCGCGGCGACTCAAGTGGTGGGTCTAAGACTTCCAGTTTTGGTTGTTTTGCCGACTTTTCCACCAGTCGTAACCGAAGAAGGTATGCTCTATATGTCTCTCGGCTTGGGGGACTTCTTCTTTTCCGGTCTTTTGGCTGTGCAAACTTACAAAAAGTTTGGAAAACGTATAGCGTTTCTATCCGCTGTGGCAATGGCTATCTCCTTTTTCATTTTTGAAATGTTTATACTGACTTTCAACGTGAGAGCGTTTCCTGGGACGTTGATGATAATAAGCGGCTGGGCACCAATGGCGTTTCTAACGCATCTCAAGGCTAAAATTTAGGGCAACTATCAAGGTGCCTATAGGTCTTCTTCCGTAATTACCTTAATCCCATGTTTTATCAGCATAGCCGCTGTTATTCCATTGCCCTTAACGGTTTTTCCCGAGAAAGTTCCATCGTAGATTCTTCCGTAACCGCATGAGGGGCTTCCTTGTTTCAAAATAGCCTCTTTAACACCTAAAAGCTTGGCTATTTTCACGGTTTCCTTTGCTCCACGTATGAAATTTTCCGTTACGTCTTTCCCCGACCTTGTTAACACCCTCCTCCCGACGATTTCCGCTGGCTCCCTTGGAGTTGGTAAGCCTCCGAGTTGTTCGGGACAAACTGGAATTAGAAGCTCTGCCTTTAACAATTCGACAACTCTTTTGTTTTTGAAATCACTTCCATCATAACGGCATTTCACACCTAACAAGCATGCACTGCAAAGCTTCATATCCATCAATAAACCTAACGATAACAAACCACGTATTTAACATTTGGAATGGAATGTGAAAATAGGCTTCAACCAAAAAGCGCGCTTAGTCCTTCAAGTGCTGCTTCTTCTTTGGCTTTCTCCTCTTCCTCTTTCTTTTTCTTCTCCTCCTCTTTCGGTTTAGCCTCCGCCGCTGGGGCTGTTGTTGCGGGAGCTGCTGCCACAACCGGTGTGGCCATCATTGTCGGCGCTGATTTGATAACTTCATCTATGTTAACTTCTGCTAGGGAAGCTACAAGCGCCTTTACCCTGACAGCGTCAACGTTTACTCCTGCGGCTGTCAAAACCTGTGTCAGGTTCTCTTCATTTATTGGTTTTCCAGCTTTATGAAGGAGCATTGCTGCATATATGTACTCCATACCTTTTCACCTCACACTTCTAAACTTGTTTTGACCCTCCTTCCAAATTGGGAATTCTCATACTTAAACTTAACATCTCCATGTAAGCCTTTCTTATAAGGGCTTCTATGGTCTCCTTCGTTGGAATAGCTGCTCCCAGTGAAAGGGTGCAAGCCTCTTGATACGCGATTTGTAACAAGACTTGTATGTTTTCTCTTGTTGGGTAAGCGATGCCAAGTGAGAATCTAAAGGCTTCTGCATGGGCGTTTTCAAGCTGTTTCTTGGTTTCTTCTATGTTTATGGTGAGCTGTTCTCCCTCTATCACTATGCCATCGTCATATACGGCCTTCAAAAGGAGTCCAGCTTCAACAGCCTTTATCCCAAGTTTTGACAAAACGCTTGCAAGCATTTCTGAGATAACTTCTCCCCTACGGGCTACAAGGGTGTCCTTAGTTATCCAAACGCTCCCAGACTCAATTCTTGTTGGCAAACCCACGGCGTTTAATTGACTTATTATCGGTCCAGGTGGTTGCCCAGTGTTGCCTGCTGGCACAATGATGTCGAAGGATGCAACGTCTCCTGCCTTTGCAATCATTCGCACTTTGCTCTTTTCGAGAAGTGATGCCAACTTAAATGGATTCATGTTTGTAAAAAGGAAGACGTTCGGTCCCATCAGGTATTTCTCCAGTTTTTTCAGTTCGGGTTTATCCTTAATGTTTTCTATAGCCCTTTTTACCAGCGTGTTTTTTGCAACGCGTATGTAAGCTTCTTTCGCCAGCTTTTTCTTCAATTCCTGAAGTTGGGACGCCCTAACTTTTTGGAGGCTTGCTACCCCCACCACCCTGTACTGCCTAAAAAGATTTGAAATTTCTTCAACTTCGGCGACTTTCTCCTGCAAAACCAGTTGGGATGGCAAGGCTTTCCCTCTTACAGTTTAATCTTCACGGGGGCACCCATGGTCGTTTTAATATGGATTGATTTAATGTTTTTTATTCCCCTTTTCATTTTCCCCTCAATTACTTTCAATACAGCTTGTATGTTTTCTGCCAGTTCCTCCTCGCTCATGTTTTCTGTTCCCACGCGGCACTGTATAACAGGCTGGTTACGCATTCGGATAACAACTGTTTTGCGGTATTTATTCAACAAGCTTTCAATGTCAGCTGTCGGTGGAACAGGTATGGGCATTTTTCCCCTGGGGCCTAGTGCTGCGCCTAAAACTTTACCCACAAGAGGCATTAGAGGGGCTTCTGCAAGGAAAAAGTCATATTCGTTGGCTAGTTTCCGCATCTCCTTTTTCTTGCCAGCAAGGGCTTCCAACTCGTCCTTGTCGATCACCAAATCTGCGTTAGCCCTTTTCGCCCTTAACGCCAGCTCTCCAGTGGCGATTACGCATATCTTGTTTGGCTTCCTTGGCGGCGGGTGAGGCAACTCAATGTTTTCTTGAAGTCTGCCCTCTGGAGATTTCATATCTACGTCCTGTAGAGTCACTATGAGTTCCACTGACTGAGTGAAGTTTCTTTTTCCAGCTTTCTCCCTCACTTCCTTTAAGGCGTTTATGACAGTTTTAGGCTCTATCGACATCCTGTAGACCCCGTGCCATTGATGGATTATTAAGCCATTATAAAAAGGTTCTCTTATGCTTCATTTTCAGCAAACATCTCGTCGTATTCTCCAGAGTCAACTTCTTTGATAACCTCTTTCGGATCTTTCCCCTCGACGGTTACACCCATACTTACACATGTTCCTAAAATTTCTTTAACGGCCGCCTTCAATGTTTTTGATAGAAGTTCTGGATGTTTTATCTTTGCTATTTTTATGAGCTGCTGCATAGAAAGGTTTCCAACCTTCTGCGCCTTCGGGCTTCCAGAGCCCTTTTCGATTTTAAGCTCGCTTACTATCAAAGCGGATGTTGTTGGTGTTCCAACGTTAACCTCGAACTGTTTTGTTTCAGGGTCTACGATAACCTTCACTGGAACCTTCATTCCGGCATAGTCTTTTGTAAGTTCGTTTATCTTGTTCACCACTGCTAAAACGTTTACTCCCAACGGCCCTAGGGCTGGCCCTAAAGGTGGGCCCGCGGTAGCTTGTCCTCCGCTTACAAGAAGCTCCACAATTTTCTTTTCGCTCATTCTCAGCTTACACCTCCCTTAGGCTTTTGCTTTCTCTACAAGTTTCACATAATCTGCATGAACAGTTATTGGAAGCGTGAATGTTGCTTCTAAAAGCTCCAACGTAACCTCCTCTTTAGCCCTATCAATACGTGTTATTTTGGCGCGCATTCCTTTGAAGGGGCCGCCGGTAACCTCTACAATGTCGTTTTCGCTTAGCTCTTCAATCACTGGCTTTCTGACGATGTATTTTTCGATTTCTGAGAAATCTACAAAGTCTGGGACTCGCGTTTTTACATGTTTGATGCCGGCTATGGCTTGCTCCACAAGGTGGGGGCCTTCCGCCTCTATGAATATGTATCCCCTGAGAGTGTCTGGAACGAGGATGGCTTTTACTGGTATTTTGTTTAACTCAATTCTGGCGGCTACAAGCTTGGCTACATTTCGCTCCTGCCCAGTTGTTATTCTTACAGCGAAAATTTTTGTTGAAGTCTTCTCCATGGTTTAAACTTCCTTGACGCTTATGGCTGCGATAATGGTGCTGTTAACAATTTTATAATGAAGCCTATAAGTCCAACGACACTTATGCCTAAAAAGCATATTTTTATTGAAAGCCACAACTCACTTTTTCCCGGTTTAACCGCCAACTTTAATGTTTTGGCGCACTGTTCTAGGAACGATCTCAAGCCCATCTTATTTACCAGCACGTTGATAGTTTGCTTGCATTTCTATTAACCTTTCTATCAAGGGAACGATCTTCATGTTAAACCTTTTGGATTCTCAAGCCTAATTTCTTAAGCATTTCAACAATGTGTTGCTTATCTTCCCCCTTTATGCCCTTCCAGTCCAGCAATGCCAATTCAACTTTTTCCAAAGTTTTTTGAATGCATTGACTAAGAATTTCTTCATCAATTTCTGGGATGGCATACTTTGGAATTATGTGGCCAAAGGCTATGTTGCTCTCCAGTGCGATTTTTGTAAACTTTTCATTGTAGTGTGGCCCACCAATGCCTATCGCTGCTTGAGCTTCTCTTTTTTTGAAATTTGCGACAGTTTCTATTGCTGCGTGGGCTATTACCCTTGCCGCTTCCATGTCTGCCCACTGTTTCGGTGTGCTTCCCAGCTCGACGAACATGGCTGGTACGTCTAAGGAGGGGCCGTGATGGGTACATTCATAGGACACTTTATAGGCGAGAACTCTCTCTTTAGCTAACTGCGCCATAACTTTTAAAGCAGTTTTCATGGCGTTCGCTGGCGCCACTGAAAGTTTTCTGGTAATTCCTCCAAATTCTGCTTTTCCAAGGTTTCCCGGCGTGTGTACTGAGAGCGTGGGGATTCCTTTTTCGCTGCTGTGTCTTGAAAGGAATATTACAAGTTCAAGTGAAGGTGAAAAATCAGTTACGGTTTGGGCATGAATTAACTCTTCATTTAAAACAGCCAATTTCACTTTTTGCCCAATTTTTTCCAGCGCATAAATTTCAGCGTCTTTAAAAGTCTCTTTGCATGGTTTAAAGGGGCAGCATTTCAAAATTTGTTTTGTGATACTCATGCTTGCTTGATCTTTCTTTGACGCAACTAATAGTATCAAATGCTTTCCCAATTGCTTGTTGCAGCATGATTAGAAAAACCTTTCCAAAAAGTTTATAATTGATGGACAAATGTTAAGCTTTGAGTTTCATGATTGGTTGGTGTTGAGATGCATCTGATTAATTTTAAAGGTCTGTCTGGTCAACAACTCATGGAGATTATTGATAAGGCTATTGAGGTAAAGCGCAGTCCGGACAAGTATCGGAAAGCATTAGATGGGAAATCCTTAGCCATGATTTTTCAGAAGACTTCAACGAGGACGAGGGTTGCCTTCGAAGTTGCCATGACTCAACTGGGAGGACATGCCCTTTACATTGATTGGAGAACAACAAACTTTACAATAGCGGACATATACGATGAGACTCAGTATCTGTCGCGGAATGTTGACTGCATTATGGCGCGTCTTCTCCGGAATGCTGACTTGCTGGTGATGGCTAAAGCATCAAAGGTTCCAGTCATAAATGGCTGCGACGAAAAGTATCACCCAAGCCAAGCCATAGCCGACCTTATGACCATGAAAGAGAAAAGGGGTAAACTGAAAGGTTTAAAGCTGGTTTACATCGGCGTGCACAATAACGTTTGCAACTCGTTGATAGAAGGCTGCACCAAAACGGGTGTCAAAATAATCACTGTTACACCAATATTCAATGAACCCTCAAGAGACGACGAGCTTCTTGAAGAGGCTAAGAAGACGGGGCTTTATGAAACAACGCTTAACGTGAAAGAAGCCTTGAAGGACGCGGATTTCGTTTACACAGACACGTGGGTCGACATGGAATTCTTCAACGATCCGAAATACGCAGCCGAAAAAGAGAAACGCATTAAACTTATGATGCCCTATCAAGTGAACAAGGAACTACTCAAGGGAAGCAATGCACTTATAATGCACGATATGCCAATTCACAGAGGATATGAAATAAGCGACGACGTAATTGAAAGTCCAAACTCCGTGATTTACGAACAGAGCGAGAACAGGCTTTACGCGGCTAAAGCCATACTGCTGAAACTTTTGGGAATTTATTAGCATTCCTTGCCATCTGAAAGCAAATATGCTTCGCTTTCTGTAGAAAGGTTTATAAGAAAGAGAATTTTGCGGCTCACTTAGAGGATAGAAAGACGTATGCGTAGTCGGCCAAAGAGGCCAAACGAACTGTCAGGTCCCGTCCTGAGTTCGGACGATAATGTTGGGTGTTCAATATGGGCATCCACATTATCGCCGAATTTCGGGGCGTGGATCCCCGAAAGCTTTCAAGAGTTGAAGATTTACGGCCGATTTTGGATAGGATAGTTGCTAAATCCGGTTTGCATGTTGTTTCTTCAAGTTTTCATCAGTTTGAGCCTCATGGGGTTTCCGCCATATACCTTTTAAGCGAGTCGCATTTGAGTGTTCATACATGGCCGGAGTACGGTTATATGGCTTTGGACATTTTCACCTGCGGGGATGATGGTCCGGCTTTGAAAGCTTTTGAACTGCTGGTAGAGGAGTTTAAGCCTAAAAGTGTTGAAAAGCGCGTTATAAGGAGGGATGTTTATGGAGAAGGTTGAAACAAAAATACTGTATGAACTTGCTTCGTCTAAGAAAACTTTCTGGGAACTTCTTGATAAAGTTAATGCTCCCCTTAAGGATTTTGTGGCAGCCTTAAAGAGGCTCAATGAAAATGCTTTGATAGTTGCCGACGAGGCCGGCTTCTCTCTTACTGATATGGGTAGAGGTCAAATAAAATCAGAGAGCTTGAGCTTTGAGGCCAAGCTTTGTCCACTGTGCCGTGGTAAGCGAATAATCCCAGAGGCAAAATTCAAGGAAGTTCTAGACGAGTTCAAAAGGATAACCCAGAAGAGGCCAAGTCCAACTGTCAACTTTTTCCAGGGATACATGCTTGAAAGCGATGTTGTTGCAAGAGCAACCCTCATGCATTATTATGGCGATTTAGCTGGGAAAAATTTAGTCTTGATTGGCGACGATGATTTATTAAGTGTTGCTTTAGCGTTGACAAGACTTCCTTCTCGAATAACAGTCTTAGACATTGATAAACGGTTGGGCGAATTCATAGGATCGGTCAACAAAGAGTATGGCTTTAACATTGAATACATAGAATACAATGTTGCTGATCCACTGCCTAGGGAACTACTGGGAAAGTTTGATGTATTCTCTTCTGAACCCCTTGAAACTTTGTCCGGTTTAAGAGCTTTTCTAACGCGTGGCATGGCTTGCTTAAAGGAGAATGGTGTCGGCTATTTTGGCTTGACCCTCTATGAAGCTTCTCTTAAAAAGTGGTTAGCTGTTCAAAAGCTCTTGTCGAGGATGGACTGCGTTGTCACCGACATTATTCAAGGGTTCTCGATTTATCCGATGGATTATGGTACCGCGAATTACGAGGAGTTTGCCTATAATTTGGGCTTTAAAGTTTGCAGGAATCCCGGGGTTAACTGGTACAAGTCTGCCTTGTTTAGGTTTGAAGTGCTTGGCAAAGCGAAGCTTCCAATAGGTGCCAATAAAAAGTTGAGGATTCAGTTTGTTGACAAGGAGGAAGATTTAACTCATCCCACATTGTATCAAAAATTTAAGGACGGCTCCTGAAACGAGGAGCGCTGAAAGTTTAGGTGTTTTTGGCAAGTGGTGTTTATGCCCTCTCGCAAAATGAGGTCTTCCAGCGTTCTTCTTGAGAGCTTAAAAATCCGCCGTGCAAATGAGTCAGACTTGCAGCAGATTGTCAAGTTATCCGAGAAGCTTGGGAAAGATGAAAGTACTATGGACTCTATGGTTTCACCATTGCCGAGCGAGTTTCAAAATCCGAAATGGATTCTCAAAAACATTAAAGGTGAAAACACCGTTGTCTTCGTTGCTGAGGCCAACGGGAAAATTGTGGGTTATTCTTTAGGATGGATTAGTCAGCCTTGGTCATACAAAGCTAAAAGAGGGTACATTTGCGACTGCTTTGTTGAGAAATCCCATAGACGTCAGGGTATAGGCAAGGCTTTGGTGAAAGCGATGCTTGAATGGTTCAAGGATAAAGGTGTGGAATGTGTGGAAGCAGACATTTACTCCAAGAACATTCCATCCTTGGCTTTGTTTAAGGGCTTAGGCTTCAAGGAAGTTTCGAAAAGGCTCCGTCTAACGTTCAAAAGATAATAATTTTGGTCACCTAATAATCATTTCCACGAACTTTTCCGGCTTGAACTCTTCAAGAGCGTCATAGCTCTGTCCGGTTCCAACAAAAATTATTGGTTTTCGTGTTACGTATGTTACGCTTAGGGCTGCTCCTCCTTTGACATCCGCATCAACTTTTGTTAATATAGTTGCATCTATGCCTACGTTTTTGTGAAATTCCTCTGCCTGAACAACCGCATCGTTGCCTGTCAACGCATCCACGGTTAGAACTGTCAAGTCTGGGTTTACCACACGTTTAATTTTTGCAAGTTCGTTCATGAGGTTTTTATTTGTCTGCATTCGTCCGGCGGTGTCGATTAAAACTGCATGTACCCTATGGGCTTTTGCATGGCATATCGCGTCATATGCCACTGCCGCAGGGTCCGCACCATACTTGTGTTTTATCATTTTTATACCTAATCGTTTGGCATGGGTTTCTAGCTGTTCGATGGAGCCAGCTCTGTAGGTGTCGCTGCACGCCAAAACAACGGTGCAACCCTTTTTGTTTAACAAATGGGCAACTTTAGCTATGGTTGTAGTTTTACCCGTGCCGTTAATCCCAACAAAAAGAGCTACAAATGGTTCATTTTTCTTTCTTTTTTCTTCAACAGTCTTTAAAAAATCTATTCTCTCATTGGTCGTCATGATTTCAAGGAGTACTTCTCGAAGATTTTGCTCTACAATTTTTCTTTTATCCTCAATTCTCTTAATTTGTAGTCCATTGAGACGTTTTTCCATTTCCTCGCAGATACGCTCCGCCACCGGCACCGCTACATCGTTCTCTATTAGGGTTAACTTAAACTCTGAAAGAATTGGGCGGAGGTTTTCAGCTTTAAGCTCTGTGGTTGTTATCTTGTTTACTAGGCTGTTTAAACCGGACTTAAGCCTTTCAAACATCCTTGGCGGGCGTCCCCTTCCTTAACATGACTGCCAGTTCTTCGAATCGTTCCCTATCCTCGTTAATCTTATCTATAACTTGTGAGAGCTGCTGCTGTAGGGAGGTTCTGCTTTTTTCTAAATCCTCAAGCCTTTTTCTAATGATTTCCTTTGCCTCTTGAATGTTTTTTTCAACTGAGACGCCGGCGCCTATGCCAACTGTAATCCTGTCCGGGTTTTCAAGTCGCGCCCTTATGAAAGAGTTCCCGCCTATGGGAATCAGCAGTTCAGTGTTTTCTTTCTGTTTTTCTAAGCCTTCAAGCGTCATGTTAGCATAGGTTAAGTCTGTTATGACGGCATTCACCATGTTTATTCTGGCTTGTAGGGCTTCAGCTGTCTGCTCTAGGATACGCATTTCGACGCTAAGTTTCCGCAGTTCTTCTTCAACTTTGCCCGCCAATTTTACCTTCTCCAGCCAAAAGTTTTCTTATTAACGGGTCTTCAACCTCACTGGGTGCGATTTCCTCGACCCTTTCTATTTTTATGTGGAAACGTTTAACCCGGTGTTTGCTGCCTAACTCGGTGTAAACTTTTTCTATGGCGTGTTCCGGCTTAATAGCCATCACTTCTTTCTCAAAAGGGGTTTTCCAGTTTGGTTTTCGAATCTCGCCTACAATTCTAAAGACTTTCACTTCACTCATCTTCCTTCACTACACCCAGAGCATGTCCAATTATAAACATTTCTGGGCCAGTCGTCAAGGAACCAGCAACCGCAGCGTGACCGTTGCAGATTAATCCCGTCCTCACGTAGGGTATGCCACAATTAACTGTGCCCACATCCACAGGAACCTTCAACACCTCTTCCAAAAGCTTTCTCTCAGAATCTTTCAAAAGCGGGTGCGCCAAAATCCCCCTGTTTGTTGCGACGGCTAGAGAGCCGACGTAGGGAAGCTGGGCAATTTCACCTGGAACAGCTTCCACGCCCAAAGTATCCGATATCCTTCTTATTTCAGACGGTTTCAGTCTTGGGTCTACTATGGCTCCGTGGTCATTTGCCAAAACCATGTTGCCGTAAGCCGTCTTTTTTGTCTCCATGATTGCTATGTTCCCATCGAAGACTGATTTTATCGCCTCTATTTCCTCGTCCTTTACAAAGTGTGGAAGCAAAATTCCATTAGAGTTTGCACATGCCAATGCGCCAACCAGAACCGAGCCGCCTATATTTGTGTGTACAAGTTTAACTTTAAGCCATTCCGCCATTTTTTCAGCCTTTTTAACTGGCACAAATTTTGGAACAATAAGCATTCTTTCATTGGCTAGTAGGTATACACCTATACTTGCGCTTCCAAAGAGACTTGTTAGGTAAATTGCCAAACTCAGTCTCCTTCGGCTAAATAAACCGTAACATTCCCTTCTTTGTCCTTCGCGGCTCTAACGCGGATTTTTCGCGGGGGTTTTTCTATGCCCCTGCTCCAAATCTTCTCGTTTACCTCGTTACTTATAATAACCCTTCGAGGCGTTTCCTCTTCTTCCTCGTTTCCTCTCTTAGCTTCCAGTTTCATATGTCGTCTTATAAAATCCCGAATTATCCTAATGGCTTTAGGCGCCCTTTTGTTGGGAGGCACAATCCATGCCTTTCCAAGGGGGATTGTGTAAAATCTTTCTTCTACAACTTCCTCTTCAA
>JAWBXD010000008.1:0-23909 GCA_038868055.1 Bathyarchaeia archaeon
ACCCTTCAACGCTAGCCTTTTCAAGGTGGGAGGGCAGTTCCAAAAGCAAATCCTTGTGCAAGCCCGAAGCCACACATAAATCCGCCTTCGGAATCTTCTTAGGCATGTATTCTTCAGGCTTATCAATAAAGGCTGGCAGTTCTGAAGGCTTTGGCAGTTCTATGGCGGCGCGGATGTTGCGCACATAACTGTAAACGCCATACTTGCATGAGTCGCAGGTCAAGCCACACGCTTTGCAAAAACTCGGATCATTTATAAGATTTCTTATGACGCGCTCTGCGAATTCGCCGCTGTAAATGAAGACCAACGTCAAAAACTCTTTTTTGTCTGCCAGAGTTCACACCACTGGGAGCCCTGCAACAGCTAAAGCACGTATTCTGGGCGGCGGGCAGCCAGCAAAACATGTTCTAGGAAAACGTCTTCTGGAACAGCGCCTAGAAACTCAACTTTCTCGTTTATGACGGTTTTTGGAACGCCCATAACCCCATACTTGTGCCCGATATGTGGAAACTCGCTCACGTCAATCACATCAGCCCTAACCATGTCGCTTTCAACGGCAAACTTGAAGGCTAAACTCGCCACGGAAGGGCAATAGGGACAAGTCAACGTCACAAAAACTTGGATGTGTACAGGCACTTTCACGCCCTTGAGCCTCGCCTTAGTTTCCTCGGAAAGGTCTGCCTTTCCCTGTGAAACACTCACAATGCCCTCCAAAAGAGTGGCAAACTCGTAGCCATAGGGCAAGCCATAAAACCTTAAACCATGGTCTTTAACGCCCATAATCGCGACTGCCGGAACCTTGTCTACGCCGTAAGCCTTAGCCTTATCCGCGTTAGCCACAAAATCATAAACTTCAACGCTTATCTTGTCGCTTAAACCAGCCAACTCTTCAACAAGACCTCGTGTCTGCACACAATATGGACACTCAAACTCCTGCGTAAAAACAACAAGCCTAACGGGCGCCAACAGCTTCTGAGCCAACTCATCCATCAAATGCTTCTTATGAGCCTCTGGAATCACGCCTAACATCTCACCTTTTTATTTCTATTTTAATCTCCTTCCAATCCTCTCTAACGCCTCTCAAAGCACTGACAGCCCCAGCAATTGTGTTGCCCAAAAATTTAGCAACGAACTTGTTTAGGCTTATCTCCTCACCATCCACAAAAAGCTTAACATCCAAAGCAATCACCCTAACCAAAACTATACAACCCAAAAGTAAAAAGTTTCGCAACAAACACAGCAACCAACCCATTTTTTAATCGAAAGGTGGCGAAATCTTCAGACACTTCCCATCTGAAAATAAGGTTCACAAAACTTGCATTTGAAAAGAATCTTCCTTCCCTAATTTCAACTTCACCTTAGCCAAGTATACGTGCCTACCATCAATGTTGCAATCCCCGCCATTCACGCTTCTGACTTGTGATTTTTTATTTTTAGGTTTTTAGGCAAAAGCCCTTAAATTAGGGTTTATAGTCATTTGTAAATTCGCTTCTACTCCCCATGGAATAAACACATGTTCTTTAAATCCACCTCTTTCGAGAATTTCGCCGAAGCATTCCATTAGTGGCTCTTTTCTAGAGCAGAAAACAATTTCTTCATTGTCATTTTTCCACACAGTCAATCCTCTAGTTTTTCCTTTATGGATAAAATGTAGAAGCAAACAGTTAGCTTCGACTTGCATAAGACTTACAGTGTTCGCTCCTTTTAACGTTTGAAAGAGAGCTTCTAACGCTTTCTTCGGATCGCTCTTTTCAATCAAAAGCTCCTCGAATAAATGTGGAATAACTTCGGAATCAATAAGCTCTATTTTTTCCGACTCAAAAGTATGTTTTACACCTAAGCTCTCTCTTATTGTTTTGTAGTTTGTTACATTCCCGTTGTGGGCTGAAATTATTGTTAAACCTTTAATGCATCGCGCAACATAAGGCTGGGCTGTTTCCTTAAACTTCGCAGTTTCCATAAATTGGGGGCTTGGCAATCTTACATGTCCAACCAAAACCGAAGCCCGCCGCAGTTCGCACACTCTTGACAAATGCTCGGCCGGAGAACCCTCAACCTTTCCAACTTTCTTCAACAAAACCTCTCCTGTATCCGTGAGAACTGCAACTCCAGCACCATACCCACCTACCGGGTTTTTCTCGTCTGGATACTGATGCCTTTCAAGCCTTTGCAGAACATTAAAAACTACCGGCATTCCAACATTTTCTCTCAATACAAAACCGAAGATACCACACAAGTCTTCTCACAACCCTTATACTTCTAACCTTATATAGTTCAAGATTTTAAAAATTTCATGCAAAATAACTATGTGGGGTCATGAGCGAAGAAATCAAAAGGCGTCCTAACGGGCGGTTAATGGAGAGAGGAAGTTATCTAGCTGCCTACAACGGAGTTTCTTTTGCAAAAAGGACGATTTCCTCGGCGACAAAATCATCCCATATTATTGCACGTCATGTGGTTACATTGAACTTTACATGAGATGGATTAAAATGAAAAATTTACACTTACTGAACACTGCAATCTGCATAAAGTTTTTAGGTTTTGCCGGAAATATCTTCATGGCACGATGATGACATCGAGGTACGCTGAACAGATGATTGATTTTTCCGCTCCTGAGTCCAGGAATAAAAGTTTCCACTATGAAATTGTTCGCGAACGAGGGTAAAAAGGAGAATGGCACTAGGCTTCTTTAGGTCCGGTGATGTATGCCCATATGCTTACCAGTACTATTGTTAGGAATGCGCCCGCCAGCCCCGAAAGCATGTACCTCGTTATTGCGCCTAGCTGCGGCAGCAGTAGGATAAGCGCTGGGATCACGTAGGTGGCTGTTATGTCGGCTATGATGCCTGCGAAGAAGCCTAGAAGCCCAACGAAGAGGAAGATCTTTAACCTTTCGCCCATCTGTTTCCACCCAGCCTAGAGTTGATTTTAGGGGTTCTTTTTAGTCTAACTTACAAGTTTCTGTCTATTCCAGCGAAAACAGCAATTTGTTCTTTTCACTAGAAAATTAAAGCCCAAAAAGGCTTCAGCTAACACGTATATTTCTACGTATATACGTGGATATTTCCGGCATATTAACAATGTATAAGATTTCTTTAAGCGCCTATGCCTTCTTCGGAGGAATCCATATTGTCAGAAAGGTTTAGTAAACGATGGGATGAGAGACGCGATGAACAACCACTCACAGAACGCATCAAAGAGGCTGTGAGGCCTCCGGGTCCGTTAAAGCCAAGACTTGACATGGCCATCCGCCGCATAGAATTACAAATTCAGAAGTTGGATCAGGCCAGTGAAAGGTTCAGTCAAAGAGACAAGTCCATATTTGCTAGGATAGTCGATGCCTATACAAAGCATGACATGGCTCGGGCCAACGTTTTCGCCAACGAACTCGCCGAAATTAGGAAAATGGAAAAAATGATAATGCAGGCTAGACTTGCCCTTGAACAAATAGTCTTAAGGTTACGAACTGTATCAGAACTTGGAGACGTTGTTTCAACCCTCGGACCAGCTGTCAGCGTATTAAGAGCTGTAAAAGCTGGAATGGCCAACATTTTCCCAGAAGCCGAAAGGGAGCTGGGGCTTATTGGCAACTTGCTCAGCGGGATAATAGTGGAGGCTGGACAGAGCACTGGCTTATCCATAAACTTTGAAGCCGCCAACGAGGACGCCCAGAAAATTCTTACAGAGGCAGCAGCCGTCGCCGAACAAAGAATCAAAGAGAAGTTTCCAGAGCTTCCGGCGGGGATACCGCAAATGCCTCTACCCGAGAAAACTCCGACGGAGACATCTTAGCCTAATGGAGGAGTGCCCATGCCACAAGGCTCCAACATTTTTTTATCCCTTGGAAAACAGGTTAAAGATGAATACGGCCGTCTAATGGGAGAAGTTGCTTCCTTCGCTGTTAAACCAAACGGTGAAGTGGAATACGTTTACATTAAATGTAGCGATGGAAACTTCGGTAAGTACCCTGCCGGAAACATAAGATTTGACGGTTCAGAAGTAGTTTACATGTCCGACATTAAGGCTGAAACAGCTGTCCTCTGTGACCAAATCCCCTTGATATGGCGTAAAGACCAAGCCCTAAAAGAGCTTTATGAGAAAAAGAAGATTTCGCCGGAAGTTTACGAGGACTTACACAGCAGTTTTGAAGGCGTTCTGAACCAGCTTAAAACCGAAGCTCAAGCTCTCCTAGAAAGAATTGAGAAAGAGATTGAAAGATGCAATAGAGAGATTAGGGAGCTTAACTACGCCCTCGTCCACTTGGAAGTAGAACATGAGATTGGGGAAATAGATGACACCTCTTATCAGATGGCATTCTCAACTATACAAGAATGTTTGAAACGGGCTAACACGGAAAAAGCGGACCTTGAAGGTTTGAGAAGCAAGCTTTCAAACATTCTTTTAGGCGAAACTGTTACTGGGCCTCTTGCCAAAACTGTTGAAGCCCCAGCTTCCATACCGGCAAGTCTCCCAGAACCACCCGTGATAGTCTATGTGAAGGAAGCAGGCGACGCAAGCATTTAGGGCTTCCTAAAGCGTAGCGGGCGGAGGGAGCTGAAATCAAAAACCCTCTTGCGCCATCCCCTCCACCATTACGGGAAGTCTTAACTCAGTCAGTGTACAAGCTTAGGGTTCAACAACAGAAAGTTGTTCAAGCATCTTTAAGGCTGAAGGAAAGAGATAAAATTCTATTCCAAACATGTGTAAACGCCTTAAGAGCCAACAACCGCGAAAAAGCAGCTATATGTGCCAACGAGCTGGCTGAGGTTCGCCGCCTGATAAGTTTTCTCCAGCAAGTGGAGCTTGCCCTTGAAAGGGTTATCCTCCGTCTTGAAACGGTGCGGGAGCTAAGCGACATAGTAATAGACCTTAAACCAGCGCTTAGGACTCTGCAAAGCGTTTCTAGACAGTTATCTGAAATATTGCCTGAGGTTTCCTCGGAAATAAGTGAAATAAACAACGTTATTGGCGAAACAATTTACTCGACGAGAATATCCTCTGATGAGGTCTTAATACCCGTAGATAAGGTTACGCCTGCTGGGGAGCAAATCCTAAACGAGGTTGAAAGTTTCCTTGAGAGAAAGATTGCTGAAAAGCTTCCTGAACCGCCTGCTACGCGGGAAACGCCCAAACTTGAGGAAGCTAAGGCTGAAATTAAACAGATGATCGCCTTAGCTGCTTCCTGTTCGCAGACAGTTGGCGGCGAGACTGTTGATGAAGATGGAAGGCGCTCTGAAAATTTAATCTCCTTTAGGAAGGCTGAGATTCAAGAGATTAGCCTAAAAGTTGCTAAACCATCCCTTGAAGAAGCTCTTTTGGAGTATGTACGGCGGACTGGCGGCGAAATAGACTTAATCCGTTGTTCACGTGACTTGGGGGCTTCATGCGAGGAAGTTGAGAAGGCTCTGCAAAGTTTGGGGGCGAAGGGGAAAGTGAAGATTGAAGTTAAGAGGTGAGTTTCATGGAGGCGGCTCAAGAGCTTGAGAAGTCAGCCACCAACTATGCTTTGGAGGCTGTTCGCCTAGACAGACAAGGCGCAAAGGGCATGGCAATAACCATGTACCAGAAGGCCATAGAGACGCTGTTAAAGCTTGTACAGTTGTACCCAGATTACAGTTTAAACAAAATTTACATTCAAAGGGCCATAGCATACCAAGAAAGGATAAAGGTGTTGCAGGGTGCCATCGCTCCAACCGAACAGCAGCCTGAGCCCAGAAATGTTGAGGGCGCCAAATCAGGCGAGACTAAGAAGGCAAGTTATGAAGACTTGATAATAAAAGAGAAGCCAAGCGTCCGCTGGGATGAGGTTATAGGTTTAGACGCTGCGAAAAAAGCCATCAAAGAGGCTATAATCTATCCAGTTCAGAGGCCGGACTTGTTCCCCCTTGGCTGGCCTAGAGGCATACTACTTTTCGGCCCACCGGGCTGTGGTAAAACCTTGTTGGCGGCTGCCGCTGCCACCGAGATTGATGCTGTTTTCATTTCTGTGGATGCAGCTTCCATAATGTCTAAGTGGTTGGGTGAGGCAGAGCAGAATGTTGCTAGGCTTTTCGAGTCTGCCCGAAAATGTGCCGTAGAAGATAAGAAGCCAGCAATAATCTTCATTGACGAGTTGGACTCTTTAATGGGAAAGCATTCCAACGAGGTTGGCGGCGAGGTTCGTGTGCGTAACCAGTTCTTAAAGGAAATGGACGGCATAATCGACAAAGGTAAGAATCTTCATGTCTATGTTATTGGCGCCACTAACAAGCCTTGGGATCTGGACTGGCCCTTCATACGACGTTTTCAAAAGCGAATTCTTGTGCCATTGCCAGACTTCCACGCTAGGCTTATGATGTTTAAACATTACACAAGCAATCTAAGTTTAGCTCAAGATGTAGACTTGCACGAGTTGGCAAGGCTTTCTGAAGGCTTTTCTGGAAGCGACATAAAGGACGTTTGCCAGGCCGCCCACTTGAAAGTGATTGGGGAGTTCTTCGAGTCTGGCCAAGCCGCAAACAAGCTTGCCAAACCTAGACCCCTGCGGATGAGCGATTTTAGACAAATTCTAGAAGAGCGCAAGCCCAGCGTCTCCCTAGACATGTTAACGCTTTATAACCGATGGTTTGAAGCTTTCAAAGCCCTTTAGAAGGGGCGTTCTCGCGGTGGAAAGGGTTTGGAGGAAAATCGGCTTTTCTGGTTTTACGAGCTCTCCTTTCTCCCCTTCTCCCCCTACGGAATCTCCAAACCTCACAAATGCCGAGGATGCCCCAGGTCTAAAGGGTGTTTAGCCTAAAACCTTCCCTTCCCCTTTTTCTTAATAAAATTTTCAACCAAATCCGCAAGTTTGCCGCCGTCTTTTGAGGCGTTCACGTAAGGCGTGTTAAGTTGCACCTTCAATTGTTGAAGGCCAGCAAACGCTATGATTGGTTTGAAGATTTTCAGGTTTTCTGGGATTTCTTCGGTAGATTTCACTGTGACGATTTTTGGAACTCTCATGTTTTTTTCTAAAAGTTTTCTGAAGCCCTCTATTATGACTACATCGCTATCCATACACTTTTTTACAATGTCGTTTAGAGCAAGCCCCTTTGTATCAATTTTTTCGATAGTGGCTATTTCTGTCGGTGATATGGCGACTATTGTTTTGGCTCCTGCCTTTGCGAATCGCCAAGTGTCTTTACCTTCCTTGTCTATGGTGAAATCCCTTTCTGGAATATGTTTTACTGCCGCTACATAGTAGCCTCTTTTTGTCAATTCCCGTGTCAAAGTTTCTATAACCGTGGTTTTTCCGGAATTTTTGCTTCCGAGGACGGATATGAGGGCTGGTTTACGCCTTCTCATTTTCCATCTCTTCGTGAAATATTTTCTTAAAAGTCTCTTTGTTTATGTGGAGTTTTTCCGAGAGGTTTTTAACCCACTTGATGTAGTTTCTGAAAATGTTTTGAAGTATTTCTGCCTTTTCCTCGTCGGAGAGTTCTTTTTCCTCGGCTATTAGGAGGGCAAACCACTTGCCAATGTCTGACAGCGTATAGGATTTGACCCAAACTGTTCGTCCCTCGTGTTCAGCTTTTTCCATGCATTCTGTTAGGACGCCAAGCTCGGTTAAGGTTTTCAAGTTTTCAATAACCGTCTTGTTGGAGTAAGTAAGCCTTTGAACAAGGTCTTTCTGGTAAACTTTGTTGGCTATCCCGTGCCTAAGAAAAAATCTTAAAATCTCAATGGAGGCCTTAGAGCCAAAAATTGCTGTTAGAATCTTGTCTTTCTGTTCGGCTGGAAGGAAAACCACGTACGGATGCGACTCTTTTGAAAGAACCAAGCCATGCACCTTCAAAATCCCTTTAGAAGGGCGTCTAATATTGTTTTTTCCGTCGGTAGGCTTTTAAATAGCTAGCCAAAAGTCTTTCAAAGGTGTTCAAAACGACGGGCTGGAAACCCCTAGACGGCGACACTTTCGTAGCAAGGGAAGGTTTCATTCTAAACGTTTTTGGATACGAGCATCCGGAAAACCGTGTTTTCGCCTTTCTAAAATACATTCCATTCGAGTTAAAGGAAATGTTTAAGATTCGCATGTTGGAAAGGACTTGGCGTTTTGGCGAAAAAAAGCTTTTTCGAGCAGAAAAACTTTACACAGCCAAAAACTACCAAACTTTCCTCAAAGTTTTTAGGAAAAACTTTCCAGATTATGTTTATTTCTGTCCTTTCAGGCGAAAAGAAGTTATCAGTGTTCCTTTAAACCGGATTGTTGAGGTTTTTGTTCCAAGGGACCGCTTAAAAGCTTTAATGGAAACAAGGCAAAGGGATGAACTGCAAGAACTGACCTTAGAGTTAGTTCGACTCGTTTCCGATGAGGCTAAAGTGCCGCTGGAAGACTTTGGTGTTCACGGTTCTATAGCTTTGAACATGCATTCAGCTGAATCCGACATAGACATAGTGGTCTATGGAAGCCAAAACTTTCGCCGTGTTGAAGTCGCCATCGAAAAGCTTGTCCAAGAAGGTGTCTTAACTTACATTTTCAGCAACCGTTTAGACGCTGCAAGACGATTTAAAGGACGCTTCAAAGGCAAGATTTTCATGTATAACGCTGTCCGCAAGCCGGAAGAAATCAATGTTAAATATGGCGACTGCCGGTACACGCCCATAGCTCCGGTAAAGTTCAGATGCATGGTTAAAGACGACAGTGAAGCCATGTTCCGCCCTGCCATCTACAAAGTTGAAAACTGCATTCAGTATGGCGACTCGCCGCTTCCAGAGAACATTGTTCCAGAAATTGTAGCCTCCATGATTGGGTGTTACAGAAACGTCGCTAGGAAGGGGCAACAAATAGAGGTTTCCGGGTTGCTTGAACGCGTGGAGAACTTAACCTCTGGAAAAATCACGTATCAAGTTGTCGTCGGCTCTGCGGAAAGCGAGGAAGAATACATTTGGCCAGTTCAAGCGGCTTAAAGCTTAGAGACCGTGACGCCATAGTCACACGGGAAGGCTTAATCTTCCGTGTTTTTGGCTACACACATCCATCGGAAGGCTATATTTGCGACTTAGAATATGCGCCTTCAACACTTTTCCAGTCTAAAAATCCAAAAGCGTTTAGAACCGATGGCAAAAATGTCTTTTATAAGTTTTATGAAGATGAAGGCTGGCATTTTGTCCAAAAACGCTTCCCGCAATACATGGTTCTTCACAAGCCGCTGGGTAGAAAAGTTGTAGGCGTCCATGAGGTGGACCTTGCTGGTGTCCGTAAGCCAGGAGAGGCTCTAAAAAGGCTTGTGGAAATGGAGCCAAAGGACGAACTACTTAGGGCGATGCAGAGGGTTTTAGAGGCAACAGTGTTTCGTCTTGGCCTCTGCTTGGAAGATTTCGGAGTTTTCGGCTCACTACTTCACGGCTTTTACCACCCAAAATTTTCAGACTTAGACTTCATCGTTTACGGCAGAGAAAACCTAGAGAAAATCCGCAGTCTCCTCCAAGAATTATACGAAAACAGCGGTTCAAGTTTTTCCAACGAGTTTGCCAACAATTCGCCTTTCCAGGGAAAAGTTTGGCGCTACAAAAATCTGACACCACAAGAGTTTGTCTGGCACCAGAAACGCAAACTAATCTATGGGGTTTTCCACGACAAGGCTTCTGGGCGCGTCATAAAAGTGGAGTTTGAACCAGTGAAGAGCTGGAAAGAAATTCAAAACAATTATGGTGAAATCAAAAGAATCACTTGGACTAGCTGGATTAAAGCCGTTCTACGCATAAAAGATGATTCAGAAGCCCCCTACATGCCGTCAGTTTACAAAGTCGAACCAATACACATCTTAGAAGGATCACAAGTTGACGATTTAAAACAAGTTGTCTCTTACCTCGAAGAGTTTAGAATGCAAGCGTGGGAGGGCGAAACCGTCTATGTGGAAGGAAACCTCGAAAAAGTTGAAATGCAAAATGGCGAAAGCTTCCACCAAATAACATTAACCTATGGTCCACGCTATTACGAGCAAGTTATTAAAAAGGTCTAGCATTTAGTCATTATTGGAGCGAGGGGCAAGCCGTGTCTTCCCATTATCTTAAATGCATCGTCAATGGCTCCTTTGAAACAGTTTTTGAAGCCTTGAAGAAAGCATTCGGCAACGTTTTCGCAAAGAGACTTGATGATGGTGGAAAAACTCGCGGGATTATCTTAGGAGAACAGTTCTTTTTTAGGGTCAGCAGCGACGTTGCAATTTTAATACTATTGGAGAAACTGTCAGATAGAGAAGTTGAATTAGAAATAATTTCATGTGCTGGCGGAGTGGGACTGTTGGGAATATCCTATAACGCTCATGGCGCCTACGTCCACCAAGTGGAAGACTTCCTAAAAAATTCTGGCTATAGCCTATACGTGGAGAAAGAGGTTCCTTGCTTTTCAGGATTATAGCCTTTTAAGAACCATGAAATCTGAAGGCTTATTTCCGATTAACAGCCTAAAATATTCGCTGCCATCTCTTCGGTCCATCACACGTTCAATTTTGCCCTGCGCCACAACTGTTTCGCCATTCCTTGCCTGTTCACAAAACCTCCCGCGGAAGGAAACTATCTCTTTTATTGGCTGGAGTTTTGGTCCTTCAACATTTTTGACGTTTTCAATTTTGTATGTGCACGGCGTGAAAATAGATTCTGAATCATCCACCACAACAGCCTCAATCTTCCCATAGCCGCAGTTCTTGTAAAGGACGTCACCATACTTCTCGTCTATTTCACCAAAGTCCTTCACGAAACGAATGAAAAAGTCTCGTCCCATGAATTTGCCCTGAAAACTTTTTCTGGATTCCATTATTACGAAGTCTTCGAAGCTCATAAGGGTGTCTTTCGAACGAAAAATGAAAAGCTTCCATAGCTCGTTCCGAGAATAAGGCTTTAGTGGGCAAGATGGATCTTCAAACAAGGATTTGATTGTCGAATAAACTTTCCAACAGTTTTTAGAACCATAAACAACTAGGTCAATGTCCGAGTTAATTGTGTGCAAGCCTGCCATAACTGAGCCTGAAGCGCCAATAGCATTCCATGGAATGTTGGCGGAAGATTTGAGCAAAGAAGCCATTTCCAAAACTGCCCTTTCAAGATTGTCTAAACTTTCCGTTTTTCGGAGCCTTTGAAGCACCTTAACCGGTATATAATGCATTTTAACATGATTCGTTGGTACTTCGCATAACTCTTCGTCGAAAACCGGGTCATAGACTAAGCATTCTGGAAAATTATTTTTTAGCCAACTGTAACGCTCTGGGAGAGAGTAAACCTTCTCGTAGGAGCGATGTTTGTCTCTCTGTCTTTCCCCTATACTGCTTTGATAATACCTTATGAAAGCTATTACCCTGTTTGGGGGATGAACTAGCCCTTTCACGTCAAATATTAAGCCTTGCTTTGTCTCTATGAAGTCTCCTTCGCGGAACCCTTTTTCCATTAAGGCTAAGTGGGTGCTTCATGCTTTTATTGTTTCTTGGATATGAGGCCGGCTTTATAAAGTCCAGAGATTAAGCCAACTCCAACTATTGTTGCCACAACGGTCATAAGTATCCTTTCGATGGCTGAAACTGGAACCATATACAAGAATAACGACGGTATGTCAGGCAACCCCAAGGGTTTGAGGAAATATTCCTCCACAACGATAAGCGGGATGAAAATGTCTATTGTTGCTATAAATATTAGGTTTCCAAGCATGTGGTCAGCAATTATGCCACAGTAGCTGGCTAGGAAAACTGCTGAAATGAAGGAGAATCGCCCAGCTCCAAAAATTCCATAGAGAATTAGAACAGCCGCTACTATGTATAGGGGAAGCGAAAGATAGTTTAGTGGAATTGCCTCGTTCATATATGGCTTTGTGAACATGTAGCCGACGGCGAACAGGATCACGCCGGATAATATGGAAGCCGGCTTAAACTGCCAACCCTCTTTGGGAACTCCAATTTCCTTGAACGAGTTTGCAACCCAACCCCGTGTGATCAAAATGGCGAATAAGCCTGCAAAGTGTAGGACTGGATAGGATATGGCTTTTTGTCCAACCCATGTGGCATACCACCCGGCTATTAGGGCGGCGAGAACTGCTGCGGATATGGGCCATCCTTGAATTTTGCTGCTTTTCGATATTTTGTCCAATGTTAGGAATCCGGCTACCATGGCTGAAATTGCGGTGCAGAAGGATGTTAAAACGCTGAAGAGATTGCCTGCAGCGATTAATCCGCCTATCAGAGCGGCTAGAAAACCCATGTATGGACCGATTGTCATTCCGTAAAGGGGTGCGACGGCTGCGTCAAACTTTATTTGGGCGTCTGGAATGCCAACTATTGGTATTCCCGGAATGAACTTGCAGATTATGAAGGAGAGCGCAGCGAAAATTGTGAGTAATGCCACGTTTTTTGTAGATAATTCGGTGCTTGCCAACGTTTATCGCCCTGTGTATTTTTGGTAATTGCTGTGTAATTTTTTACACAACGTTAATAAGCCTTTCCTTTCAAGCTATACTGTAAGGTGCAATGTTTGATGGCTTTCACGTTCAACAAGGCTGAGCATGTTTCGCGTTGCTTGGAGTTAGCCATACTTTTGGAAGTTAGCACTGACAAGCCCGGCAACGTCAACCTCGTGGTTGGTTTTGAGGGCACAAATCACATGCATTTTTTGGCTTCGGCGGTGGCTGCAGCCCCATTTTTTAGGCTTGCCGCTGAAAGGGGACTGGCCGTTTCTAGAGGTGAAATTAGTCTCGATAAGGTTTGTGTTGGACAAATAATCCGTGATTGTGTGGCTGAGATAAACCGCTGGCAGAGCGGGGGCAACACTTTGCTTGGCACGGTTTTGTTGTTTGTGCCTTTGGCTGCGGCGGCTGGCATGACACCAGCGGAGAACGGCGTTTTCGAACTTTCAGAGTTAAGGCGGAACCTGAAACGGGTTGTAGAGGCAACCACACCCGAAGACGCTGTTGCCGTTTACGAGGCCGTTAGAATAGCCAAACCCAGCGGCCTTGGGAAGGCACCGGACTTGGATGTTAATGATCCCACTTCGACGGAGAGAATTCTTCTTGAAAGGGTTACGCTTTATCAGGTCTTTCGGATAGCTGCTCCCTACGACATGGTTTGCTTTGAATGGGTTAACAATTACCCCGTCACCTTTAATTTTGCTTATCCAAGCTTGATGCGTTGGCTTAAAGAGGAAGGCGACATTAATATGGCGGTTGTCCACGCTTTCCTAGAGGTTTTGGCAGAATATCCAGACACTTTTATAGCTAGAAAAGTGGGTATGCAAAGAGCCCGTGAAGTATCAGTCATGGCTAAAGAAGTCCTGGAAAACGGCGGCTTAAAGACCTCTAATGGAAGAGAGAAGCTCCGACTGTTTGATGCTGTTCTGCGGCTGGATGGTAACAACTTAAACCCCGGCACAACAGCCGACATAATAGCAGCAGCCATCGCCTTAGCAATCCTAAACGGCTACAGACCATAATGTTTCGTGAAGCTAGAGAGGCTAACCACTTTTGGCTTTTCCCAAGGCAAAATGATTATCCACGGTTAGCAGAGGGATAAATTAATTAGGGTTAAAATGGCTGTATGTAGTTTCCAAAGCAGTATTGAACAAAAAGGGTTTGAGGTTGGCTAATGGCTGAAAAGCCTAAATTGAAGGTTGTGCTGTTGACGGGGCGCACAATAGAGCAGGGTGTCGGAAAAGAACTTGGAAAAATCACAAGGGAATATGTGGAAAGCGTCTCTGTATGCTACATGGATCCCGGAGATATGCGGAAGCTTGGCGTAAAAGATGGCGTAAACGTTCAGGTTTCAACGGCTTTTGGCTCCGTTGTGGTGAAGGCTAAAAAATCTTTGAGGGCGCCCCATCCCGGCGTAATTTACATTCCTTACGGTCCTTGGGCGAATGTTGTTGTGGACCCGGAAACTCACGGGATTGGTATGCCAAGCTTTAAAGGTGTGCCCGCCGTTGTGGAGCCAACGGACAAGCCTGTTTTGAGTTTGGAGGAGCTTCTCAAACAACAGTTTGGGAAGGGTTAATTGATGCCGATTGTTAAAGCTGTGACTTGTCCGGTTTGTGGAAGCCTCTGCGACGACATAGAGCTGACCATTGAAAACGGCGAGATTGTTAAGGTTAAGAATGGCTGCGCCATGTGTGAAGCCAAATTCCTAAGCCACCGCAGTGAACACCGCATCCGCAAGCCCCTAATTCGAAAAAACGGCGAACTTGTTAAGGCGGCACTTAAAGAGGCTGTTCAACGGGCTGCAGAAATCCTTGCAAAAGCTAACTACCCCGTGCTTTATGGCTGGAGCAGCACAAGCTGCGAAGCCATAAGCGTTGGCATAGAACTAGCCGAAGAGGTCGGCGGCGTCATAGACAACACGGCGGTTGTGTGTCATGGTCCGTCTCTCTTAAGCGTTCAAGACGTCGGCATACCTTCATGCACTTTGGGGCAAATTCGCCACAGAGCCGACCTAATCATTTACTGGGGATGCGACCCATGGAGCGCTCATCCACGTCATATTGAACGTTACACAGCTTTTTCTGAAGGCAGATTCGAGAAAAGCGCATGGAGAAGCTACATAGCGAAGATCAGAACCCTTATAGGGCGTAAAAAGATTCAAAGCACAGTTAGAAGGCTTGTCCTCAAAAAACCTCCAGAAATTAAAGCCCAACTGGAACCCACTTTTGTGCCGTCCATCTCTAAGGAGGGCAGAAAACTCATAGTAGTTGATGTCAGACGAACAAAGACGGCGGAAATGGCTGACTTCTTCGTCCAAGTAGAGCCCGGAAAAGACTACGAGCTTCTACAAGCCTTTAGGGCTTTAATCCGCGACCAGGAACTTGAAGTGGACAGTGTCGCAGGTGTGCCAGTTGAATATTTGGAGGAGGTTGCAGACGCCATGGTGAGCTGCGACTTCGGCGCGCTTTTCTTTGGGCTCGGTTTAACCATGAGCGGCGCAAAACTCCGCAACATTGACGCGGCTTTATCGCTGGTCCGCGACTTAAACATGCGGACAAAGTTCGTGATAATGCCCATGCGTGGACACTTTAACGTGACGGGTGCCAACACAGTGTTTACTTGGCAGACAGGCTACCCGTACGCTGTAGACTTTTCGCTGGGCTATCCAAGGTATAATCCAGGCGAAACATCCGTTGTGGATGTGCTGCTGCGAGGCGAGTCTGACGCCGCCTTAATTGTGGCTTCAGACCCCGTTTCAAACTTTCCGCGGAAAGCAGCTGAACACCTCGCTAAAAACCCCCTAATCTACATTGGTCCACACATGGATGTTACGGCGCAGGTTGCTGATGTGGTAATTCCTTCAGCCATGGTTGGTGTTGAGGCTTCTGGAACAGCTTACCGCATGGACCACGTGCCCATACCCCTCAAGAAAGTTGTAGATCCGCCTAGAGGCGTTTTGCCAGACAAAGAAATCTTGAGGAGAATCCTAACCGAGGTTAGAAAAATAAAACGTGAAAAAGCAAAAGCGGAGGCTGCCTAGAATGGAGCTTCTAGTAAAAAATGGGTTTGTTTATGATCCACGTAATGGCGTTAATGGCGAAAAAATGGACATAGCAGTAAAAGACGGCAAAATAGTGGAAAAAGTCAACGAACGCAGAGCCAAGAAGATAGATGCCACTGGCATGATTGTCATGCCCGGCGGCATAGATATCCACAGCCACATAGCCGGCGGCAAAGTGAACGCTGGAAGGCTGCTGCGTCCAGAAGACCACTTTAAAGATGTTGAGCCGAAAACCGCCGTTACGAGATCCGGCGTTGGCTATTCTATTCCATCAACGTTTACAACGGGCTACCGTTATGCGCGGATGGGCTGGACAACGGTTATGGATCCAGCTATGCCGCCGTTGGAGGCGAAGCACACGCATGAGGAGCTTAGCGACACACCCATTATTGATAAGGCTAGTTACCCGCTTCTCGGCGACTGGTGGTTTGTGCTCGAATATCTGCGAGACGGCAAAATCGAGGAGTGTGCTCGCCACGTTGCTTGGATGATTAAGGCGACAAAGGGCTACGCCATAAAACTTGTCAACCCCGGCGGGCTTGAAGCTTGGGGTTTCGGCCGCAACGTGGAAAGCATAGACGACCAAGTTCCATATTTTGGGATTACGCCTCGCGAAATCATCCGCGGCTTGTGTAAGGTTAACAAACTTCTAAACTTGCCGCACACAATCCACGTACATACGAACAATTTGGGTAAACCAGGCAACTATGTAACGGCTATCGAAACAATGCGATGTGTTGAAGATTTGGCAGAGGATGGCAAACCAGCCATCCACATAACCCACTGCCAGTTCTGCGCTTTTAAAGGCGACGACTGGCGAACCTTCGAGTCCGGGGCCGAAGAAATAGCCAACTACGTTAACACGCATTCCCACGTGACAATGGACATGGGACAAGTCATTTTCACGGACACTACAACCATGACGGCTGATGGCCCCTTTCAATACACGCTTCACACGCTTAGCGGGAACAAGTGGACAAACCACGACGTGGAAACCGAGACAAGCGCTGGAATAGTACCCTTCCACTACAGGCGGAAAAGCTATGTCCACGCCATCCAATGGTCTATAGGCCTCGAACTCGCCCTCCTAATCAAAGACCCGTGGAAAATCTTGATGACAACGGACCATCCCAACGGCGGGCCATTCATTGCTTATCCGCGGATTGTTGCTTGGCTTATGAGCCGAAAAGCCAGAGAAGCCACCCTTAAAAGGATTAACCCTAAAGCTAGAAGCCGAAGCCTACTCCCATCCATAGACCGTGAACTAGACTTTTACGAAATTGCCATAGTGACCCGCACGGGGCAAGCAAAAGCCCTAGGCCTAAAAAATAAGGGTCATCTTGGTGTGGGGGCAGACGCAGACATCGCCATATACAACTTCAACCCAGAAACCATGGACCCATCAGAGAAGTACAAGGCTGTTAGGCGCGCCTTCAAGCGTGCAGCCTACACAATTAAAAGTGGGCAAGTGGTTGTCAAAGACGGCGAAGTTTTAAAGCATATTGACGGCGCCACCATGTGGGTGGACGTGCAGCTGCGGGAGCCATGCGAAATAGAGGTAAACGAAAACATGAAGCGACGCTTCAAGGAATATTGGACGGTTGAGTTCGAGAATTATCCGGTTTCAGAGGATTATTTGGCTGTTTCCCATCCAATACCCGTGAAGGCTGATGTGTAATGAACGTGAATCTTTACCCGCTGAAAGAGTTTAAACTGCCAATAGTGGCGGAATGCATAAACCCTAACATCTTTCAAGGAAAAAGCCTCAAAGAAATCGAAGCCTTGAAGGTTTGGGAGGGGAACAAACAGAAAAGGCTCGGCGAACTCTTTAAGGTTGAGGCGGTTGAAACATCTTTTGAAGCTCCAGTGATAACGATTCACGGCGACGTCAGCCGTGTTAGGCGGATAGGCGTTGGCATGAAAAGCGGCGAAATAGTCGTTAAGGGCGACGCTGGCATGCATTTGGGCGGGGAAATGCGAGGCGGAAAAATAACAGTTTATGGCAACGTTTTGGGCTGGGCTGGCTCCATGATGAAGGGCGGCACAATAGAGATTCACGGCGATGCGGGCGACTATTTGGGCGCGCCATACCGCGGCAGCACAGAAGGAATGAGAGGCGGAAAAATAATAGTGCATGGAAATGTGGGACGTGAAGCCGGAGCCCATATGAGAAAGGGTGTAATCAAAATTTACGGGTCAGCTGGCCAGTTTGCGGGTTTCCGTATGAAGGGCGGCACAATTTACGTGCAGAAGAACTGCGAGTCAAGAGCTGGTGCATGCATGGTGGACGGCACAGTGGTGGTTGGAGGCCGCATAGAATCCGTGATGCCCACATTCACCATTGAAGGCTTGAGGAAAAGGGTTAAAATCGAGGAAGGAGAAGTTATAGAGGCACCCTTCTACCTTTTCGTCGGCGACCTTACCGAAAACGGTCATGGAAGGCTTTTCGTCGCAAAAGGGCCAAACCCACACCTAAGTCTGTATGAAAAGTTCCTCTAAAAAGGGGATATTTCTTGAAAACAAATCTAAGTGTAAATCGTCTGGCTTGGAAGCTTCTAGAAAAGCTTTGCAAAAACCCGGAGTATTATGGCGTGAAGGTTGAAAGAGCGGAAAACGGCGCTTTACTAGTGGATGCTGGAATAAACGCGAAGGGCGGCTTCCAAGCTGGCAAGATAATCACGGAAATTTGCATGGGCGGATGTGGAAAAGTCCGCATAAGCTGTAGGCAGTATGGCGAGCTGGAGCTTCCCACAATATTTGTTTACACGGACCATCCAGCCATAGCCACTTTGGGCTCGCAGTTTGCAGGCTGGAACATAAAGGAAGGTGACTACTTCGCCATAGGCTCAGGACCAGCCAGAGCCATAGCCCAAAAACCAAAGGAAATCTATGAGCGTATAGGCTACAGGGATGAATGTGACAAGGCCATAGTAGTTTTGGAAACAGACAAGTATCCGCCGGAAACGCTTATAGAACGTCTAGCCCGCGACTGCAAAGTTAAAGCCGAAAATCTAGCCATAGTCTTGACGCCGACGGCCAGCGTTGCTGGCGCCACCCAAGTGGCTGGCCGCATCGTCGAAACTGGAATCCACAAGCTTAACAAGCTTGGCTTTGACCCCAACGCGGTTATTTATGCATGGGGATGCGCTCCCATACCGCCCATCCACCCGAAATTTGTCAAAGCCATGGCGAGAACCAACGACGCCATCCTTTACGGAGGAATAACCTATTACACCGTGGACTACGAAAACGAGGAGGAATTGGCAAAAACCGTGGAGAAAGCGCCATCCAAAACCTCTAAGGGCTATGGAAGACCCTTCTTAGAAATCTTTAAGGCCGCTGGCTACGACTTCTACAAGATAGACCCAAATATCTTTGCGCCAGCAGTGGTTATTGTTAACAATCTTAGGACTGGTAGCGTTTTTAAGGCTGGGGAAATAAACCTAAACGCCCTAAAAGAATCCTTCAGCTAAATTTTAAGTGGTCCGCTGCTGACTTTCATTGGCTGGTTTTTGAACCGCGCCCTCCCTTAGGGAAATCCAACTTTTTTCGGCTAGTGCTGGGATTCTTGAAATAGCTGCTTTAAAAGTGATGATGGCGATAACCGACGAAAAAGGTACGTGAAGTGAGTTAAAGACGGCTGTTAACAGCAAAGTCCACATTAAAATTTCAAGGTCTGATGAAACATTGATTCCTATGACTTTTAACATTGAACCTGCGTACGTTAGGTATCTAGGCTCTATGAGAAGAAAAATAACGGTGTTAGTTATGCTGCAAACGATTACTCTGATGATGATGCCCATAAGCATGCCGACTCCAAAAACTACAGTTAAGCTCTTAGCTTCCCTTCCAGCCGTGAACCTTTTACACGTTTCAATTCCAAGCCAGAAGCCAACCAGCATCGGGATCACTGCAAGATATTTCATTAATGGCCCTAGAATGGATCCGGCGCGAATGGTTAAGCCCATCCAGTGAATTGTTTCTGCAACTAGGGCTGGGCCAAGCCCTCCAGCCATAAGCAGGAACATCACTGGGACTTCTGCGAAGTCAAATTTGAGGTATGGCAAAAAGGGGTAGGGTATTTCGGCTTTTATAAGGGTTAGGATTATTGCGAGGCTTGAAAGTACAATAATGTATGAGGTTGTGACGCTCTTCCTGTATGACATGGTGTTGCAAACATAGGCTTTTTACCTATTTAAGAGTAACTACACATTTTTGAGTAACAATGCTGAAAATAAATAAGACCTCAAGTGTATCATATGTTTGGGAAACCGCTTGTCCACACGTTTAGAGATACCGTTGTCAGAGCTTAATGAGTGGCTTGTGGCTCAAACGGCCTCAACTCTTGCTCCGGTTCAAACAAAAGCTGAAAAGTTTCTTAAGGAAATGCGTGAAGCTCATGCCGGCTTGGTTGAGGCTTGCAGAGGGCTTATGGAAAGCAGCCGAAGGGAAATTGAGAAGCGTAACCCCCGCACTTTTAAACGGGCCCAAGCCCTAAACAAGCTGGCTAAACTGTTTTTGGAGAGGCTGCAGCCGCTTAAGGTTCCAGAAAAACCATCATTTAAGAATGTTGAAGAGTTTATGGGCCTCGCCAAAAAAGCTTATGCTGTTACTGACGTGGATGTGCGGAACTGGTTTCCGAGGATTTCACCTTTTTTCATAATAGATCGTGGAAAATTCCTGCGGGCTTTTGAAAATGCGAAGGCCTCGCTTAAAGAGTTAGGCAGTTTCTTGGCAAAGGAGTATGTGAAAGCCAAAACTTTGGAGGAAACCTTTCAATTAATCGAGGAAATTAGGGTGTTAAAGAGTCGGCTGGCGAGTTTAGAAGACGAATATGCAAGGGTTGAAAGCGAAAAAATCAGATTGAAGGAAGAGTTAGCTCAAACGGAGCGCAGAGTTGCCGAATTAGAAAAAGGCGGCGGGATAGCCGAACTAGCCAAGATGAACGAGACTATGGAATGCTTGAGAAGAGAAGTTGCCCATAACCTTAGACATTTACAGAAGCCCTTACTAAAGCTTCAGTCCCTTGCCTTGCACGGTGGAGGAAGCGGCTTAACACCAGAAGAAGCCAAAAAGCTTGGCGAGTATTTAGCCGACCCCTTTGAGGCATTGGCAACTGAAAACACTAACTATCCGCTTTTGAGGCAGATTCTACAGAAAACTGCAAGGGCGCTTTCCGAAGGGAAGCTTAAACTTAAAGAGGACAAGGAACGCAAGGCAAAACAAGCCATAACAGAAATTGTGGACAAAGATTCGCTTACAAGCCTACACAAGAAATGCGTGGAGGCGAAAATGCAAAAGGCTAAGCTTTCAACCTCTATGGTTATAACTGAAATCATGGCGGAAATGTCAAGGCTGCGGGAACACGCCGAAAGCACACGCAGAAAACTTGAGAAGCTGGAATCCGAGGCAACAGTCCTGAAAAGGGCCGTCCAAGAGGTGGCGGAGAAAATGAATAGCCATAAAAGCCTCGTGGAAAAGAATATTGAGGCTTTTAGCGGACGCGAAATAACTATAAAAGTTTGAGGACGGAGAAAAACTTGCAGCTTCAGCAATTAGTTAAAGAAGCTTTAGATGCTCGGTGCCAAGACTTCTGTCGGCTTGTTGATGAAGCTGTCAAGCTTCTTAAAAGCGAAAATGGTATAATCGGAAACCTTGAAATTGTTGGGCGGCTTGTGAAACTTAAACCAATTGGCGAAGCTTTAGTTGTAGGCGACTTACACGGCGATCTCGAAAGCCTCATTGACATCTTAAATGGAAGCCAATTCATCCAAAAAATGAGCCAAAACCCCGATGCAGTCATCATTTTCTTAGGTGACTACGGGGATAGGGGGCCCTTCTCAGCCGAGGTTTACCACACGATTTTAAGGCTTAAATTCCAATTTCCAAGGCAAGTAGTCCTATTGCGGGGAAACCATGAGGGCCCAGAAGACTTGCTGGTTTCACCTCACGACTTGCCGTGGCAGTTTGAAGCACGTTTCGGCGCCAGTTGGGAGAAAGCCTACACAAGAGTACGCGAGCTCTTCAACTGTTTATACAATGCTGTGGTTGTGGAAGACCGCTACCTAATGGTGCATGGCGGACCGCCGCCCCAAGCAAAAACACTTGAAGATCTAGCCTACGCCCATACAAGGCATCCAAAAGAAAACCTACTTGAGGACTTGTTATGGAGCGACCCCACAGACCATGTAAGCGAAACATGCGCTTCACCCCGTGGTGCAGGAAAACTTTTCGGACAAAAGATGACAGAGGCCGCTCTACAATGTTTCGGCGTTAAAATTATTGTGAGGGGACATGAGCCATGCATGGAAGGCTATAAAATAGATCATGAAGGGAAAATTTTGACACTGTTCTCGAGAAAAGGGCCGCCATACTTTAACGAGCATGGCGCATACTTAATGGTTGAGCTTTTCAAAAAACTGCAAAATGCCATAGATTTGCAGTTGTACATCCGCAAATTCTAGTTTTCTGTATGGCAGTTGTTGCACGGAAACTTTAAGAGTTTAGCCAAACACGATTTTCACGGTTAAACGCCAAGCCGTAGGCGGTTAAACCTTGAAGTTTGGAATTGTCACGCGAAACCCAAACGCTTATAGTTCTGCTCAGCTTCGCATGGCCATGGAGAGACGGGGAATTCCACATGTCTGTTTTAGTTTTCCATGGCTTGTGGCCCGCGTGGGTTATAAGCCCTACTTAAATGTGAGAAGCGTAGATGTCCTAAAAGACTTAGACGCCTTGATTATTCGGCCTATTGGGCGCGGTTCCTTAGAGGAGATCGTTTTCCGTATGGATGTGCTTTATAGGCTTGAACGTTTAGGCTTTTATGTGGTTAATCCGCCTGAAGCCATCGAACACTGCGTAGATAAATATGATTTGTTGGCTATTTTGGAAGATGCTGGCGTACCGGTGCCGCGAACCGCGGTTACTGAGGATGCGGACGAGGCCTTGAAGGCTTTTCATGAGCTTGGCGGAGACGTCGTTGTCAAGCCCATATTCGGCTCAAGGGGTATTGGCTCAACCCGCATAACCGATCCAGAATTAGCCTATACGGTTTTTACAGCCATCACATTTTATCATGGCGTAATTTACCTTCAAGAGTTTGTGCCCCATGGGTGCTCAGACATTCGCGCCTTTGTAATAGGCGACCGCGTAGCTGCGGCCATGCGTCGCGTCGCCAGCGGATGGAAAACCAACTACAGCCAAGGTGCTCGTCCAGAACCGTTAAAGCTTAGTGGTGAACTTGAAGAGCTGGCTGTCAAATCTGCCCAACTAATAAAATGCAAAATTGCAGGCGTAGACATCTTAGAAAGCCCGAAAGGTCCGGTGGTGGTAGAGGTCAACAGTCAACCCGGTTGGCGGGGACTGCAGTCCGTGACTCGCGTTAACATCGCGGATGAAATCGTCAGTTTTGTGCTTTCGGAACTGAAAAAATAGAGAGGGGGTATCCACTTTAATCAAGGTGGAAGTTGTTAAAATTGACACCGCGTCTGGAAAAGCCCATAAGATCGACGATTTTGTGGCAGTAGAAAAGCCTGTCCACATTTTTCTGGGCGGTGTGCATTATGCCACCATTTTCTGCACACCCACGGACCTTAAAGAACTGGTTGTTGGTCACTTGTTGTGTGAAGGCATTGTTAAGGCTGTTAGCGAAATCCAAGAAGTAGCCTTTAAAGATGGTGATTTGTGCCATGTTAGCTTAAAACCAACCATAAACGTTGAAAGGCGTTTGAAGCTTTTAAGCCGCCTATATCGCGTAATACCATCGGCATGTGGTGGCGGCTCATACCAACCTAAAATTTTGGAGAGGCTTAAACCTGTTGCGTCATCGGGTAAGGTTAAGGCTGAAACGGTCCAAAAATGTGTGGCAGACTTAAACCGTATAGCCGAAACTTTTAGAAAAACCGGAGGCGTGCATGTCGCCGCCGTCTACAAGGCGGATGGCACTATGCTGGCTTTCGCTGAGGACGTTGGGCGCCACAACGCTGTGGACAAGGCTGTTGGAAAATCAGCTTTAAACAGCGCCTTTTTCACCGAATGTTTCCTAGCCTTAAGCGGTAGGCTGTCCGCCGACATAGTGCTCAAAGCTGCAAGGGTGGGCATACCCATAGTCGCCTCAATTGCGGCAGCTTTAGATTCCGGCATCGAGGTCGCCAGAAAGGCGAACCTAACCCTTATTGGTTTTGTACGCGGAAAACGCATGAACGTTTACAATGCTCCCGAGAGAATACTTCTTTCCTAAAAATTTAGCGCATTCCTTGCAAATTCCATGGTGAAAATAACAATCTCTGCAAATATGCTTGCCACATCTTCGGCATGTGTAATTTGCAACTTTTCTTTTACATAGGTTACAGAGGCTCATGAGAGGCTCAGTCCTTACCTTTAAGCCTCTCGATAACAAGCCTTGCCACTTTCTCGCCGCTTAGAAGCATGCCGCCAAATATT
>JAWBXD010000009.1:0-22926 GCA_038868055.1 Bathyarchaeia archaeon
CGGCTTGAAGGCGCCGATCCAGTCTGCAACCTTCACTGAACCGTTCAATTCAACGTTTTCAGCACCGGCTATGGTTTTCTCATAATACCTTTGCAGCCAAAAAAGTTCGTTGCTGGTTGTTGTGAAGGGCAGAATGACTTCAAAGATGGGGGAGACTTCCCGCTTGTAGAAAGTGCTTGCGATGTCATGTGCCACGGGAATGTTAACCAAAGATTCCAAGAGAATTTTGCGTTCTGTAACTTCAACTTTTGGGTTTGGAACTCGATAGGTTAGGTAAACATCTTCGCCGAGAACTTTTTCCCTGAAAAATTCGCCGTACTTGCTTAGAAGCTTCCGCACCACATGGGTGTCCACGTCTTTGCCTTCGGAGTCCCACATAACCTCCATACAGCCGAGCACATTGTAGGCGAAAAAAGCCTCGTCAATTTCAGCGTCCCCTTGAATAATGTCGCCGTTAACCCAATTTGGAAGAGACACATTGTCCGGATGCTGAGTGGACATGGTTCTTGGAATTTTCCTTTCTGCTGAACCCATTTAAGGTCCGCTAAGCTATCGCTGTTCACGAGTATAAACCTTAAGCTGAAACCTTGGTAAGGAAAACGAGATTAAGCATTTTTGCGATTAAATTTTCGTAAAAAATGCAAAAGCAAACATGTTTAACTGAGAAGTTTTCCCTCAAGATGAGTTGGGAAAGCTTCCAGAACCTTAACCCGCACAACAGTTCCCAAAAGATTTGCAGCACTCTTCACCACGATTGGTTTGTAGGCAAAATTTCTGCCGATCCAAGAGTCTTGAACGGTGCCTCGTTCATCAATTAAGACTTCACCCTCCCATCCAACCCACTCCATGTTTTTTTCAAGGGCTATTTTTAATGCTAAACTGCTCAGTATGGAACTTCTTTCCTTAATCTCTGAAACAGGCACGGTGTCAACCATTTTAGCAGCAAGCGTTCTAGGTCTTGCAAAAAATTTTGAAACATTAACTATGTCTGGCTTAACATCCTCCAGCAAACGCAAGGTCTTTTCGAAAGCACCTTGTGTTTCACTTGGAAAGCCGCAGATAACATCCGTAGCTATCGTCATGTTTGGAAAGGCTTTACGGAAGGCATTTACGATCTGCTTGAAATCCTCCGCGGTATAGAATCTACGCATACGCGCTAGCACTTGGTCGTCTCCGCTCTGGACGGGAAGATGGAGAAACTTGAAGACTTTTTCATTCTTATACGTCTCGACAAGCTTGTCCATTATTTTCAGTGCCATGTTCGGGGTCATCATTCCAATCCGAATCCTGAAATAGCCTTCAACACCGCAAACAGCGTTTAAGAGTTCTGGAAGACTTGTTCCAATGTCTAAGCCGTAACATGCGGTGTCTTGGGAGGTGAGCCAAAACTCCTTTACTCCATCAGCTAAGTCCCACTTCACCCGCTCAATCACCTCGTCCACGCTGTAACTTCTCAAATGACCCCTAGCAAAAACCACACAGCAGTAGGCACATGAACCCAAACAGCCATAACTTATTGGGATTATGCCAACAACAGGATTAACTCGAACTCGAGGAAGATTGAGGCTGGGTTTGGCCTTTTCCGCATTCTCGAGTGCTAAGACTTTTTCACCCCTAAGCACAGCTTCAACAACACTAACAATTTTTTCGCCCAAAGCGGGTCCAGCGGCTCCGCTGAAGGATACTTCACGCTGCAACCTCTCAAAATTGATTAGAGGTAAACAGCCAACAACAACAAGCTTCTTGCTTTTCGGGACATGTTTCAAAAGGTTTATCATGTGGTTTTCTGTGGGTCCCTTAACAGCACAAGTGTTGTAAACAACCACGTCGGCATCCGCCAAATTGTTTGCAAGAGCATACCCAGCCTCCGCTAGGCATCCAGCCATAACCTCCCCGTCAGCCAAATTTGTCGAACACCCAAAGCTTTTAACGAACACCCGCACAATATCCATGACAGTACATTAAATGATTAAAAAAGAGATAAAAACCTAAAGGTTTCTCCACAATCGATTTTACAGAATTTTGAAACCATTCAGTAGTAATCTTTAAAAGAAAAAAACTGAACATGTTTAAAACATGTTTAAAACATATTATATACAAGTATAATCCTAAATGACCGTTTTTCGCTTACCGGTAGGGGGAAGGTTGATATGAAGTTGATTACACTTTATCTTCCTGAACCATATATTGAGGCGTTGGACCAGCTTGTAAACGAGAAGCTCTATCCAAACAGGGCTGAGGCTATTCGTGTCGCTATCCGAGACTTGATAAACAATGAGATTTGGCGAAGAAAGAGGGTTGGCTGAATGCAGACAACGGTAGGACAGCAGACGTTCCGCTATTCGTGGCAGAACACTGTTACTGATGAGATTCGCCCGCCTGGATTTTGCCGCATGCTTGTCCTTGGTGTGGGTGGAGCCGGAAACAACACTGTGACAAGGCTTATGGAAATGGGCATAGTGGGCGCGGAGTGTATAGCCATAAACACAGATGCCTTACACTTGAACATTTCAAAAGCCCACAGAAAAATCTTGATAGGTGAAAAATTGACAAAAGGTTTGGGGGTTGGTGGAGACCCGAGGCTTGGAAGAGCCGCCATAGAAGAGTCAAGAAAACGCATCGAAGACTTGCTTGCAGGCGCAGATATAGTTTTCATAACTGCTGGATTAGGTGGCGGCACCGGTACGGGGGCTGCACCAGTGATCGCTGAAATTGCCAAAAAAAAGGGCGCTTTAACAGTTGGTGTTGTCACAACGCCTTTCAGAATTGAGAAGGGACGTTTGGAGTATGCGGCTTTCGCCTTAACTGAGTTGCGAAGACAATGCGATACCGTTGTGGTCATTGACAACAATAAGCTACTTCAGCTTGCACCTCACTTGCCTATAAACGAGGCTTTTAAACTTGCAGATCAAGTTTTGGCAAACATGATTAAGGGGATTGTGGAAACCATTTCGGCGCCAAGCCTCATAAACCTTGACTTTGCAGACTTCAAAACCGTTGTTAAGCGGGGCGGACTTGCTGTAATAGGCATTGGCGAGTCAGACGCGCCTAATAGGGCTGAGGATGCTGTTAGAAAGGCCTTGAGGAACCCGCTTTTAGATGTGGATTACACTGGGGCTAAAGGTGCGCTTATACATGTTTGCGGGGACGCCCACATGACTATTGAAGAGGCAAATCGTGTTGGAGAGATAGTTACAGAAATGATGGACGAAGACTCGCTTGTGATTTGGGGGGCAAGAGTAAACCCCGAGCTTGACGGAAAAATAAAAGTAACCTTAGTATTGACCGGCGTGAGTTCACCCTACATCTTAAGCGGATTCGGCGCTATCGCACCACAGCTCTTCAACATGGAGCCTTACGCCGAACCCGAAAAACCGTTAAACATAGATCTAAACTTGTACCAAATGGAACGAGACGCGTAAATTCTCCTTTCATCCTTTTTGTTGGAAGAAAATGTTAAAAGAATAGCTTCTGACTAGATTCTGTGTGTGAAAAGGATGGTTAATCTTGAAAAGATTTTAAGCTACGTCGAAGAGATTATAAGGATCCCTGACACCGTTTTCGTGGACTTATCCAAAGATGGAAAATTCGCGGTTTTCCTTTCAAATTCTTCCGGTTCCTATCAACTTTGGTCGCTGAATTTGGCCACGCTTGACGTTAAACAGATTTCCCACGGAGATGAACGCGTCACATCCGCTGAGATTTCGCCAGACTGCAAAACTGCTGTTTTCACAAGGGATTTCGGTGGAGCTGAACGCCATCAATTCTTTTCAGCGCCCTTAACTGGCGAGAGAGAAGAGGAGCAAATTTCAAAGCTTAGGGACATAAGAGTGTTTGACTTTGCCTGGTCCCCTTCGGGGAAAGATATAGCCTTCACTGGATGTACAGCAGAGGCGAACCAACTTTGGCTTTTCGACGTGAAAGACCGCAAATACAAGTCCATCTACAAAAGCGTGGGTTACATTTTCTCGCCAGACTGGACCAAGGATGACAAAATGCTTGTTGCCTCAGCGAAAACCACAGAAAAGCCAAGATCAGCTGAGCTCCTCTTAATTGAAGTGGAAGGCTTAAAAACGCAAGTGTACACGCCGCGTGTTGGCAGCGAAAATTCTCAACCCAAATGGAGCCCTGACGGCAACAAGGTGCTCTTTAAAACTAATGCCTTGGGAGCCTATGACCTCGCCATCTTCGACGTTTCCGCTGGAACAACAACTTTCCTACATTTATCCATGTATGGCTTGGATTTCTCAAACTTTGACTGGACACCTGATGGCAGAGGTATGTGGTTTACTGCGGCAAAGGATGGAAGGACAAAGCTGTACATGTATGGATTCAATGAAAAACCAGTGGAGGTTCAAACGCCTACTGGAAGGATAAGCCACATAAAACTTGACAGAACAGGCTCGTTCTTCGTATTTTCATGGTCCTCACTTTCCCAGCCACCCATCCTTTCAAAGTTGGACTTGAAAACTAAAAAGGTTGAAATTCTTTACGAGCCAAAATACAACAAAAAATTACCCTTGGGAAAAGCGGAGTTCTACAAGTACAAGTCGTTTGACGGTCTTGAAATCCCAGCCTTCATGGTTTTCGCCGAAGGCTCAAAGAAACCTAAACCTTGCGTAGTGTGGCCCCACGGTGGACCGTGGTGGGAGGTTGCAGACGAATGGAATGCAGCTATCCAGGCCATATGTGTTGGGGGATTCCATGTGTTCTGTCCAAACTTTAGGGGAAGCACGGGTTACGGCGCCGAGTTTGAAAGGATGAACATCAAGGACCCTGGAGGCGGCGACTTGCGAGACGTTGTTTATGGCGCCAAATTCGTCAAGGAGAAGGGTTTCGTAGAGAACGATAAAATAGCTATTGCTGGCGCCAGCTATGGCGGTTTTATGACTTTCATAGCCATGACGAAGTTTCCAAACATCTGGAAGGCGGGCGCAGCGATAGTTGGCGTCACTGATTGGAAGGAAATGTATGAGCTTTCAGATGCAGCCTTTAGAAGCTTCATAGAAGAGCTTCTAGGAAAACCCGAGGAAAATCCGGAGTTGTTTAGGGACAGGTCGCCCATAAACTTTGTCCATCAAATAAAGAGCCCAATACTTATTTGGCACAGAGCCAACGACTCCAGGTGTCCTCTAAGACCCATAGAAAAGTTTGTCCAAAAACTTAGGGAGTTAAAGAAACCTCACGAGTTTCATGTGGTTGAAGCTGAAGGTCACGGTCCACAGAGAACCGAGAATCTAGTTAAACAATATAGGCATGTAGTTGCATTCCTCGTGAAAAACCTCCATTAGAAATTAAATTAAAACACCTTTCATTTTTCATTTGCTTTGGAGAAATAGTTTATAGGAAAAACTGCGTGCATTCAGTTGAACAAACTGTAGAAGGAAACGCAATGCCACTTGGCGTAGGCCTTATCGGATGTGGTGCCATAGGAACTGTGCTGGCAAAGGCAATAGATAATGGTCGAGCTGGAGAAGCTTGCCTAGTCATGGTTTTCGACAAGAACCTTAAAAAGGCTGAGGATCTAGCGCAAAAATTGAAAAGCAAACCCAAAATTGCCAGAACTTTTAGGGAGCTTATTGAATGTGAAGATGTGAAGCTGGTTGTGGAGGCAGCTTCCCAAGAAGCTGTTAGGGCCTACGTCGTCGAAATATTGAGGGCTGATAAGGATTTAATGATTATGAGCGCCGGCGCTCTTGTGGACCCAAAGTTGGCAAGCGAAATCAGCCAAACAGCTAAAATGAACAACCGAAAGGTCTATGTGCCTTCTGGCGCCATCGCTGGATTAGACGGCGTGAAAGCCTCAGCGATTGGCAAAATTAAGAGGGTTGTGTTAACCACGAGGAAACCGTTAGAGGCTTTAGAGGACAACGCCTACTTCAGGAAAAAGTTTGGGGGAAAAGTTGAAGAGCCAACAGTCATATATGAAGGAAACGCTGTAGAGGCATGCAAACTTTTCCCAGCCAACGTCAACGTGGCGGCAACTTTAAGCTTAGCTGGCATTGGTGCAGAAGAAACTATTGTGAGGGTGATAGCCGATCCAGCTTTGAAAAGAAATGTTCATGAAATCGAGGTCAAAGGCGAATTCGGCGAACTTGCGGTTCATGTGGAAAATGTGCCTTCTGCCGAGAATCCTAAGACAAGTTTTTTGGCGGCTCTTTCAGCCATTGCAACATTAAAGAAGATCACCGAACCCATTGTTGTGGGGACGTAAACGCGGTTTTTCTAAATATTTTGACTTTGAGAGCTAAAAATTCTCTTTTAAGTCTTATTCCAAGGGGTATTGCGTTGCCTATGGGTTTGCAAGACCCATTGTCTATGGCTTTAATCACGTCGTCGCAGTTAGGCTCAGCATCTACAAGCGTGCATGCAACGCCAACTTCTGGGGCATAGTGGGCGTCGCTTCCTGCCACTTGAGGCAAACCAAGCCTAACGGCTAGTTCCCGTGCCCTTTTGACGGAGCGCTTAAATGGGAAGGCTGAAGCGTTAATCACTTCAACAGCGTCGAATCTCTGACTTGTATTCTGTCCCAGGCTTGCCTTAAAAACGGCTCTGGGATGGCATGCAATGGCTAAACCGCCAAGCTCATGAATCCTATCAATGGTTTCTTCTACACTTAGATTTTTTGGCACTGGCTCTTGAAGGTTAAGCCCAATTACGTGGCCGTTTAGACTTGAGATTTCCATGCCCGGTATTATGAGGAGGTTTTTGGTCTCTTTCGCCATTTTAAGGGCGCAGTCTATTCGGTCATGATCTGTTATGGCAACACCGTCCAAGCCAGCCTTTTTAGCGTAGAAGACAAGCTCTTCCGGTTTGATTAGTCCATCATAAGAGTGGCACGTGTGAACGTGGAGGTCTAATTTGAGCGTCAGAGCTTTTCACTTCGCCATGGTCTTCCTAACTTTTTCCAGCATTTCGTCAAGCTTTTTCTCGTCGGCCTCAATCTTACGGAACAATGGTTTAGCCTCGGCTATTTTGTGACCAGCGGGCAGGGGCTTCAAGGCTTCATCCCACTTTTGCTGGTGAACGCTGCCCGGCAAGTTTAAGGTTTTCCACAACTCGTCAGCCGTGAACGGGATTATTGGCGCAGACACTATGGCAAGGGCTTTCACAAGTTGGACAGCCACATATAGGGTTGTGGCGGCTTTGACTTTATCCCGCTTTATAAGGTTCCATGGCTCCTTCTCGTTGAGGTACTGGTTTCCAAGCCTTCCCATACCTATAACGCCGTTCGCGGCGGCTTGAAGTTTGCAAGCCTCATATTCAGCGGCGATTTCGTCCACATGCTTCTTGAGGCTTTTGAGCACTTGCTCGTCTTTAACATCTAATGTGTCGGGTTCGGGTATTTGGCCGTTGAAGTGTTTGTTTATGAAGGATAATGTGCGGTGAACAAAGTTTCCGAAGGTGTCGTTTAAGTCTGCGTTGATTTTCTCGGCGAAGATTTCCCATGAAAAGTTTGAGTCCTTCGTTTCTGGACGGGTAGCGATTAGGAAGTAGCGCCAATAATCCGGCGGGAAAAGTTCAAGGGCTTCGTCTATCCATATGCCTATTCTCAGGCTTTTTGAGGCTTTTTCACCCTTGAACTGGAGGAACTCGGTGGCTGAAACGTTCCACGGCAAATTATAGTCCTCGTGGGAAGCCATAAGCAGAGCTGGCAGAATAATAGTGTGGAAGGGAATATTATCCTTCCCAATAAAGTATAAAGTTTTAGCGCTTTTATCAAACCAGAAGGCTTTCCATCCCTCCGGGTCTCCACGGTTTCTGAAATATTCTATGGTGGCTGAAACATAGCCCAAAACAGCTTCAACCCACACATAAATTGTTTTGCCTTCAGCGTCCGGAAACGGTGCTGGAATACCCCAACTAACGTCTCGCGTGACAGCCCTCGGCTTTAAACCCTCCTTTATAAGGTTTAGGCTGAAGTTTTTGGCGTTGGCTGGCAGCTGCTTATTCTCACTTATATATTGGGCTAGTTTGTCCGCAAACTTTGCAAGGTCAAAGTACCAGTGTTTTGTTTTCTTGACAACTGGTTTGCCCTTGCAAATCACACAGTATGGTTCTATGAGAACGGTGGGTTCCAGCAGCCTTCCGCAAGCGTCACACTGGTCCCCGCGGGCTGGCACATGCCCACAATAAGGACATTTGCCTTCAACGAAGCGGTCTGGCAGAAAGCGCTTGCATTTTTCGCAGTAAAGCATCTCGGTTTCTTGGGTGAAAATGTATCCGTTATTGTAAATCTTCATCAAGTGCTGCTGGACGAACTCTTTGTGCACCGGGCTTTCGGTCCGCGTGTAATTGTCGAAGGATATGCCCCACCTCTTGAACAGTTCCGCAACCCTTGCATGGTTCTTGTCCGTCAAGTCTTTTGGTTTCACGCCAAGCCTTATAGCTTCCACTTCGATAGGGGTTCCATGCTCATCAGAGCCGCTTACCATAACAACTTCCTCGCCCTTAAGCCTATAATACCGGGCGACAACGTCCGCTGAAAGAACAGAACCCACCAAGTTACCAATGTGCGGGGTCACATTGATGTAGGGCCAAGCCGACGTAACCAAAATTTTGCCGAGTTCCACCCACCTCCACGATCTGAACCTAGTCTGTATGTTAACAGAACATGCTTAAAAACTAAATGGGGAAAAATAGGGAGTGTTTGGCTATTCCGTTTTTTCTAGTCTTCTCCAATAACCACTTTGGGTCTTCGCGTTGAGAGAAACATCGTTGCAGCTAAAATTATTGTACAAACAATCATCAGCACCACTTGCAGGGTGATCAGTGCCAGAAGTTTGTCCATGTTTTCCAATGATTGATACAATGGTATTACAATTTTCAGTGGGACTGCGTAGTCATCTTTAAATTCATACACATTGCTTCCAATAGTATAAGTGACTTTAACTGCAAAGCAATTTTTAAGAAAGACCTTGCTATCAGAGGGAATGGTGAACGTGAAGTTTTTATTCCAGCTTTCTCCCGCAGGTAGAGGCTTGTTTATGTTTGCCTCTGTTACATCTCCGCCCCATACTGGAGTAGCCCATGGGCAATAAATTGTTACGTTTTCAAGTACTATTTTATCCGGGCCCTTATTGTACACCCAAAGTTTTAAGGTTACAGTTTCTCCGGGCATGTACTGAGGTTTGTCGGTGTAGCCATAGATCTTAATTTCTGCAACACATTCAGCTTTTTGTGTTAGTGCTAGCGCCGTTGCTACCAGAACAATTAGAGTTAATGGCAATAATTTTTTCTTTTTCAAGGAATCACCAGATTAGGATGTTGATGAGCGATGATTTTTAAAGATTGTTAGGTAATCATTCGTCTCGCTTATTCAGAAGTCTCTTAACAGCTGCTATAACTTCGACGGTTGACGCGTTCGTCTTAATACTTCTGCTGTTAAAATGGGTCAGATAAGCCTCAAATCCCTCTTTTTTCAAGGTTTCAATGGTGGCCCTAATGGACGGCATTGATGCGCGCATGCCGCTGCATATTTTGTCCAAAACGTAGTATGTCGGCGGGGCTCGGCATTCGGCTTTTACCAGCGCCAAAATTTTTTGGGCTCTCTTTTTTGTTTTGAATTGTCTTTTTTTGGCTTCTTTTTCCATTAAAGTGCAGAATTTTTCGTCTGCTATTTTTCCAAGCCATAGGGGTCCGGCGTATTCCATTTTTGAATCGCAGTTTGGGCATTTGCTGGCGTGTCCAAGCAAGGTATCTTCATGGGCTACTTCTCTGTATAAGCAGTTGAAGCAGTGGAGAATGTAGCCCATCCTTCTTAGGCTTTCATCTGCCTTGTGGGCGCCGTGTTTCAGGAGAACGTACACGCGTACATAGTGGTCGGTGCTGTGGCTGAAAAGTGGTGTTATGCCAATCTCGTGTTTCGCCGCCGTCACCGCTGTGCACCCTAAGACAAGCCTTAGGGCTATTTCGTGGCAGTACTCTGTGCGGAGAGGCTTGCCGCCATACTTACGTATGCATGCTTTGGGGTGCACTCCGCATAGAGGCGCCATGTCCGTGGCGGTTAAAGCCAACAATCCACCGTCACGGGTGGCTCTAATAGCGGAATCAAGGAAAGGTGCCGGAGAGCCGAAGGGGTCTATGTCTATGGCGTCAAACCTTTTATAAGGTGCGCTATGCCGTGCAAGAAGGAGGTTTGCATCCATGTTTTTGACGGATACGCGTTCACCAAGCCCATTCAGTTCCACGTTGTATTTGGCCAGCTTGTAAGCCTTCCTGTTTATGTCGTTTATCAAGACTTTTTTGATTCCTTCAACCTCCAGTGCGAAGCGTATTCCTCTGACACCACAGCCTGTCAGAGGCTCGCAAACGGTTATTTCCCTTTTTACGGTTTGCTGATAAGCCTGTAAAGCTAGAACCGCAATGTCGCGGTTCAATTCCATAACTGGATTGTAGAAGACGGGAGCCTTTGATGGGGCATATTCGCTTGGCTTTTCCACGAAAGCTGAAAGCTTTGGAACAAGCACTCGCACTTGGCCTTCGGTTACAATTTCAGTTGGAAAGTCGATTTCGCCGCTCAGGCTTTTCATGTTTTCGCTATGCCCCATTCTAGTAGGGCGGAGTGTATCATTTGGGAGGCTATGGCCGCCAGTATAACGGCCATTATGCGGCTTGCCGCTTGGACGCCGTTGTTGCCTATGGCTGAAACGAGCAGGGGTGCAAAACGAAGCGTGAGGTAGACGCCTATGGCAGCGATTAGGCCTCCTGTCAAAACGTTGATTATGGCGTAGGTGCTGGACAAAACAATTAGGGTGGTCATTGTTCCCGGGCCGACAAGAAGCGGTGTAGCTAGTGGCACAACCGCCACCTGTCTTATGTCTATAGTTTTCGACCTTGACATTCCGCCAAGCATGTCTATGGCTAGGATAAGCAGCAGTATTCCGCCGCCGAAACGGAAGTTTGTAACAGAAACATCCAGAGCCTTCAATATGAGAGGCCCAAAAAGTGTGAAGGTTAATAACAGCGCTACAACGATCATTGTTGTTGTGCTTGTTATCTTGAGTCTTTCATCATCCTTAAGCCTGCCAGTGTAGATGAGGAATGTTGGAATTGTGCTTATTGGATTCATTATTGTGAAAAGCTGTATGGATATGTTTAAGATTGCGGCGGGGTCTACTTGAACCCATTCCTTTAAGCCGCCGACTGTGAAGCGGAAAGATGTTAGGAAAACCAGCAATATTATAATCAAGAGCAAGGCTAGTCTGAAGACTTTGCCGTGCCGACGGGCTATCCACTCGCTTAGCTGTCTTTCAAAAGATGAAACTAAACTCTCCCGCTCTTTTTCTCCATCCATGCAGACTTTAACCAGCCATCTTTATTCGTCTGGTTGGTAGAATGTTTTTGAAAGGCATATTAGATTTCTGGTGGGTTCACGCTATGCAAAATCTTTTAGGGCTACGAGGTTAAAACATAAGCAAAAATGGTGCATCGAAATGAAAGCTTTCATTTCAGTTGATTTGGAGGGAATGCCCTACATTGTTGCGCCAAGCCACCTAAACTTGAAAGGCGTCTTATACGAGGAAGCGAGGAAAATAGCCACAAAAATAACGCTTGCAGTTGCAGACGAACTGCATAAAAACGGTTTCGAAGAGGTGACGGTGGCGGACAGCCATGGTCCAATGGTTAATCTCCATGTAGAAGATTTGCCAGAATACATGGAAATTATACGAGGTTTCCCCCGTCCATTGAGCATGATGGCAGGTGTTGAGGGATGTAATGCCGCCGTTTTCTTGGGTTATCACGCCAAGTTTGGAACGGCCAAATCCACCTTTGACCACACTTATAGTGGCGGAAGCATAAGAAAAGTGGAGGTTAACGGAGTTGAAGTCAGCGAGTTTTTGTTGAACGCCTATGTTGCCGGCGAGTTAGGTGTTCCAGCAATAATGGTGGCTGGAGAAGCTCAACTTTTAAAGGATGATGTTGAAAAGTGGGCGCCTTGGGCTGAAACCGTTGCCCTAAAGGATTCTTTAAGTCGTGTTGCCTCCAAAAGCCCGAGCATGACGAAAATCGAGAAACAATTGAGAGAAGCCGTTAAAAAGGCTGTAGCGAAGCTTAAAGCTAAAAAAGTCAGGCCACTGGTTACCAAAAAGCCCGTGAATATGCGGGTAACCTTCCTCGTAAGCCACTTCGCAGATGTTGCGTCACTATTGCCGATTGCGAAAAGACTTGATGCCCTAACAGTGGAGTACACAGCGCAAAACATGACCGAAGCCTATAAAAACTTTGAGCTTCTTGTGCTTGCCGCCAGCGGAGTCACAGCCCTCCTAACACAACAAACATAAGGCGAAAAAGTTGTCTAAACGAGTGCTTCTGTTAACGGGCAGTCCAGGAGTTGGAAAAACAACACTCTTATTGAAAGTTGCGGATGCTTTAAAGACTAAGGGCTACAGGGTTGGAGGGATGGTAAGCCGTGAGGTTCGAGTGGGCGGAACCCGCATAGGCTTTGAAATCATAGACCTAGCCAGCGGCAAACGAGGTTGGCTTGCTCATGTAAACCAGAAAACGGGACCGCAGGTTGGCAAATACCGTGTAAACCTCGCTGACTTGGATGGTGTAGGCGCTGAAGCAATTTTAAAGGCTGTAAAGGAATGTGATGTTGTAGCCATAGACGAAATTGGACCCATGGAACTTTTCTCGGAAAAATTCAGAAGGGCTGTTCAAGAGGCTTTTGAAAGCGGCAAAATTGTTGTTGGCGTGGTTCACTGGAAAGCCCGAGACAAACTTGTATACGCGGTAAAGGCGCATCCAGACACGGAAATATTTACGGTTACCTTCGAGAACCGCGATAAACTGCCTCAAAAGGTTGTGGATAAGGCTTTACAGCTTTTGGAAGAACAGCAAAATAAACGGTGAGCTACAGAGCATTCTTTTCCTCACTTTCCTTGCTTTTTCTATACTCATAAAGCATTATGAATGAGGGAATTAGCAAACCTATGAAAAGAAATAGGGCTAAAGCGTACTGTTCCATTACCATAAACTCTATTATAAGATAGAGCCAGCAAACCACAGTCACTATAAGGATTGCCTTGACGACGTTGCCTATAAATCCCACTCGCGGCCCTCATAAGTAGATGATGTGAAGCCCCTATTAAATATTGCGATATTCTATTTCACGTCAAGCGCAGACCACAACCTAAAAACCTTTAACAGACAATAGAGACAAAAGTAAACGAAGGTTTCGCGATGCTAGTTGCGGGCGTTGACGACGCGGGACGCGGCTCCGTTGTAGGACCGCTAGTCATTGCCGGGGTCCTAGTTAACAGCGAAGATTTGCCAAAACTTGCTCAACTTGGCGTTAAAGACTCCAAGCTTCTTTCGCCCACCCGTCGTGAGACTCTAGCTGTTGAGATAAAGCGTATAGCTAAAAAACATGTTGTCGTGAAGCTTTCCCCCGCGGAGATTGACAAAGTTGTCATGACTGGCAGAAAGCTTCATAGGCTTAACTGGCTGGAGGCGCAGGCTATGGCTAAAGTTATAGAGCTTCTTCGCCCAGATGTTGCATACGTGGACGCTTCAGACGTTCTAGAGGAACGGTTCAAACAGCAAATCTTAGAGTTCTTACCCTTCAAGGTTGAAATTGTTTCAGAACATAAGGCGGATCGTAAGTACCCAGTGGTTTCAGCAGCATCCATAATAGCAAAGGTTGAACGAGACCGTGAAATAGCCGAGTTAAAAGCCAAGTATGGCGATTTTGGATGCGGCTACCCAACAGACCCGAAAACAATGGAGTTTCTGCGCCGCTGCCTCGAAACCTTTAAGGAATATCCAGATTTTGTTCGGAAAAGTTGGAGACCGGCTAAAAAGGTTAAAAGTGAAAACGACTTTCGACAGGCAAAGCTCATTTAAAGTTTGCACAAATCCTCTGGACTCTTAATTTTGGATATTTCTTCGCTGTTTACACATGGGATATTCTTGTTCAACAGTGGTTTCTGTCCGTTGGTTACAAGCACTGGACGGGCTTGAACGACCTTGCTTAGGCTTAAGATTTCCTCGACCCTGCGATTTAACGTTGTTTCGTTGTCGCCCGCCACCCCTCCAATTATCTTGAAATCTTCCTCTGGAACGGTGACAACGAAGTCGAAAGGAGCCTTTCGAACAGCCACAACATTGTAGCCCGCGAGCTTCCTTAAAATCTTCTGGAGAAGCTTATTCCGCGTGAATATTTGCCTGGCCCTTGCCATTAAGGGTTTTTTGCGTTTTCTAGGCGCTTCGAAAATATTGACTGGTTTAGCCACCGGAACACCTAAAGTGCAGAGTAGGTTATAGGCTGCTGTCACCGAGGCTTTCGCCATACCTCTCTCATAGCCGTAAAGCGTTCTCCTCGAGATGCCTATTTTTTCAGCTACCTCGCCAACTGATAGGCCGAGCTCTTGTCTCCGCCTTTTGATTACTTCGCCGTCTATCTCCACATAATACCCGCCTGGACCAGCTTGAACCAGAGGGTATATGCCCCTTAAAACAATGTTTTCGAAGGTTTTGGGTGTCACAGCCAAAACGTTGTACCGCGAATAAACAGTGTCGTCTTCCAGTGGTTTATCGCGGGTTTTCTCGCTTATGAAAAGTGAAGCCGCCGAAACTTCCTCTGCTATAATCCTTAACTCCAAAGAATCATAGGGCGAAACACATCCAATGTCCTGTTGCACTTTTATGAAGATTAAAGACTCGTTTTTTCTGGCGGCTATGTCAAAGCAGCTTGGCCTAGAGCAGCATCTCTGGGAGACGGTGAAGCCGCCCTCCTTCAGTATAGCCTCCGCCGCCCTTATTTTCTCCGTCTCCCGATAGGTCATCGGACTTTCACAAGAATATTCAAAAGCAGTCTTGAATATAAACATACTTCACTTCCTAAGGAAAATCGAACAGCTAACATGCGACCAAAATATGGCGGAATACTATATGAGCTGTTGCAATATTTAGCAAAACTTTGTGAGCGTTCATAGCGGCTGTGTCAGCTCTTAAACCTTGCCACTATCATGGCGTGAGCCTTGTCGTATGGCTCCAAATGGACAACATCTTCTATTGTGAAGCCTCTGCTTTCGAGGACTTTCAGCTCTCGTTTGTAAATTTCGGATGGTTCTTTTGTGACATCCACACTTTGGGCTTTAACAGCCAACATTACCCCCCCATCGTTTTTTAGGTATAGGTCCGCGTTGTCAGCCAAAATCTTCGCTTGCTCTGGTTGGGCTATGTCGCAGTAGATGTTGTCTACCCTGCCCCGGACAAAAAGGGCATATCTTTCTGGGAAACGGGCATCCTCCAATATGGGCGTCATGTTCCGCCTATATGGACAAACATTGTTCACTAGTTCTCGGAGGGCTCTGGCTGCAAACTCGACGCAGTAAACGTGGCCCCTTTCGCCCACGATGTCCGAGACGTGGCTGGCTGTGGTGCCGGAGGCTGCACCCAAATAAAGCACTTGGTGGCTTGGCTTTATGGGAACAGTCTTAACGCCCTTCAGAATGGCGGCTGCCAGCTTACTTCTAAAAGGGTCCCAGAGACGATATTCAACATTCTCAAACCGCACGAGTTTTTCGCCGTAAACTGTTCTGCCAGGTGCAAGGTTCCGGGTGGCAAGTCTTTCAGTTCCATCATCTAAAGTAACTACGTAAACTTGTGGGAAGCGTGGGTGGGGTTTAACTTGCATGTCTCCGTTTCCACCGTTTCCTCTCGTGTTTGGTTTTTATCTTTTCAGGAGCTTTCGGAGGCTCAGCGTATTTTTGGCGGATTTCCTCAACCCGCTTTTCAAGGTCGCCTTTCAACTCGTCGCCGATGTATCTGCCTCCGAAAACATCTGTTCGGGCGGCTATGGCAAGCTTTCCAGCCAAGGCCCTTGCAATTTTGCCTCTCTGCCACTTTTTCGCCTCATGTAAATAGGGATGCTGAAAAATTATTCCATGCTTAGGCGGTTTGGTTCCAGTTTTCAAGGAGCGGAACAATGCTTTTTCTGCACCAAGCACTTGCAGTGTGCTGGCTGGCATCTTAGCCAAATTTGTCAAACCACCAGCCAAAGCAATGAGGCGAGCACCGAGAAGGGCACCTGTCAAAGCCTTTATGTTTGGAGCCACCTCTTCCATAACATTGTCTATATATTTTTCCATGGACTCTCTTAGATTGTACAAGTCTAGCACCTTTCGACCTAAAGCTTGTATTTGGGCAAGATCCACTTCAGAAAGGTCCGCGCCCATAGAGGATTTAGCTGCACTAGCTATTTGTTCAGCTTTCTGCCTTGGCAACCCCTCTTTTTCAAGCCTCTCGGCAATAAAATCTTCACGATTTCCGACGTTCACGACCAAGCGTGCATATGTTTCATGTTTTTCTAGGAGGCGGTCAAGCTCTGGAAAGTGGATGCCATACCACTCCCGAAGGCGGCTCATAAAAAGGTTTAGCGTTTTATCCAAGTCATCCAAAGTTTGAATGGCTTGAGCAACAAGCAAATCTCTTTTTTCAACAGCACCCTTCACTTTCAGTTTGGCTATTTCCAAAGAAACACTGTGCATCCAACGCTGAAACTCATCATAATCCCTGACAAAGCCCGTATCTATAGCATAGCTTTCAATGTTGGAGCGCAAAAGTTGTCCCGCTTCCGAAACCTTTATGAATTCTGTTGAAACGGCAAATTTCCCTCTAACTTCAGCCGCTAGGGCGGCGTTTTCAAAAACGAAATCCGTGTAGCCTCTGCCTTTCAGATGAGCAATTAAATCTGCAACTTCTTTTACCATTTTCCCAGATTCAACTTCTAATATGGTTTTTGCAGCATCCTCCGGCTTTTTGGGAAAAAGCGAATGGGCTATAAGCCTACTGCTTTCATCGAAGGCTAAAACACCAAACAACGTTGGGATGACTACTGCCTTCATCATCTCTCCTCAGCTTTCAAGACAGTATCTACTAGACTTACATAAATAAGGATTCTGAATTTGATGAACGCACTTATCCTCAGCTTATTTTCTAACTCGGCGAATTTCGAAGACAACAGGGTTTTCAGGATCTGGACAAGCGTTGTAGATCACGTCTTTATCCTTCGCCCACGGAAATTCCACGCCATAACGCATGGCATAAACCTTTGGAAGCAACACCATAAGCGCGCTGTAGCATATGTCGCCCTTAATGGATTTGCCGTCAAACAAAATTTTGTCGCCGACCTTGTGGCCGAAGGCGCAGTTTCCTTTCTGACTTTTAACTGTGACCTCAACGATGGACATCACAACGTACCTCTGCTTCTTTATTTTTAGTCTGAACACTATTTTAAAACTTACCAAAATTATGTAGTGGAAATGAAGAAATCACATATAAAATGCGGCGAATCGTGAAAGCGTGAGTTGTGCTTGGATGCAGAATAAAAAGCTGATCATGTTATTTGAGCTTGTAACTCCACTTTTTGTTTATAGCTTCGAGTTTTTCTGAAAGCCTCTTTGCTCTATCCTCAGCCTCATCGAAAAGAGCAGCCCATTCCCGTCTTTTCACTAAGTTTGTTAGCTTCTCAATGTTGGCGGGTATTTTCTCCATGGCTGTAGCCCACTTCTTCGTTACAACACTATCGTCTGTTACAAGTTCCAGGGCTTCCTCTGGGCAGAGTTTGACACATTGAGGTCCCTCTGGGTTGCTCTTGCATAAGTCGCAGACCAAAACCGACGGCTTGTCTGGGTGTAGTGAAATCCCACCGTAGGGACAAGCTTGAATACACCAGCCGCAGCGGTCACATTTAGCTTCATCCACCAAAATGAAGCCTTCCTCGGACTGGGTTAGGGCTTTTCTTGGACAAGCTCTCACGCAAGGCGCATCTTTGCAGAAGCGACATGTCAAGGCAAGGTTGAAAGCCGGTGTTAAGCGTATAACTCTAACCCTAGACCTTAAAGGGTTCCAGAGGGATTCACCTTTTTCTAGAACGCAGACGTACTCGCATAGGCTGCAACCCGTGCATTTAGCCGGATCCACAGCCACAAACTTTCTCTCAGCTTGTCCAGCCATGAACAGCATCTCCGTCAAACTTGAGTTAAGTGTTCTCATGTGGAACTTGTTTTTATAATTTCCCTTTTCCAAACAGCTGAGCAAACATGTTAAAGCCTAACCTCAACCTTTCCATTCAACACTACTCTGTTTCCAGCGAAAATTGCCATGTAAGCGTAGACTTCTACTCCACTTTTCACGGCTTCTCGAAGAACCTTTCCAAATTTTGGGTCTGTCTCGTCATTTGGCTGAAAAACATTGGCGTCGCTTCTTTGGATTATAAAGAGCACGGCTGCCCTAAACCCTTCATTTAAGGCTTTGGCAAGCTCTAAAACGTGTCTAACACCTCTTTCCGTGGGGGCGTCTGGAAACATGGCAACCCCATTTTGAACAAGGGTGCAAGATTTAACTTCAAGAAGGCAAGGCTTAGCCGCTTCTCCACCATACAGAAGGAAATCAAACCTCGATCGTCCATGGTGATATTCCGGTTTAACAGCACTGTAACCTCGAAACATCGGCAAATCTCCGTGTTTCAAGGCTTCGAGAACAAGCCTACTAGAGACCCGCGAATCAATCGAAACGATTATGTCGCCGCTATAAACGCCCACGATATCGCAAAAGGTTTTCCGTTGTTTCTCTGTGGTTGCACTTTTTCTCAAGATCACTCTTGCACCAGGAGTCAAAAGCTCATAAAGTCTCCCAGGGTTGGGCAAAAAACATGGCAGGTTTTCGCCGCTAACATTTACCAGAGCTGAAAACCTAGTTAGTCGCTTCTCAAAAATACCTTCTAAGATTTTACCTCCAATTCTGATGAAGCTTGTCAACTTTAACCAATACTGAATTATGGAGTGCAAATCCATATTTAGCTTTCATAAACCATTTCCATAATGGCAAAGCAATAACCAAATTCCGGATAAAAATGTTAAAGGGAATATTCCAAAAGAACAAAAACGATCAGGCTAAATGCACTAAATGCGGCAGAAGAGATGCTACAGGCGACGATGGGCTATGTGACAACTGCCGATATCTTCAAACAATAGAAAACATGGTTCAAACCAAGAAGTGAAGTCTATAGAAGAAGTCTTGGCGGCTGCAAAATAAAACGTCACGGGATAATCTCGCATCCAACGTACTGCACGAAATCGAAATCCCCAATTTTTAATTTTCCAGCGCTGATGAGGCGCCTAATCCTTGGAATCTCACAGGCCACTGCGTTGATTAAGTTCTCAACGGTTTTGCACACAAGCCTGTAGGCTTCCGGCTTCCAACGTTTCGTTATATTCGCGTAGAGGCATCTGCCTCCACAAACATTAAATATCCCGCAACTTGTGCAAGGTTCCCCAACAAAGATTTTTCTCAGCTTGAGCGGATGTGCGGTAGTTATATGCCCCAAATAGAAGTCCCTTATCCCCCACATACTTGGACAAGGCACAATATGGCCGTCTGTCTGAATGGCGTAGTTTATCCAGCCAGCTCCACAACGCAAGAGCGTCCTCTCTTCACCATTCAAAAAAGACCGAGCAACTCCCAGAAACGGGTACAATCGCAAAACAACACCATACTTTTCCATGTAGTCAACCCAAAACCTTACGAGGCGCCTGATCCCAGGATTATAACTTTCCTCACTCCATTTCTGAAACTTCCTCTTTTCAAAATCGTTCCAGAAACCAGCATTGAGCTGCCAATGAACAGAAGAAAACGAAAAATCGCTATTGTCCAGTAAATGCAAAACTTGACCGTAAATGTCTGTTTCCTCCATAACAGTCATCCGCGCAACGATTTCGCCCTGAAAGCCATTACGCCTAACCTGTTTCAAATTTTCCACAACCCTGCGGTAAACGCCTCTTCCACGATAAAAGTCCGTTAAGGATTCGTCCCCATCTATGGAAACCAAAACAACGCTGAAACGGTTTAAATATTCCGGCTCTAAACTGGCGAGGTGCAAACCATTAGTCTGAACAACAAAACGCCAAGCCCTAACACGATCCATAACACACCTAACATCATCTAGGCAAAGAAGAGGCTCACCACCATAAAAAATCAAAACACAATCTGGGTCAAGCCCGCAAAAACGCTTCAACCGACCAAAATCATAGCTTATATGTTTGGGCAAACAATAATCAACACTAAACCCGCCAAAATCGCCAACAAAATCTTCTAAAGCTTCACCAAAACAATAACGACATTCCAAATCGCAATCTGTCGTCAACATAACATGAAAGAACACCCCACTCACCAAAAAGGCAAAAGCTAGTTAGCCTTTGGTAAACTTTTCCCTAACCCGCTTAGCTCGCTCAATATAGCTCCTCAACTCCCGCTCACGAATAACTCGCTCAGGCAAAGTCTCAGGGGCAAACATCAAAGGAACAACCGCAAGAAACAGAAATAATGCAGCAAATGAGAAAATCGCGTATTCTGATATAGCGTGTATTATCAACGGGCCTAAGGTTTCGTTCAAAAAGCCTGATAACATATATGGCATTATGCCGACAGCATAATACTTTTCACTTGGTTGTCCATGAGCTAGGTCCCCCCAGATTGTGAACCAAAAAATTACGTAAAATATCCCCCACGCAACTCCATCGGCAAGTGTGTAAAAATACCACGCATAAATGTTGTATGGGTTTATTCCAAGCATTGCGTATCCAACTCCGAATGTTATAAAACCTGCGATGAGAATTTTTTTCCGCCCAGCGTTGTCTGCGAGAAAGCCGGATATTAGAGCAAAAAATACGGTTATTATACCACTTACGAGAGCTGAGGAATAAACAAAGCCTTCGCCGTAAATTTTGCTGCATATAGGCCAGCCCAAATAATTAACAAGTGAAAATGCGCTCCATGGAGAAAGGTAAAGTAGCACCGTTTTTTCTTTTATAGATAGAGATTTAAAGGCCTCCCCTTTCTGCTGTTCATTATTCAAAAAAGCGTCAAGAAAACGAAAACTTATCAAACCTGATGATCTGAAAGCGGCTAGGATCAACGCATTCAAAAATAAGTTTGTAGATATTATGAACCCAAAAGCAAACAACCCCAAGAGCATAAAAAAAATTATCACGCCCCCAAACCGTGCTCTATTTTTCTCTTCAGTTGTGTTCGCGAAGATACGCATGCAAGAAGGAAAACCTAAACCAAACGAAGCGCCTACTAAAGCTAAAAGGAATAAGATGTTGAAGATTGTTGTGGATGTGTTTTCTAAAATTAAAAGCGCTAATGAAGAAAAAACACCAGCTAAATTCCATAATAGAAGAAAACGTTTTAACCTGATTAATCTGCCCGAAAAGTAGACACCTATTAACATAGAGACAACTATTATCGAGAAAAAGCTAAAATTCAAAATTAGTTTCTCCAAATGATTAAGATGTATTCTTTCTGCAGCACCTCTTAAAACTGCGGAAGCATAATAGTACCAAACAAATAGATTGACAATCATTGTAATATTTCCTAATTTAGCCTTCATACGGTTATCTGTTCGTATAATAAAAAGTGTTTTCCTTCGCATTATCGCTCGTTGGATTTATTGGTGTTATTCCAAGATAAGGATTTGTTATTTTGAATATTGAGTCTCAATAAACATGCGCAACCTTTTTAAGTTTTGGTGTTGAACAATAATACAGATGAGGAAGAGGGATGAAGGCCCGTAGAAAATCTGTTAGGTTTGCCTTTCCAAAATTATGGTGGTAGATTTCAAATACCGATTAAAGCTGATTCCGCTAGTTTGCTTAATAAGCTAGTATTTTTGCTTTTTCTTTCATATTTGCTGAGCAGCTTGCATACTGTTTCCATCAAATTTTGCATAAAGGCCTTAAGCCTTTGAACATCGCTGGTTTCTAAAACTATTTTCGCCAAATTCATTGCATCATCCTCTGTTATCTCTTTTTTTTTGAGTAAACGAGTTATTTTTTCTCTCACTTTTTCGTTACTTATGGCATATAACACTGGTAATGGTAAACATTCATTATCCCTTCTATTTTTAAGCTCTTCTACTTCAAAAATGTCTACAAATTCTTTTCTAATATTCATTAACGAACCCAACAGTCTTCCAATCTTACCCCATTCTTCAACTTCCTCTAATGTTGCACCACCTATCAATGCACCAACACGTGCGGCGGCCTCCGCGATAGCTGCTTTTTTCATGATTATGTGCAAGTGTTTTTCTGGATCTAGGTTCCAGTTACCTTTAAAACTAACTTCCTCCGCTTCTGCGGCTCCTAATTCAAAAAAACCTTGTTTAATAAGCATTTGCACACTTTCTCTATGCTCTTTTTTGAGATTTCTGCATGCCGTGTTTAGAATCGTCAGCCCCTCAATAAATAGTATATCTCCTGCAATGATGGAAAGATCCTTTCCGAACCTACCAAATAACGTTACCTTTGAGTCTTTCGTTTTTGATTTATCTATGATATCATCATGGATGTCTGCAGCCCCTGTAAGAAGGACTAGTGCAGCTCCTATCAGCGTAGTTTTTCCAGGTTTGCCCCCTACAGCTTTGCAGGCTATAGCAAGTAGCGCTGGATGATGAAAGTTTCGCCATTCCTGCATAAAGTAGTTTAATGCCTCGTTAAGGGGGCTATACTCGAACTTTTCTCTGATTATAGTTTCTCTTGCAATTTCATAGGATTTTCTTCCAATTTTCTCTAGTTCGGCTAATATTTTTTTAACGGCTCTTTCGCTCATTTTTGGCACTCATATATTTCATCATATTTTGTTCTCTATTTGTTTCTTCAATAAGTCATGATAGTTTTCTAGGAAGGCCTTTCCTTTTTCTGTTGTTGTATATATTTTTCTTGTGCGTTTTCCTTGTTGTTGTTTTTGGCTTGTGATTAGTCCTTTGTTTTCTAGTTTTTGTAGTAGTGGGTATAGGGTTCCGTGGCGTATTTTTAGTCCGGATATGGCTTCTATTTGCTTTTTTATTTGGTATCCCCATGTGGGTTGTTTGTTTATTATGCGTAGTATTTGGATGTCGAGTAGGTTTTTGGTTATGTG